>PMOV01000068.1 GCA_003161195.1 Acidobacteriota bacterium | reverse complement strand
CCGACGCCAGGTTCGCCGATCAGCACGGGATTGTTCTTCGTGCGGCGCGCCAGAATCTGCATCACGCGGCGGATTTCCTCGTCGCGGCCAATGACCGGGTCGAGCTTCCCGCGGCGCGCCAGTTCGGTAACGTCGCGAGCATACTTCTCCAGCGATTCGTAAGTCGCTTCGGGATTTTGCGAGGTGACGCGCTGCGTGCCGCGCACGCTGGTCAGCGCTTGCAGAATGGCTTCGTGCGTCGCGCCGGCTTTCTTCAGGAGTTGTCCAGCGGGATCGCGGTCAGCGCCAGCGATGGCCAGGAACAGGTGCTCGGTCGAGACGTACTCGTCCTTGAAATTCTTGGCTTCATCGAACGCGCGCTCCAGCACGGCGTTCAGCGCTTTGCCCAAGTGCTGCTGGTCGAACCCCGATACTTTAGGTAGACGCGAAACTTCGCGCGCAATTTCCTGGTTCAGCATCTCCGGGCGAATGCCCAGGCGCGCCAGAAGCGGAGGCACCACGCCATCCTGCTGGGCCACCAGGGCTTCGAGCAGGTGCACGGGTTGGATCTCTTGGTTTTCGTGGCGCGCGGCGACCTCTTGCGCCTGCCGCAGCGCTTCTTGGGCTTTTACGGTCATCTTTTCAAATTGCAGCATGTTGTTTCCTTACTTTGTTTCCGTAGTTTGTTTTCTTAATTTGTTTCCTCAGATGCCATTCGATAGTGCGGCTTGTGCATACGATGCGGCAGGTCGCCGAAAGGCAGAAGGGCCGCGAAAAGGAAAAAAGGGCTGGCGATCTTCCAGCGCCAGCCCCCACCCCCCCAACATTTGCGTAAGTGTTCATTCTAAGGAGGTTAAAGTCCTTTGTTTTGATACACTTTTGAAGACATTGATTACAAAAGGGTTAGGGGCGGCCGCCATTTGTGACTGGGTCGCCCATTCGCACCCTTTTTTTACGCCTTCGCCGACGCGGCTTGCACTGCCGGTTGCGCTGCGGTTGCCACAGAAGCGGAAGTGCCCACGTTTACCTTGATCTGCTTAGGCTTGGCTTCCTCGCGCTTCGGGATGGTCAAGCTGAGCACGCCATCGCGATAGTCGGCCTTGATGGCTTCCGAGTTGACGGTGTTGGCCAGCGAGAAGCTGCGGGCAAACGAGCCGTACGAGCGTTCGACGCGAAGATAATTGCCTTCGGTGGTCTTCTTCTCAAACTTGCGGTCGCCACGGATGGTGAGGATGTTGTTCTCGACGCGAATGTCGAGTGCTTTCGGATCCACATCCGGAAGGTCGGCCTTGACCACTAGTTCGTGCTCGTTCTCGAAGATGTCCACTGCGGGAGCCCAAGTAGTGAGATTGGACTCCTGGTTGGCACGTTCAAAGAATTCGTTGACGAAGCGGCCAAAGGGATCTTGGGAGGTACGGCCTTCCCAGCGATTAAGAGAATTCATGGTGTTTTCGACTCCTGATTGATATATCTAACTGCACGAACATAATAAAATCTTAGTCTATCGTTGTCAACTACTATTTTACGGAAAGACATTTCAGTAATAAGTGCTTCTAATAGAGAAGCTTACGCCGATTCCGTTCCGCATAGCCGTAAGCTGCTAGGCTGTGGCGCCAACCATCAGATCTCGATGTTTCCGTTCTTTTCTTAGCTGATAGAATGCTGCTAACGATGCGACTTCAGGAATTCGATTACGACCTTCCGCCCGAGCTGATCGCCAAGTTTCCGCTGCCGCAGCGGGAGAGCGGACGATTGCTGCTGGTCGACCGCCGGAATGGCAGGGTTGCAGACGCGGCCTTCGTGGACTTTCCGAAGTTGCTGCGGGGCGATGAATTGCTGGTCTTCAACAACACGCGAGTGATTCCGGCACGGCTGTTTGGGCGGCGAATTGTTGATGCGCTGCCGGACGGTACTTCGGATCGTCGACATGCACCCAGCGGACGCATTGAAGTGCTGCTCTCTCGTGAGACCGCGCCAGGCGTGTGGGAANNGGCGAGTACGGGCGTCGCGTGATGGCGTTTGAATCCAAGGATGGCCTTCCCGTGGCGCAGCATTTCGAGCGCCTCGGACACATGCCGCTGCCTCCATACATCGACCGCGAGGATGAGCTAGCTGATCGAGAACGCTATCAAACGGTGTTTGCGAAGCGTCCGGGAGCGGTAGCGGCGCCGACGGCGGGATTGCATTTTTCGGAGGCCATTCTTCAGGGAATTCGAGAGCGCGGAATTGAAACGTGCGAGCTGACGCTGAATGTTGGGTTAGGAACGTTTCAGCCAATTCGCTCCGCCACGCTGGAAGAACACACGATGCACGCGGAGAGCTATGACATTCCTGCGGAGACGGCGGAACGCATCCGGGTGGCGCGCGCGATGAAACGGCCAATTTTGGCGGTGGGCACTACGGTGGTGCGCGCGCTGGAAGCAGCGGCTTTGCGCTGCGTTCCAGGCGATGCACAGAGGCAAGGTGAATTATTGGAGGGCGGTCCTGGCGAAGCCGAGTTGTTTATCTATCCAGGATTCACGTTTCGCGTGGTGGATGCGCTGCTGACGAATTTTCATTTGCCGCGCTCGACGCTGTTGGCGCTGGTGAGCGCTATCGCCGGACGCGAAAACATTCTACGCGCGTATGCGCATGCCGTGAAAAGCGGGTATCGCTTCTACAGTTATGGAGACTGTATGCTGGTGCGCTAGAGGAACTCTCCGTTATGCGGGTAAACGGAGCCTAAGACCAAAACCTGGACGTCCACACTGACGATCTGAAGGAACGGTCACCGGCATACTGACGAGTTTCGAGCTCAGACTGTGGGCGAGCGGAGACTTCTGCTCGTTGGCGCGTTACGAAAAAACCCGCCAATTGGGAGATTGGCGCTCCCAGGGCCTGCAGCAAGTGCGCGGCCGCTTCGCCGGGATTTTGCCATTGCAGGAGGCCGGTGGAGAGCCTTACGAGCAGGGAAGCGGCCATGGCGGGCCACTTCCCACTCGTGTCGTCAAAGGCGGGCGCCGACATGCGGCGATTACTCGCTAACCACAAACACTTTGGTCTTGCCGGAGAAACGCACTTCTTTTACGCGGCCATCTTCACCGATGAGGATGGAGTCGTTGGCGGACTTGCTGTCGCGATCTTCCCAGCGGCCTTCGGATTCGGCCACGATGTTCTTGCCCTTTTCGATGGTGGCCTTGTTGCCGTCAATCATCAGGCGGTATTCGCCGGCTTTCAGATCGGCTTTGCCGAACTTGGCGGATTGGGCGATGGTGACGGTGGTGACGGTGGGTTTCGCGAACACCGGTACGGCGAGAGCAACCGCCGCGAGCACTGCAAAAACACGCAAACCAGAGAGAATTTTCATAGGAAGTATCCTGCCTTTCGGGACGAACGAGTCAGCCATGCCGGATGAGGTAGGAGTGGTTCGGAGTTGACACGCGGGCGACGGACGAGTAACCTCGCCCGCACGACACCACTACTTCCTGGACTAACGGCCGGAAAGATTGCGTGTCACACGCCCCGCGGCTGCCACCGCGGGGTTTTTTCGTTTGCACTTCTCCAGAGCCTGTAACCTGGCTGCACAGGTATAGACGAAGTGTCCAGCGAGAATGTTTCGGAAGCTTGCAGAAATAATTGGCGGTTTTTTTCGCGAGTGCCCTTTTCGGGCACTACATCCCAAACTCGGACACTAAGGCAATTTTTGTGCCTTTTGGCGTAAAAAATGTGGCACTCGTGGAAAAGTCTTTGTCGCTTGGGGACAACGGGCGGCGAATATTTATCGGCAATTCACATTGCCGCAGATTGTCGCGCGGACTCGCATCGACGCGCCGCTTCCTTTATACTCCCTTGTACTCACTTAATGCCCGGCACGCGCATTCTCGTTCTTAGTGATCTGCACGCCAACGCCACCGCTCTGGACGCCGTTTTAGCCGCGGCGGAAGGGCGATGGGATGTTTGCGTGTGCCTCGGCGATGTGGTCGGGTACGGCCCCGACCCCTCTGAGGTTACCGGACGGATTCGTGCCATGGGCGCCACCACCATCCGCGGAAACCACGACAAAGCCATCTCCGGCATCATGGATACAGTGGATTTCAATCCCGTGGCGCGTGCCGCGGTGGATTGGACGCGCGCGCAACTGAGCGCCGAAAATTTAAATTGGCTTGCGGAATTGCATCCGGGTCCCTTTGCAACGAACGACATTGTGCTGATTCATGGCGCCTATCAGGATGAAGACGAGTACGTTTTTACGCCTTCGCAAGCCATGGATGGGCTGCTGGATTCTTCCTCCGCGGTGACCTTTTTCGGACACACCCATCATCAGGGCGGCTTTTCCTTTCTCGACACCACCGTCGAACTCCTGCAGATCCGACCGCGCGCAACGGATTCCTTCACCGCGTTGCGACTGGAACCTGGCAGGCGCTATTTGCTGAATCCCGGTTCCGTGGGACAGCCGCGCGATGGCGACCCGCGGGCGGCGTTTGCCATCGCGGACCTCGAACATCAAATTGTGGAGTTCTGGCGCGTGCCTTACGATATAACCGCCGTGCAGGAGCGCATGCGCAGCGCCCGGCTGCCCGAGCCCCTGGCGCAGCGACTGGCGCTAGGGCGTTAGACCAGCGAACGCCGTGCGCTCGGCACGTCTCGGAAAAAACTTTTCACCCACGAAAAAGTAGATGAACGAACAACTGCACATCGGTCCGCCAGACGAACCTGCCCGGGAGCGCAGCTCTTTTCCCATTGCGCTGCTGGCGGGCGCGGTGGTGGCGCTGGTGGTGGTGGCGGCGTTGCTGCTACCCAGCGGCATCGTGATGAATCCGTGGTTCCATGGCGACAAATCGCAGGGAGAACGCCGGCATACGGGCGCCTCCGGTACGCCATTGTTCTGGGGCTCCGCGGAACGGGCGTATGCGCCGGCGATTCATATCGAAGACGTGAGCATGGGCCGCGCGGCAAATTTTCTGAACCAGGAAGTAACCACGCTGACGGGCACGGTGGACAACACTGGGGGCCAGGGGCTGCAAGGGCTGGAGTTGACGGTGATTTTCAGGGATTCGCTGAATGAGGTGGTGCTGCGGGAAGCGCGTTCGGTGTTCGATGCGGCCGCGCCTCCGCTGGCCCCGGGAGCGAAACGGGATTTTGAGATTTCGTTCGAGCATGTGCCCACCACGTGGAACCTGCAAGCACCGGCGATCGAAGTTACTGCTTTGCGCTTTGCCTCCTCTAAATAGTAGTTTTTTGGTTAGCTAGCTGTTCTATACTCTGTCGCGTGGCCTTTGCCTCCGAACTCGAAGCCAGCTTGCGGGAGTTCTCCGCCCTGGGGATGGTGGAGCTGCGCGAGAATGGCGGACGTCCGGCGGCGCTCGAGGGATTGTCTTGGGAGATTCGCGGCACGCCGGAGCAGCCGCTGCTGCACATCTGGTCGGACTCGTTTAATGTTACGCGCCGAGTGCTGGCCATTACCGATCACTCCGAGCAGCGTCTGGCGCTGTCCGTGGAGCGATTTGGACGATTGAAGCCGGATCGTCTGGAATTTGTGCGCAAGGATTTTCAGCGGCAAGCGCGGGAGGTTTCGCGGCAGGAATTTTGCGAGCGTCTGCGCGGGGTGCTGGCGCAGCAATTCCCGGATGAAAGTGTGGACTCGCTGGTGACCGGCGAGGATCTGGAACATTCCCTGCCCGGGAATTACGCGCGCGGAATACTACACCGGGGTTCTGCATATTCGGCGGTGCTGGGCGTCGGCCCAGGGGAATCGTCGGACACTCTCGCGAAGAGTTTGGCGTACGGGCTGCTGTGGATCGAACGTGTGCGCGGCATGAGCGGCGTTCGTGGATTGGTTGACGGTTTGCGACTGATTCTGCCGGCGAACAGCGCGCGGTCCGTGGCGCACTTTTGCGGCGCGCTGGGCCGCAATTTGCGCGTGCAACTCTTTGAGCTGGACGCGCACACGGACGAGCTGCACGAAATCGATGCGCCGCTGGCGGGAAACGTAAACTCGTGGCTGGTGCCGCATCGCGAATTTCAGGCCTTGCTGGACCGGGCGCACGCGGCGCTGGCGCCCATCGTGGCACTGGCGCCGCACGGCATCACGCTGCACCCGGGACAAGGCGCGATTGTCCTCCGCTTCCGCGGGCTGCCCTTTGCGTGCTGGGACGACGGGCAGCTATTTCTGCAAACGCGTGATGCGCGGAAACTGGTTAGCGGCGACGCGCGACGCGTTTTGGAACCGTGGCTTCGCGAACTCGAGTTGCATCGGAATCCGCTGGCCAGTGAGACGCGGCACCCGCTCTACCGCGCGCAACCGGAACGCTGGCTCGAAGCCCTGGTGCGCGAGGACGTCACGCGGATTGATGCGGCGCTGGATCCGCGTTTCGTTTATGCGCAGGTTTTCGCGGAGGCCGGGGGGGAACACGCGATTCTGGACGTGCTGGGCGTAACGCGGTCGGGCCGGCTGGCGATTATCGAGCTGAAGGCCAGCGAGCATATTCATTTGCCTTTGCAGGCGGCTGATTATTGGCTGCGGATCCGGCGGCATTTGCAGCAGGACGATTTTCAGCGCAACGGATATTTTCCCGGAGTAGTGCTGCAATCCACGCCGCCGCTGGTGTATCTGGTGGCGCCGGCGTTGCGCTTTCACCCCACTACGGGCGTGCTGCTGAAATATCTGGCAAACGATCTAGACGTGGTACGCATCGGGCTGGCGGAATCGTGGCGGCGCGGCTTACGCGTGGTCATGCGCCAGTAAAGCAATTCCCCTATTCTTTCCGGCCTTGCGGAAGGTAACATTGTTCGCGCCATTCGTGGGACTCTGTGTAGAGGTGGCTTAGTGAATTTTTCCGCTACGATTCGAGAATCCGGCCCCATTTCTGTGGTGCACGTCACCGGGAGCCTGACGTCCTTTGAGGTGGGCGGCCTCCGCACGACCATCTCGGGTCTCCTGAAGCAGGGGCGCAAGAAGATTGTGCTGAACCTGGAAGGTCTGCAATACCTGGACAGCTCGGGCATCGGGGAGCTGGTGCGCAACTATATGACGGTGATCAAAGCGGATGGGGAAATGAAAGTGGTGGGCTTAAAGCCCAAGGTGGAAGAGATTTTTAAGGTGACGCAGCTGCATCAGATTTTTCAGGAATTTCAGGACGAAGCCGAGGCGCTGGAAAGTTTTCCGGAAAACCGCAAAACCGCTGTGGCAGCCAAACCGCCAGATCCGCAAAAATAACCGCTTAAAAGGAGAGAAGCAGTTAAGGGGTTGCCTTAACTGCTTCCCGGGGTGTGTCCTCGAAGTGGTTTTGAAAGATTAGACGGTGCCTGCCCGCAATTGGTTTCCTCGAATTTGCAATTTTTTTAGCACCTCGGCATGGCCCGGATCTTCTAGTAAAACAAATACTTACGCCAGCGTTCATCGCGGTGACCGATTAAACGCATGAGTTGCCGCGAGGTGTGCAGGGTGAAGGGGCGCGGACGACGTGCTAGTTTGAGGCCAGCCTCCTCGGGAGTGCGGTCCCCTTTCCCGTTATTGCAGCGGTAGCAGCAGGCCACCAGGTTCTCCCAAGAGGAGCGGCCGCCACGCGAACGGGGGACCACGTGGTCCAAGGTCAGCTCGGAGCTGGAAAAGACCCGACCGCAGAACTGACAGGTGTTGCGGTCGCGCAGCAGAATATTTTTGCGCGAAAGGGCGCGGCTCTGCTGCGGGATGTGGCGGTAGGCCAGTAGCCGGATGACCGAGGGCACCTTGTGCGAGTGGGCTGCCGAGTGGACCTCGGCGCTATGCATCTCTTCCGCCTGGGCCACCCCTTTGAGCATCAGGACCATGGCGCGGCGCACGGCGGTTACGTTGATCGGCTCGTACGTGGCGTTCAGCACCAGGACGGGCTCCTGCATCAGCGACGCACGTCGCGGCGTCATCGGGTTGTAGGGTCTACTGTCGGCGGGCCCGTCACTGCCGGGCGCAGCCGCGCCAGCCACTTCGGGGGGGTAGCTCCCCCGGGATTCGCTCGCATTGGCTCTTGCAGGGCTCATGCGCGACCTCGGGCTTGCTGTTGCGGTCTCGACCGCTTATTCGGGCCCGCCTGTGGCGGTTGCCGGGCTGGTCCGAGTGACCGGGCTTTTCGCGGCCCGGGCTACCGTTAAGCTTACCACTGATTGGGCCCCGGCATCCAGCAACACGCGCGAACAGGCGCTGAGCGTCGCCCCAGTCGTCAATACATCATCTACCAGCAGGATGCGTAAGTTGTCAACTTGGCTGTGCGGTCGTGTGACAAAAGCTCCGCGGACGGCGGCCCAGCGGTCTTCGACCGAGAGGATTTTTTTTGGCGGGCGTTCGCGAATGCGCTGCAGCACTGGACGATACGGGAGGCGCAGTTCCCTGGCTAAGGATTTGGCGATTAATGCGGCTTGGTTGAAGCCACGCTCTTTCTGGCGAGAGGGGTGCAATGGGACCGGGACCACCACGTCGGCTCGGAAGCGTTCCCCTTGCTGGCGCGCCAGCTCGGCCAAATTCTTCGCAAACCATTTTGCTAGCGGGTACATGCGCTGGTATTTGAGGATGAGGATGGCGCTGACTACGGCGTCCTGGTAGATGGTCAGGCTGCGTGCGCAAGCGAAGGCGAAACGCGGCGGCTTGCAGTTTGCGCAGTGCAGAACTTCGTTGGTCGTGCCGGCGGTGACCCGTTGCAGCGATTCGAGGGGCTGGCCGCAGATGTCGCAAATGCGTGCCGGCACGCTCTGGAAAGACGCCAGGCATTTTTCACAGATCGGGACGCGGCCGCCGGTTACGAGCAGTTTCTCGCAGAGGCGGCAATCGGCAGGGAGCAGAACGCTGGCGAGCGCATCTCCAGCTTGCGAGAGCCATCTCGCAGCTTTGCGTGCGAGAGGGAAGGTTTGGAGCACGCCGCTTACCGGCGGACAGCGTACTCCGTTTTGTTTGCTTACGGAAGGACAACTTTACCGTTGCGGTATTTCGTGCCCGGTAGTGTCGCCGACTTCGGCGGAGGACGCGAAGGCTAGAGCAGGCCTTGTTCCATTTTTTCCTGGCAGGCGATACAGTGCTTCGCCCAGGGCACCGCTTCGAGGCGCTTTTGCTGCAGTTCATCCTGGCAGTTGGCGCACACGCCGTAGTCGTCCGTATCGATGCGCTTGAGCGCGGCGTCGATCAGGTTGAGAATTTTGCGGTCCGTGTTGGTCATGCCAAAGAGGAACTCTTTGGTGTAGGAGTTAGCGGCTTTGTCCGCCAGGTCCACCGTCGGGTCATCGTCGGCGGTGCGGCCTTCTTCCTGCGTACGCGCGATGGTCTTCATCAGTTCTTCGCGGCGCGATGCCAGTTTCTTCTTGTAGTACTCGAGCCTTTTCTTGTCCATGGGCGTCCTGCCCCTCAGTGTCGCTTCCGGGGCCATCTAAAAACTCCGTAGTGTAGGCCGACTGGTTGTCGGTGTCAAGTTAATGACGGTGTTGTTGCTTTGCTTCCGCGACCAATGGTCGGCATGCCTGGTATTTCGCGACGCGAAAACCATCTTTACCCCCGATGCGATATTCCTGACGTATCGCTCGAACATCAGATGCGCCATTGTGTGAAACGGTCGCACGCCGCGCGCTTGAGAGGGGGCTTTACGAAATGCGCTGAGAAAATGTACGCGGTATGAGGGTTTAGCGTAGGGATGTTGATCAGAGATTTAACGCACCGGAGTACGCCACGCGCGCTTTGCCGGAATCCGAGCGTTCAATGCGCCCGATGCGGAAGAATTTTTCGCGGCGCTTTTTCAGGTCGGCTTCCACGGATTTCACGCTGGCCGGCGGCACCACCAGAATCATGCCCAAGCCCATGTTGAAAGACTGCAGCAATTCGTCCGCACCCATCTCGCCGAGCTTGGCCAGATACCTGAAGATGTTTGGCACCGGCCAGGAATCCAGATCGATCTGCGCCTTCACGCCCGTGGGCAACACGCGCGGCAAATTCCCCGAAATACCCCCGCCGGTGATGTGCGCCAGCGCGGATACCCACCCCTTTGCCAGAATATTTTTCAGCGCCGGCGCATAACACAAATGCGGCTTGAGCAGTTCCGCGCCAATTTTGTTGCCGACTTCCGGGACGTAGGCCTCCGGCTTCAGCTTCGCAACTTCAAAAATAAGTTTGCGCGCCAGCGAATATCCATTGGTGTGCAAGCCGGACGATGGCAGCGCGATCAACGCATCGCCAGGTTTCACGCCCTTGCCGGTCAAAACCTTGCTGCGCTCCACCGCGCCAACGATAAATCCCGCCAAATCATACTCGCCCGGCGCATAAAATCCCGGCATTTCCGCGGTCTCCCCGCCAATCAGCGCACAGCCCGCCTTGCGGCAAGCGCGGCTCATGCCCTCGACAAGCTGCTCAACAACGTCCGGATTCATCTGTCCCATGGCCAAATAATCCAGAAAAAAGAGCGGCTCCGCGCCCTGCACCAGAATGTCGTTGATGCAATGATTCACTAAGTCGCCGCCCACCGTGGAATGCACGCCCACGGCCATGGCCACTTTCAGCTTGGTGCCCACTCCATCCGCGCTGGACACCAGCACCGGCTCTTTCCAGCGCTTTACGTCCAGTCCGAATAGCGCGCCGAATCCCCCAATGCCGCCCAGCACCGCCGGCGTAAACGTGCGACTGGCATGGTGCCGGATACGCTGCTTAGCTTCCTCGGCGGCGGCAATGCTCACACCTGCGTCTTCGTATTTCATGGGGGCCCTGTTGGTGTCCGTTTCCCGTGCGATTCTCTAAAAACCGCGCACCCGTTGCCGGGCAATGGTGGGCTGGCTCCGCGGGGCTGCGAGTCAGCAGAGCTGCCCCCGCGTACCGTCGTTAGCTTAAATCTCTTTGCGGCGAGCAGTAAAACGCAAACTCAAAACGTGTGGAACAGCCGATTCCAACGCACCGTGCTCGGATGCAGCAGCGCGTTGGCATAGGCGAAAAACCGTTCGCGAATCTGCCCGGTGTCCCACGCCTCCGGCGAAGCTTTGAGCGACATGTAAATCATCACCGGAGAGCCAATTAAATTCCTGCGCGGCATGCATCCCCAAAAGCGGCTGTCCATAGAGTTTCCGCGATTGTCGCCCATCACGAAATAACAATCGGCAGGCACCACGTACGGAAACTTCACGTCCGGCCCGCCATTCGGATTCAACCCCGGCGGCGCAGGTTCGCTCGGCCCGGTGGTGTAAGGCTCGTTCAATTTTTTCCCGTTGATCCACACGGAGCCTTCGCGAATATCCAGCGTCTCTCCCGGCAAGCCAATCACGCGCTTCACAAAATCCGGTTGGTCCGGCGCAAACGGAGGCTTAAAAATCACAATCTGCTGTCGCTTGGGATTCCGCCACAACGGCACATGAATGTTGGTGAACGGCACGCCCGCGTCGTACCCCACGCGGCTCATGATCAGATGGTCGCCGATCAGCAGCGTGTTCTCCATCGACCCGGACGGAATCACGCGCGCCTGCCCAATGGCCCCGTTGATCAACAGAAAAACTAGCGCCACCCAGAACCACGCAATAATCTCGCGCTGAATTTTCGTTCCTACTGGGACGTGCGCTTCCGCCGCTTCTTGTTTCTTCGCCTGTTCAGACTTCACGTTCCACCGTTACGGGCCTTTCTGTTTGTGGCAATCCGCCGGACGTATCGCGCATGCCAATTCCCAGTGTGCCATTTCCGCTGCCTTCGCGCACTTCCAGCTGCACCAGGTCCGTCGGATACACGCCCGTATAACACGCGGTGCAGAACGCACCGTCCGCATCGCCCACCGCTTGCCGCAACGCCGGCAGCGAAACATATCCCAGCGAATCCGCGCCCAGGTACCGGCAGATCTCTTCCGGCGTATTCGACGACGCGATCAACTCTTCCTTTGTCGGCGTATCCACGCCGTAATAGCACGGCGAAATCGTCGGCGGGCAACTGATGCGCACGTGTACTTCCTTCGCGCCGGCTTCGCGCACCATGCGGACAATTTTCCGGCTGGTCGTCCCGCGCACGATGGAATCGTCGACCAGTATCACGCGCTTACCTTCAATCAGCCCGCGCACCGGATTCAGCTTCAGCTTCACGCCAAAATTGCGAATGGCCTGCGACGGCTCAATAAACGTGCGCCCAATGTAATGATTGCGGATTAATCCCAGATGAAACGGAATGCCGGATTCCAGCGCATATCCCACCGCGGCGGGTACGCCCGAATCCGGCACCGGCACCACGATGTCCGCTTCCACCGGATGTTCCCGCGCCAGTACGCGCCCCAACGCTTCGCGGCTCGCATTCACGGACTTGCCGAACACCGTGCTGTCCGGCCGCGCGAAATAGACATGCTCGAAAATACAGTGTTGTCTGGGCTTTTCCGGCGCGAAATGAATCGATTCGATGCCGGACTTGGAGATGCGCACCATCTCGCCCGGCTCGATCTCGCGCACGTACTGCGCATTCAGCAAATCGAACGCGCATGTTTCCGAAGCCACCAGCCATGTTTCGCCGGCGGTTTCCGTGGCCGCCAATCTGCCCAACACCAGCGGCCGAAATCCGCGTGGATCGCGCACCGCATACAATTCGTCCGGCGTCAGCACCAGCAGCGAGTACGCGCCTTCCACCTGGTTCAGCGCATCGCCCAGCGCGCCGGACAAATTCCGCGCCTGCGACCGCGCAATCAAATGCACGATCACTTCCGTATCGCTGTTCGTTTGGAAAATCGAACCGCGATGTTCGAGCTTTCGCCGCCATTCCGCGGCGTTGGTCAAATTTCCGTTGTGTCCCAGCGCAATCTTGCCCTTGTTGCAATCCACCATGATGGGCTGTGCGTTGAGCAGGGCCTTGTCGCCCGCCGTGGAATACCGCGTATGCCCAATCGCCAAATCGCCCGGAAGTTGCGCGAGCACGCTCGGAATAAAAATCTCTTCTACCTCGCCCATCGCGCGGTGTGCGTGCAATTCTCCGCCATCGCTCGAGACGATGCCCGCCGACTCTTGTCCGCGATGCTGCAAGGCGTACAGCCCCAAATACGCGAGATTCGCCGCCTCCGCGTGCCCGAACACGCCGAACACACCACACTCATCGTGAAAATGATCGTCGGCGTAAGCGATTTTTTCTGTCATTGCACTTTCGTTACTGCACCCTGAGCGTGCGTTCGAGCGAATGGGCCCAGACGTCGCGCAGCGTCTCGACGGCACTGTCGACCACCGTGCTACCTTCATATTGGATGCGCAAATCGGCGTTTTGCGTCACGTGGCCAATTGCCCTGGCGGCGACGCCACATTGTCTCGTAATCGCCAGAACAGCGGCAACCTTCTCGGGCCCTACGGACACCACCGCACGAGCGCCGCGTTCACCGAACAGCGCATACTCCGCGGGCGTTCCAGTCTCGTCGCTTCCCAGTGTGACCTCTACGCCGAGATTCTTCGCCGCGAAGCAACTTTCCGCCAGCGTCACCGCTAACCCGCCATCGCTCACATCGTGCGCCGACTGCACCGCACGCTCGCCGGCAAGCGCAATCATGCAATCGATCAGCCGCTTCTCCGCCCCTAAATCCATCGCGGGCGGCTCGCCGCCAACCATGCCCGCAATCGTTTTGCAATATTCGCTGGAAGAAAATTCTTGCGCGCTATGCTTTTGGCGCGACCCGCCATCCAACAACAAAATCACATCGCCCGCCGCGCGAACCGCAATCTTTACCACCTTCGCCGCGTCGTCCAAAATTCCCAGCACCCCAATCACCGGCGTCGGATAAATCGAACTTCCCAGGGTCTCGTTATAAAAACTCACGTTGCCGCCGGTAATCGGCGTGCCCAGCGCTTCGCACGCTTCCGTCAAACCGTCAATCGCTTCGCTGAACTGCCACATCACTTCGGGCTTTTCCGGGCTGCCGAAATTCAGGCAATTCGTCGCCGCAATTGGCCGCGCCCCGCTGCATGCCACGTTGCGCGCCGCCTCCGCCACTGCATGCATCGCGCCTACGCGCGGATTCAGGTAACACCACCGCCCGTTGCCGTCGGTCGAAAGCGCCAGCGCGCGCATCACGCCGTTCTTCTCAGACTCTTTGATTCTCACGACCGCGGCATCGCTCGCGCCCGGCGCCGCCAGCGTATTCGTGCGCACCATGGTGTCGTACTGCTCGGTAATCCAGCGCTTTGACGCGATTGCCGGCGCGCTCAGCAATTTCACAAAATGTTCCGTCAGCTCCGCGCCTGCCGCGCCAAACGCAAACCAGTCCGCCGCCGTCTCCGCGCGTCTCACCGGAGCCCCCAGCGGTCGCTGATACACCGGCCCTTCTTCTGCCAAGGGATGCGCCGGAATCTCCGCCACCACCCGCCCACGATCCTTCACCCGCATTAGCCCGCCGTCTTTCACTTCGCCCACCACCACGGCGTCCAGGCCCCACTTCTTGAAAACGTCCAGCACTTCGCTCTCGCGGCCGCGCTGCGCCACCAGCAGCATGCGCTCCTGCGATTCGCTGAGCATGATTTCGTACGGCGTCATGCCCGTTTCGCGCTGCGGCACTTTCGCCAAATCGATTTCAATGCCCGTCCCGCCGCGCGAGGCCATCTCCGTCGTCGAGCACGTCAGCCCCGCCGCGCCCATATCCTGAATCGCCACAATCGCGCCCGTCTGCATCGCTTCGAGGCACGCTTCGAGCAACAATTTCTCCACGAACGGGTCGCCCACCTGCACGTTCGGGCGCTTCTGCTGCGATTCTTCCGTAAACTCCGCCGAGGCCAGCAACGACGCCCCGTGAATTCCGTCGCGGCCAGTCTTCGCACCCACGTAAATCACGGGATTGCCCACGCCCTTGGCTTTGGCGAGAAAGATATCTTCCTTGCGCGCAATCCCCAGCGCCAGCGCATTCACCAGCGGGTTCTGCGAATAGCAAGGCTCAAAACACACTTCTCCGCCCACCGTCGGCACGCCAAAACAATTTCCATAATTCGCCACGCCGCGAATCACGCCATCCAGAATCCGCCGGTTCGCCGCGATGGCAGTGGCGTTTGTCGCGGTATCCGCCGCCGCGGGATAGCTTTTCGGCGCGACAAATCCGTCCGCCGTAATCGGTCCAAATCGCAACGAATCCAGAATCGCAATCGGCCGCGCGCCCATGGTAAAAATATCCCGCAAAATTCCGCCCACCCCGGTGTTCGCGCCCTGAAACGGCTCGACAAAACTCGGATGATTGTGCGATTCAATCTTGAACGCCGCCACCAGCCCGTCGCCGATATCCACCACGCCGGCATTTTCTCCCGGTCCCTGCACCACCACCTTTCCGCGTGTCGGCAGTCGCTTCAGATGCACCTTGCTGGACTTATACGAGCAATGCTCACTCCACATCACGCTGAAAATTCCCAGCTCGGTAATGTTTGCGTCGCGCCCCAGAATTTTCTGCACGCGCGCGTATTCCTCGCCGGTCAGCCCATGCTCCGCCGCGATCTCCGCGGTCACTTTAATTTCCGTGCTTGCTGTTGCCATGCGGTGTTAGACCCTGTCCTGCGGGGAAAAGATGTTGGTGCGAAAACTCACGCCTTCGCCGCCCCTGCCAAGGCGCCGACCATCGAGTTCAGAATGACCAGCCCATCGGCCGAATCGAGCGCACTCTCCACCGCGCGCTCCGGGTGCGGCATCAGCCCCGCTACGTTGCGCTGGCGATTGCACACACCGGCAATATTGTGCAGCGACCCATTTGGGTTTCCCGCCGCGTCATTCTTCCCATCCGCCGTGGTGTAACGAAACAAAATCTGCCGGTTGCGTTCGAGCTCCGCAAGTCCCTCTTCGTCGAGCGTGTAGCAGCCGTCATTGTGCGCGATGGGAATCTTCAAAATTTGTCCGGCGTGCGCGGCATTTGTAAACGGTGTCTCCGTCTGCTCCACGCGAATGTGCACGTACCGGCAAATGTAGCGCAGCCCGGAATTGCGCATTACCGCGCCCGGTAGCAGTCCCGCTTCCAGCAAAATCTGAAACCCGTTGCAAATCCCCAGCACCGGTCCGCCAGCCTCTGCAAATTTTGCCACTGACTTCATCACCGGCGAAAAACGCGCAATCGCTCCGGTGCGCAAATAATCCCCGTGCGCAAAGCCGCCAGGCAGAATCAGCGCATCACAACCCGCCAGACCCTCGCTCTGGTGCCATAAGAATTCCACTGGCTGGCGCAAGACGTTCGCTACGGCGTGAAACGCATCATGGTCGCAATTGGATCCCGGAAAGACCACGACTCCAAATTTCATGCAGGACGCTCCTGAATGGCGTTCGGGAAGTCTTAGTTTATCACAGCGTAGGTGGGAACAGTTTTTGGTAGCACAGGCTTCGGCCCGCGAACTTTTGATATTGTAGCCACGCCGTTCAAGGCGTCATCTTTTGTAGCACACGCTTCAGTCCGTCCGCATAGGCCTTGCCGGTCGCCACTCTTTCATTCAAAATTACTCTTCGTAAACCACGCCGCTCGTTCCGTCCTCGAAGCAAGGTGGCATAGACTTCAGTCTGTGCGCCTTTGCACTCTCATTTGCTAGCTCTAATATTTGAACCAGGATTTTTAGCGTCGCCGCGCTTTAGATTTTTTCTTCGAGCCGCCAACCTTCTCACTGGCCGCCAACTCCCGCCGCTTCTTCGCCGCCCACCCCGCCTTATTCGCTTGCCGTCCACGCGCAATCCCCAGCGCTCCCGCCGGAACATTCTCCGTAATCGTCGATCCCGCACCCACGTACGCGCCATCCCCCAGGCGCACAGGCGCCACCAGCGCCGAATCGCTGCCAATAAATACGCCGCTGCCAATCGTCGTCGGATGTTTGTGAAACCCGTCGTAATTGCAGGTAATCGTCCCCGCACCAATATTCGTCTTGTTGCCAATCCGCGCGTCGCCCAAATACGTGAGGTGCATGGCCTTCGTGCCTTCGCCCACGGTGCTGTTCTTCACTTCCACAAAATTCCCAATGCGCGACCCGCTTTTCAAGTGCGTCCCGCCGCGCAGCCGCGCAAAAGGTCCGATCACCACGTCCGCATCGATGCGGCTCTGCGCCACCAAAGAATGCGCCTCAATCACCACGTCATCGCCCAGCACCGCATCCGCCAGCACGCTGCCCGCGCGAATCGTGCACCGCGCGCCAATCTTCGTCGCGCCCAAGAGTTGCACGCCTGCCTCAATCACCGTGTCTTCGCCCGCCGTCACGTCCGGATCCACCAACACCGTCTCCGGCAACTGGATGGTCACGCCGGCGTTCATCAGCGCATCGCGTTTGGCTTCGCGGAAAATGCGGTCCACGGCCGACAAATCCGCCCGCGTGTTGCAGCCAAGTACTTCGCGCGCGTCGCCGGCAATTTGCGCCACGACCGTTTCACCCTGCGAGGCCAACACTCCGACGGCATCTGTCAGATACAGTTCGCGATGCTTGTTGTTCGGTTTTACCCTCGCCAGTGCCGGCCACAGTTTCTGTGGCGAGAAGCAGTAAATCGCCGAATTGATCTCGTTGATCTCGCGCTGCGCGTCCGTCAGTTGCGACTCTTCCACAATCGCCGCCACGTGATCGCCGGATTTGCGCACGATGCGCCCGTACCCGCTCGGGTCGGCCAGCACCGCCGTCAAAACGGTCGCCGCGGCATTCGCGCTGCGATGCGCGGCCAGCAGCGCCTGCAATGTTTCCGTGCGAATCAAAGGCGCGTCGCCCGCCAGCACAATGGCCAGCTTGGCGTTTCCCAGCGCCCGCCGCGCCACCATCATCGCGTGGCCCGTCCCGCGTTGCGGCTGCTGCGGCACGGCTTGCGCGCCTAAGGGCTCAACCACTGCGGTCACTTTCTCCGCCTGATGTCCCACCACCACGATGGTCCTCCTGGCCTTCAGCGGCGCGCAACTGCGCAACACCTGCTCGATAAGCGACCTTCCGCCCGCCGGATGCAACACTTTCGCCAAACTTGATTTGAGCCGCGTGCCCTTGCCGGCAGCAAGGATCACGATGGCCAGGTCGTTATTTTTCACGGGTGTTGCTCATAAGTTTGGTCATTCTGCGGGAGGCTGGAACATTTGGCAATACACGCAATGGGAAGGAGTTTGCGGAGCACGTCGGGAGCGACAACGCTGTCACTGAGGTGGCAACTAATCCGCGGCGAAGGCCGGATTGGGCTTCAGGTGGAGAGGAAATTCGCCCTCGCGCGCGGGCTCGTGATCTGCGTCGCGAATGGCGTCACCTTCGTGGGAACCTTCTCCTGCAGCCGTCGTGATGCTCCACAGTGACGGGTCAGCCAAGAGCCGGCTCACCAGCTGCGTGTGCAGCGAGTGTCCTGCCTTGTGCGCTTCCACGCGCGCCAGCAGCGGCAGACCCGCCAAGGCCAGGTCCCCGATCAGGTCCAGCGCCTTGTGCCGGCCAAACTCATCCGCGAAACGCAGCGGACCGTTCATCACGCCATCGCTGGTCAGGACGATGGCATTTTCGAGCGACCCGCCGCGAATCAGCCCCATGGCGCGCAACGGCTCGATCTCTCGCTCGAAGCAAAAAGTCCGCGCCCGCGCCAGGCAGCTACGGAACGTATCGGGCGCGACGGCAATCGCAATCTGCTGCCGCCCCACGAGCGGGTGCGTAAAGTCCACGTAGCAATCTACTTCAAAGCGCTCGGAAGGATAAATCCCCACTCGGCGGTCGCCTTCCACCAACTCGAACGGCTTTACGACCTTCAAATAGCGCCGCTTGCGCCGCAGTTTGCGCACGCCGGAATGCGCCAGCATGGCCATAAACGGTTCCGCGGAGCCGTCCAAAATGGGAATCTCGATGGAATCGATGTCGATGAAAATGTTGTCAATGCCGCAGGAATAGATCGCCGCGAGCAGGTGCTCGGTGGTCGAGAGCAGCACGCCTTGCTTCATCAAGCTCGTGGCATAACTCACGCGCGCCACGTTCTGGCCATGCGCTTCAATCGTAAAATTGTCGAGGTCCACGCGGCGAAACACGATGCCGGTGTCGGCGGGCGCCGGTCGCAGGCCGATGTGACCGTACACTCCGGTGTGCAGGCCAATGCCTTCCGCAACGGATTCACGAGCAATTGTGGTTTGGAGCAAGAAGCGTAACCCCGGCGTATTACACCTAAATTCTATCAGGTTGTAAACCCCAATTTCCGTTGTTTGTTTCTCATTTTCAATAGCTTAACGGTTTAGGTCACCGATTTCGCGAGTGCGGCGTGGTAATCACACAACACTTAACAGATTAGACGTGTCTTTTGTGCAAGATTGGCACCAACATCCGCTTTCTCACTCATGGACCCTCCAGAATTGTTAGGCCGGGCTGGGCTACCTTTCTCGTCCCAGACGCGTCCCACCTTAGGACACCGTTATCGGTGGTATAATCGTTGGATTGGCGTCGTCGCGCGTGGCCGAATTCAGACGGGCTGCGTGGGATGGCCGGCGCTAAAAGCGCTGCGTAAAAACAGGAAATTAGGTGATGCATGAACCGAGCGGCTCGCGTGGGTGTCATTGCAGCTTCCGTGGCAGTTTTCTCATATGCCGGCATTGGCCACGTCCTTGGTCGCACGCCTGACGACCGCGCCTACAAGTCGCTGACCGTCTACGGCGAAGTGCTGCAGAAGATCCAACAGGATTACGTGGACGAGCCCAACATGCGCGTAGTTACCGCGGGCTCTTTGCACGGCCTGCTCGAATCGCTGGACTCCGAATCCAGCTACCTCACCCCTCCGGAATATGAGGAATACCGCAAGAAGCTGGCAAATCCCGGCACCGGCGACACGGGACTGACCCTGAGCAAGCGTTTCGGCTACGTCATGGTGATTTCCGTGCTGCCGGACAGCCCAGCCGCGAAAGCGGGAATTCGCAGCGGCGATATTTTTGAATCCATCAGCGGATTCACCACGCGCGAAATGTCCGTGGGGCAGGCCAAGAATCTGCTTGCCGGACCTGCGGGCAGCGGCGTGAAGGTGGCGGTTATCCGCCGCGGCAAGTCCACTCCCGAAGATGTGGAGCTGGTGCGCGATAAGTTGGCGCCATCAAAAATTATTTCGCAAAAAGCCGACAACGACATTCTGGTGCTGCGCCTGCCGTCGCTGGAGACCGGCCGCGCTGACGAAATCAAAGCGCGCTTGCTCGAAGCGGATAAGCAAGGCGTACATAAGCTGATTTTGGATCTGCGGGAGTGCGGCCGCGGTCCCGTGTCGGAAGCGGTGGCCGTGGCGCGCTTGCTGGTTCCAAGCGGCACGCTGACCACGCTGCGCGGCCAGACGGTTTCCACGCAAGTCTTTTCGGCGGACGCCAGCAAAGTGGTGTGGAAGAATCCCGTCTCCGTGCTGACCGACGCCACCACTTCCGGCGCCGCCGAAGTGCTGGCCGGCGCTATTCTCGCCAACCACCGCGGAGACATCGTCGGCGAACGCACCTTCGGTCTCGCTTCCGAGCAAAAAACCATCACTATGGATAGCGGCGCCGCCATGGTGCTGACGGTAGCCAACTATTACAACGGCGACGGTAAATCCATCCTCGAGGAAGGCGTCACTCCGACCGAGGTGGTGCACGCGACTCCCGATGACGGTAACGATGGTACGGATGGCGATGGCTCGGCTGCGCCCAATGACGACAAAGAAACCGGCTTGGGGCCGCGTCCGCTCTCGTCCGAAGATCCGATCTTCCACAAAGCGCTGGAATTGTTGAAGAATCCGCCCGTCAAAAAGGCCGCCTAAGCGTTGTCACAAGCGCCGTTTCCAGCGCCATTCCGAGCGTCGCCGTGCGTCGTCAACGTACCCATCCACGACTCTGTCTCGCTCCGCTGTTTACTTCTTTTCGTGGCGGTGCTGGTTTGCGTTGGGGGCTGTAAGAAGGCGGAGAAGCCGCTACCGGTGGCGACCCTGCATGGCCTGACGCGCAACTTCGCGGCGGCAGCCAAGTCTGCCGGACCTGCGGGGACGCTAGTGCGCACGCAGTTCCGCTCGGACGACGGCACAGATCATGTTGACGTCGCCATTCTCTCGCGCAATGCCAGTGCACGTTCCGCGGACCGGTCGCGGGTATTGCAGGCGCTCAATGCGGTGGCCGTTTCTGGCGGTCTGACCGAGAAACCTGGCGCGCAACGAGGCGACGCACTCGCCATCGTCTACCTGCACAACGAAACACCAACGCACACGATCTATCTCCATTTTGCCGATCAGGGGAATGCGGCGGTCGGTGTGGCGCAGGGCGAGTCAGGATCTGCTGGCGGCGCGCGCGCGTCCGCTGTTGGTGGGCCGGCCAAGCTGGCTATTTTGCTGGACGATCTCGGCAGCGATTCCGCAACAGCGGAGGAGATTTTCAGCATGCCGTATCCGCTGACGATCTCCGTTTTGCCGGGACATGTGCATTCCGTCGACATTGCCAACGAGGCCCGGCTGCGTGGGTACGAAGTGATGCTGCATTTGCCGATGCAGTCCGTTGGAAGGGAACAGCCGGAAGAGCGGGAGTTGCGTCCAGGGATGGGATCCGCGGAAGTGGCGACACTGCTGGAGCAATTCCTCGGCGAAGTTCCTGGCGTGAAGGGCGTGAACAATCACCAAGGCTCGCAGGCCACCGCCGATCCGGCGCTGATGAACGAGCTTATGTCTACGCTGCTCGAGCATCACCTCTTCTACGTCGACAGCCGAACGACGGCGGCGACAGTGGCGTACGATTCGGCGAAACAGGATGGTGTAGAAGCGGCGTTTCGCAATGTGCCGTTTCTTGACGATGTGGAAACGGACAGCGCGATTGAGAAGCAATTGGCGATGGCAATTCGCGGAGCGCGAGAGAAGGGCGAGGCGATTGCAATTGGGCACCCGCATGCTGCCACGCTGCGGGCGTTGCGCGTGATGTTACCGAGGGCGCAGGGTGAGGGTGTGAAGTTGGTATTTGTTTCGGAGTTGGTGCACTGACGGTGCCCACGTTCCCAGTTTTGTGCAAGTGTTCATGAACTATTTTGGGAATTACTTGGAGATGTGGGATCGTCTGGGCTTGGGGCGTGGTTTTGGAGTGCGGCTAGGGCGTCCAGTTGTATCTCGAGTGCGGGCGTAGGAAGCGTCGGCGAGCGAGGCGCTGGCGTGGGCTTAGCGGGGTAGAGGAAGTGGAAGATTGCGGTCATCAGGGCCATGACGGCGAAGCTGAAAAGGCTGGCTTCGGGACCGTCCGAACCGCCGGTTTTCCAGGTGGGGCCGTGCAGGTAGGCGGTTGACAGGTGGCCGGGGATGACGGCGCCGCTGTCTGGGACGGAGTAGAGGAACGATTCGCCGAAATCGAAGGCGGCGTGCCAGCCGACGGCCAGCCAGAGGGAGCCGGTGCGGCGGAGGGTGAAGGCGAAGATAACGGCGATGCAGAAGACGCCGAGTTCCCCGGGCCAGGTTTCGCCGGGATTGTACGAGTGGACATAGCCGAAGACCAAGCCCAGAGAAATGGCCGCCGGCCAAAAACCGATTAACTGCGCCAAGCCGTGCAGGATGTAGCCGCGAAAGCCGAACTCCTCAAAAAAGCCTACGAAGAGAAAGACGACCGCCCAAGTAACCGCCCAGCGAAGAATGGCTGAGCCGCCGAGCGACAACGCGCCGAACGAATAACCGCCGAACGCCGCGATCACGCCGATGAGCAGGGAGATTTCGCAGAGGCCGAAGATGCAGCCTTGGAAGAATTCCTGGGCGAAGTTAGCGGTCAGCCGGAGACCGTAGTTGCCGAGCGGGCAACCTTCGATGCGCGAGAGGATCCAGGAGGCAAGGGCCACGATGGCGAAGCCGGCGGATTCCTGGGCGAAGAGGGTTGAGGGGGAATTCGGTGAATGGCCCAGAGCTGGAAAGCGCTCGAGGACCATGTTGAAGATGGTGAAGAGAACGACGAGGAGGGCGATGTAGAGGGGAATGCGCCAGAGAGCACGCAGGTCGCGGGTTGGCGAGGAGAAGAGGGACAAAGGTTGGTTCCGGAAATAAGGTAGCACAGGCGCGGCGTGGGGAAACGAAAGCGCTACTCCGCGAGTTTGCTGGAGGCGGCGCCCAGGATGTGGCGCGACTTCTTTTCCTGGACCAAGGCCACGACGCGGAGATTTTCGCGCTTCCATTCGGGACGCAACGAGATTTTGGCGGTGGTGGAAAAGGGCTGCGGTTTGTGGCCGTCGACAGAAGCCACCTTCGTTAGGCGGCGAACGACCGCGGCGTGATAAAGATCCTCGCCGGAATTTTCTCCTGCGCGCACACTCGAATGCAGGTGCGTTTCGGTAATGGCAATCCACAGTTCGGCGGAATCACCAGAAACAGGAAGATGATCGGCGCTTACCGTCCATTCGCCCTGATCCGGTGCCAAGTGGAGCTGGGTGAGGGTGACGGTGGAGCGCGGAAGAGCGGCGGCGTGCTCGATGGCGTCTTTGGCTTGCCCACCCCGGCCGCCGACTAGTTCAAATCGTCCGTCGACGACCATTTGCGGAGTGTAGGCGTTGCCATTTCCCAAGGCTCCGGCGTACACGTACTGCCTGGCGGTGTAGTCGAACGACGAGAACGGATCGTTCCAGCCGAGATTGTTCCAATAGTCGACGTGTTCCTCGAGGGCGAGAATCTCGGCTCCGGGAATGGGTTGGTCGTTTTCCAGTTTGAGGAGCAAGGCATCGGCGGGAGGGCAACTGGAGCAGCCTTCGGAAGTGAAAAGTTCGACGATGACGGGGACAGGTGGTCCGGAGGGAATACGCGACGCGGCGGCGGACACCGTGGTGGGATTACGAAATTCGCGGTCAGACACGTCTTTTTCAAAGACAGCGACAGCAAGGGAGATGAGAGTGATAAGGCTGGCGGCGATGGCGAGTGGCTTCATAGGTCTATCTTCCTTCCCGCTGACTGTTCTCTTTCCCTTCCCTGGACGATAGGAGTCGAAGGGATAGGAGCAGGTTACAGCAAAAAGAGAGTGGTGGTGCCGCGGAACCGGTGTGATACATTTAACCGGTTAATGCGATGAATAAGAGCTCGCTAAAATCGGAGCGGACGGAGCTAACCTCTTCCAACATCGGAGGGCGGTTGGCGCTGGATTTTGCGAATGCGGGGTCGCCGCGGAGGCCGCTTTCGTGGGAGGAACTGATCCTGTTTCTAGAGGCTACACAGGTGATTTCGCCAGAGCGCAGCGCGGTGCTGCTGGAACTGCCGGAAACCGATGCTGTGGGCGCGCAGGGTTTGCTGGAACAGGCGTCAGCGCTGCGGGGGAGCTTGCGGCAGATTTTCGGGGGGCTCGTGCGGCGCGTGGCGCCAGGGGCTGAGTCTGTGGAAGCAATTAACGAGGTGCTGCGGATTACCGAGGGGCACGACGAGCTGTGCGGGGGCGCGAAAGGGTGGCGGATCGAGTTTGTAGCGCGGGAAAGCGGCCTCGAATGGTTGCTGGCGGCGATTGCCCGGTCGGCGGCGGAGATTGTGGCGGAGGGGGCGGAGGCGCGGGTGCGGTTGTGCGCGAATGCGGAATGCGGGCTGTTTTTTTACGATGATTCGCGGACGAAGAGACGAAGGTGGTGTTCGATGGCCATTTGCGGGAATCGGCATAAGGCGGCGGCGTTTGCGCGGAAGCATGCGAAAGGGCGCGGGTAGAACGGGTGGGTGGGAGCTACGCTTGGATTTGGGAGACATGACGCGAGGACTGGCGCACAGGCTGAAGTTTCCGCTACGTGAAGCAAGATGACCCCCCTAAAGGGCGTCGCTACAACGTCAAAGGCTCGCGGGCTGTGAAGCCCGCATGTGGTTTTACACCGAACACAGGCAGGAATGCCTATGCGGCTTGAAGTCTACTTTAAGTATTTGGGGGATTGGCCGCGGGACCATGGATCATAGGTGTGGGCGAAGACCAGGCGTTCGGCCAGGGGCGGATGGCTGTAGAGCCAGAAGGTGATGAAGGGCGGGGGATTGGGATCGGAGAGATCGATTTCGCCCAAAACCTGGAAGGCGCGGGCAGCCACTTCGGCGGAGTCTGGAACCACGCCATGGATGACTTCGAGGCCGAAGACGTCGGCATTGTGCTCGTCCATGCGGCTGATGGCGTTGACGATAGGATCGGCAAAGAAGGAACCGACCTGAAGGATAAGGAAGAGCACGGCCAAGGCGGCCCAGTCCTGCGGTCCGTAAATCTTCCAGCGCTGGCCCCAGCGGGCGAGCGACCAATTCAGCGCGCGATACGCGAGATACAGGCCGAGGAATGCGCCGGCGGCGAAGTAGAGGAAGCCCTGCCAAACATGGCCCAAGACGTAGTGGCCTAGTTCGTGGCCGACGATGAATAGGGTGCCTTCGGGCGAAGTGTCCTGAATGGTGTTGTCCCAGATGACCACGCGTTTGGAGGGGCCGAGGCCGGCGACGTAAGCGTTAAGTTCATTGGTCTTTTTGCTGGCTTCCATGAGGAAGATGCGCTCGGGAGGGATGGGCACGCCGGCGTGTTGGGTGAGGCGGCTGATGGAGTCGACGAGGGCGGGATACTTGTTCGAGAGCGGCTCGAAGTGGTTGAAAAGGGGATCGATGATGTAGGGGCTGGCGATGGTCAGCAACAGGGCAATAGGGAGAACGGCGAGCCAGAAATAGAACCACCAGCGGCGCGGGCTGCGACGCAACAGAGCAAAGAGGATCAGGCCGAGGATGGTAAAAATAAGTAGCTGCAGGAGTTCTTCTTTTATCCAATCTACAGACCACGCGGCCCAGCCCTCCACGGACTGTTCGTAGCGTAAGGATAGATGATGCCAATAGACACGAACGGGAAGATCGAGCAGGCCCATAAGAAGCACCATGGGTGGGAGGAAGAGGATGCCTTGGAGCCAACGGGATTCCGTCGAGCGTTCGGCGAAATCGCGGAGCCGGGCGGGGATGCCGAGGCGCAAAATCATCAGCAGGCCCGCGACGACACAAAGATAGTAGATGAAGTAGAGAGTATAGCCGGCGCGGGAATAGGCGACGGCTTTTTCCCAGCGCTCGTGGCTGAGGGTATACTGCTCGGTTTTGGTTGGAGCGGCGGGGGGTGGGGCGGGCGTCTCGCGAGCCGGGCTGGGAGCCATGGTCGGAAGTTGGGCGGGCGAAGGACTGTAGGCTGGGCGAGCCGGCGGGGCGAAGAACAGTAGAGATGTGGCGACCAGCGAGAAAGCTAGCAGGGTGCGCGCGGGCGAGAGCCTATGGCGCAGGGTGAGGGGCGGCGGCGGTGAGCAGGCGGTGTGCATGGCGTCAGAGAAGGGGCATCGGCGGCAGTAGGGCGGTCGAGGAGTTACCGCCGCTNNTGGTTGTAATGGTGAAAAAGATAGGAGACCCCAATGGAGAGGCCGGTGGCGCCGGCTTCGACGGCGGCGAAGGCGGGATGATTGTCGACCAGGGCGTTGGTTAGGAAGACTTCATTGTCGCCGCGGCGGCGGAAGTTGAGGGTGGAGGAATAGTCCAGGGCACGGGAGGCGCCGACGCCGGCAAAGAGCCAGGCGTTTTCTTTGTCCCAGAAGTGGTGGGTTTGGCGAGGGAGTAGGGGCGGGCGGTCGACTGGAGAGGCGGAGGCGGCGGGAGTTGGGGCGCCGGGCAAGGATGAGGGCGTCTGCGCCGAAGGCTGCTGAGCGAGAAGCGGGGCGGAAATGCCGGTCGCGAGAATGGCAGCGACGAGGAACTGGCGGAATCGGATTGGGCGAAAGCCTGGCGGCACGCGAACTTGCTCCCTCATTGCTATTATTGACGAAAGCCGGGCAGAAGTATAAGTGGTAGACGGGCGGAGAAGCACTACGGAGTTGCGTGGGGAGATGGCGATGAAGAGCGTGCGCGGTGGGAATTTAATGGTGGCAGCGACGGTGCTGTTGGCGGCGATGCTGTGCGGGGCGCGGGCGGCGGAAGCGCCGGCGGCATCGCGGACGTTTGAGTTTACGTACCAGGTGCATTTCCCGGCGATGTCGGAGGGTACCGGTCCAGTGGAGCTGTGGATACCGGAGCCGGTGTTGCACGATGCGCCGCAGGACGTGACGGCAGTCGCTGGCGGGGCGCGCGACGCGGGAGTGAAAATCAGCAGCGCGGTGGCGTATGAAAGCGGAGTCGAGCCGGAGTATGGGAATAGATTCTTTGTGTTTCACCCGACGAAGGAACAAGTGGCGGCGGGATTTGACGCGAGCATGCAATTTACGGCGACACGGCGGGAATATGCGGTTCTCCGCGACGGGCGACTGGTGGCGGCGAGCGGGAAGCCGGCGGACGCGAAAATGCTGCAACGGTATGCGGCGCCGGACAAACTGGTGCCGATCGATGGCGTGATTGCGCGCCTGGCNNCGCGGCGATGCGCTGTGGGCGTGCGATGCGAAACGCGGCAACTGCACGGATTTTCATTCGCTGTTTATCGGGATGATGCGCGCGGAGGGGATACCGGCGCGATTCGAGATTGGCTTTCCCCTGCCGGAGGGACAGAGCGAAGGAACGATTGCCGGGTATCACTGCTGGGCGGAATTTTATGTAGACGGGATGGG
>PMOV01000273.1 GCA_003161195.1 Acidobacteriota bacterium | reverse complement strand
CTCTCTTCCAATTCCGCACTCGGGGCCGACTTCAGCCACTCCGTCAATTCATCCGTGAACGCAAAAACGCTGCCCTTGGCTTTGCCCGGCAGCCGTCGCACCGGCAACGCTCGTTCCTGTTCCCAGCGCTTCACCGTGCGCTCGCCACGTCCCAAAAACGCCGCAATTTCTTTCCACGAGTCGAGACGCCGGTTCGGCGCGGGCTGCTGGTTCCTGGGGGAAGTCATAGCTGTTGTTGGCACGAATTGGCCTGAGTCGGCACTTGCCTGGGGATGGCGGCGTAACGCACATTATACCGGGCTGTAGAGAGGCTCACAACGCGTAAGTACCACTTGTACTGCACGCTTCGTGGGTCCGCCCATCCGGGCAAATCGTCCGCACGGGTCCGAAATCTCTGGTTCGGATTTTGCACCGCTGCCTGATTGGACTACGGCCGCCTCTAAAGGGCTGCCTGGCAGCGATGTGAAGTGAGTTTAGTTCGACGGCGCGACACCGATTGGCGAAACCGTGGGGGTAACTCCTTCCGGGGTCGCGCTGCCGAACTAAAAAACCTAATCTCGATATCTTCTGCCACAGCGCCAAGCAGTCGGATCGTCTCCCCCCTCGCTTGGATCGCAACCTCAAAAATCCCGCGTTATTCTCGGCCTTTTTTGCTCGCTCTCGCGGTCCTGTATCCGCTTACTTCCCTGCGCATCCGCGCGATTTACCACTCATTGAAACGCACCCCGGCAAGAGAATTCCGTCCCTTCGCCGCAACCAAATTTGGCGCGACCTACAGTGAACTTAACCCCAACAGAATGAACACTTACGAAAATTAGCACCGCAACCCAATTAGAATCAACACTTACAAAATTCATCGACAAGAGACTATATAAGTATAATATAATCATATACTTATGGCGACCTACCCCCCCTCCCCCCCCTCCCGCTTTGGTTTCGCGTCGCCCAAGTTATCGCCTCACCCGACCGATACCGTCTTACCTGATCGCGGCAGCATTGACCAATCGAAATCTCATGGCCCGACCGCACTCGCCTGGCTGCATAAAAGTTGCGCTTCTCTTTTGCCGCCCCGCTCGTGGTATCTTTACCTCCGGACGCACACTTTTCCGATGGCCGCTCCCTTACCAGTCAACGAAGTCGCCCGCCACTCCGCTCTCGCGTCTTATGCCATTCTCGATACCGACCCTGAACCCTCGTTCGACGACTTGAGCCTGCTCGCGTCCTTCATCTGCAAAACCCCCATCGCGCTCATTAGCCTCATCGACGAGCAGCGCCAATGGTTCAAGTCGCGCGTCGGACTTTCCGTGGAAGAAACTTCGCGCGACATCGCCTTCTGTTCGCACGCTATCCTGCAGAACGATATTTTCGTGGTGCCGGACGCGCTCGAGGATGAGCGCTTTCGCAATAATCCGCTGGTCGGCGGCGAGCCGCACATCCGCTTCTACGCGGGCGTCCCGCTGATCAACGAGGAGGGCTACGCCCTCGGCACGTTGTGTGTCATCGATAAAAGCCCGCGCCAGTTGGCCGACGGCGAAAAGGAAGCACTGCGGGCGTTAAGCCGCCTGGTGCTCGGGCAACTCGAGTTGCGGCGCAATCTCGTGCAGCTCAAACTGGCGCTCACCGAACGCTCCGCCGAGGAACACGAGCGCCAGCGCGAACTGGCCAAGCTACAGGCGCAGTTGCTGCGCATCGCGGGGTTGAGCGCTCCTCACGCGTAAGTCCTGCACCCGTTTTCCGCGGGACGCGCGTCCAATGCACGGTAGGGGCTTGTACCATCGGTGTTACGATAAATCCGGTAGCGCAAATTTTGCTATTTCCGAGGGTGAGGTGCTGAATGGCTGATGCTCAAGAGTTCGCGCATGTTTTTCTATTCCGCTGCCAGGCGTGTGGCCGCCCGCTGGCCTCGGCTTGTGCCAGTACGCAGAGCAACCTGGAAATGGCCGACGCACACCTGTTTAACCCGCACTGCTTTTGCGGATGGACGGGAGACATGCTGGGCATGATCAGCGTGAAACACTGGGTGGAGCCGTGGGAAAGTCCCACCACGGTTGCGAAAGAGAGCGATTCCTGCGACGGCAAAGTCGAGCAGCCGTTACCGTCGTGAGGTACCTGCGTCTGCGCTGAGGATCACCAACGCGACAGATACCCGAGAATGAGCTGGGCCTCCCCACGGCATACCCTGATCGAGTGCGCAGCCGGGATTCTCGCATCTTAGTTTCAGAACCAGCCCTGCGGAACTAGTCGCGGTCCCAGAACATGTGCGAACCGGCGCCGCCGGGCAAGCCACCGTCGGAATTCGCGGCATCCCACTGCTCCCGCTTGATGGGCTGCACTTCCGGCAGCTTCTTCGATTTGAGCGTCTTGTTCACCGCCGGCAACTCTTTCGCCACAAACGCGTCGAAGGAATCCGCCACATCCTTCAGGTCTTTGGTCAACGAATCGATGCGCGTAATCTGGTAATCTCCCGGGCGCCCTTCATAACCTTGCAGTTCGCCGTACAGCGCGGTGGTTTTTTCGCGGATGCGTTCTTCGCCGGTGACCGCTCCGCCTTCCTTGGTGGCCACGATTTTCTTGCGCATCTCTTCGAGCGTGTTTGCCAGGTCGTTCAAGTGCTTGGCCAGCGCGGCGTCTTTGCCGGCCTGTGCCGCGCGCTGCAGCAGTTGTGCATGGACGGCGTTGATGCTGTCCACGTCAAAGCTCATATCGCCGAGCAAGCGATACACGCGCATGGACGCGGCAAAATTCTGCGCGCGATCCGCTTCGGTATATTTGGCGCGTGCGTCCAGGGTGATCACCAGTTGCGTGGTGAAGACGTCTTTGCCGCGCGTCAGCTTCACGGTGTAGGTTCCCGGCAGCACGCGCGGACCCTGCGCGGCTTCAAACGCCGCGATGGCCGCCGGCGGAACGTGCGGCGCCTTCAGGCGCATCGGCCATTCCACGCGGCTGATGCCGCGGCGGCTGTTCGGCGCCAGGGTATCCACCAGCTTCCCTTGCGGGTCGAATATTTCCAGCTTCATCTTGCCGTAGATGTGCCGCTTTTTCTGATAGTAGGTGATCAGCGCGGCGTCCGGCGGATTTGGCCCGTTGAACATGCCGGAGCCTTCGCTCCACCCGCCGTTGGCGTTGAAGCGCTGCTGCGCCGGCTTGCCCATGATGAACACCGCGTCCTGCGCCATCACTTCCGGCGTTAATTTGCGCAGCGGGGTGATGTCGTCGATGATCCAGATGCCGCGGCCGTGCGTGGCCACCACAAGGTCGGAATCGCGCGCCTGCACCACGATATCGCGAACCGACACGTCCGGAAATTCGTGCCCCTTGTACTGCGCCCACTGCTTGCCGCCATCGAGCGAGATCCACAAGCCGAATTCCGTGCCAAAGAAGAGCAGATCCTTCACCTGCGTGTCTTCCTTGATGACGTAGCCGTAGCCGCGGACACCGCTGCCCGCGTTGACCACCGGCGTCCAGGTTTTGCCATAGTCGGTGGTTTTAAAGGCGTAGGGCGCCATATCGCCGAAGGTGTGACGGTCAAAGACCGCGTAGGCGGTGGCCGCATCGAAACGACTCGCTTCCACCCAAGCGACCCACGAGGCCTTCGGGAGGTTGGGCACGTTGCCGACTACGTTCGTCCAGGTCTTTCCGCCGTCGCGCGTCAACTGCACGTTGCCGTCGTCGGTGCCTACCCAAATGGTCTGCCCATCTTTCGGCGATTCGCTGATGCTGTAAATGGTGGTGTGCATTTCGGCGTACGAGTTATCCACGGTCACGCCGCCGGATTCTTCCTGCTTCTGCTTTTCAGGGTCGTTGGTGGTCAGGTCCGGAGAGATGCGCTCCCAGGATTGCCCATGATCCTTGGAACGAAATAGAAATTGCGCGCCAATATAAATCATGCCTTTTTCGTTGGGGCTCATGTGAATCGGGGTGTTCCAGTTAAAGCGCAATTTTCCTTCGCCGTAATTCGGTTGCGGATCGATGGCGCGCGCTTCGTGGCTCTTCAGGTTTATCCGGCCGACGGCTCCGCCTTGCGCTTCCACGTAGGCATAGTCCTGGTCCGCCGGATCGGCGAACGCCCAAAATCCGTCACCGCCCCAGAGATTTTCCCAGCGGCTATTGGTAATGCCGCCGGGGTACGCGGAGTCTCCAATCCAATCGCTGTTATCCTGCAACCCACCGAACACGTGATATGGGTCCGCCATATCTGTACTGACGTGATAGAACTGCGAAAT
>PMOV01000045.1 GCA_003161195.1 Acidobacteriota bacterium | reverse complement strand
CGAAATGTACGGACCCGTTTTCGGCGGCGGAAGCCGTTTAAGGTATTTGTTCAGAATCCGAGGATAGGTCCCGTCATGGCGCTGGCCGATGAAATAGGCGTCGCGAATGGCCTCCTCGGAAAGCGGCCACTGAAATGCCAACGCTGGCAAGACGAGCAGCAATGTCGCACTGACCACGGCGAGGCAGAGGCGCAAGGTCACGGGCATGGTGAGAGCTCTTTCCATTAGACGCGCGGGTCCGCCTTCGTGTTTCGCGCATTCCTGGGCCGAAATAGGGCGAACGCCCGACCTTCAGTGCACGGTAGCAGCCTAAGGCCAAATCGGTCTCTATGTGATTAAAGCAACAAGGCTTGCTGTATCGACAACCGCACCCCCGGCAGCGCTCGCGCGCGCGTTCAAAACGATACTCTGGATGCTGTCGGAGCAAAGCGGCCATGCCAGACGACTTTACTGGTCTAAACTACCCTAGGCGTGTTGACGAGAGCGTCTACTTTAGCAATTCGCCGCCGCTTGCCGCCCGTATATTCGTACTTTTGGGCCTGCTCACCCTAAGTTGTGCCGCGCCAGGTATACGGGCGCAAGGTTTGTATCGCGATGGCGTTGGTGCTCGGTCAGTTTCGCTCGGTGGTGCCGACGTGGCCTTTGCCGTCGACTCGCTGGGCGCCATGACGTCTAATCCTGCCGGGCTCGCGCTCTTGTCCGCTCCACAGCTGGATGCGGACCTTGGGTTCGTCTCCGCCAATGGGCACTTCGTAAATAATTCCAATCCCAATGCCACGCTGCATGACGCCACGGGTTTCGTGCCGGATTTGGCATTTGCGACGCCGCTGAAGGGGCACGGCATCGGGATTGGTTTTTCCATTGTGCCGGATACGGCGCTGGCCGGAACCTGGAACTATGTTGATCCTCCCGGCGGAGTTGGCGGCACGTCATACGGGGCGCAACAAATTAAGTCCGAGATTATCGCCGTGCGGGCCGCGGTGGGAATGGGTGTGGCACTGAATAAGGTTGTCTCGTTGGGAGTTACCTTCGGCGCGGATTACAACGAAAACCGCCTGCGCGCACCCTACGTGTTCCAGGAGCAGCCGGTTCTGATGGGTTTGAAGACACTGTTGAATCTGAAAACGACCGGTTACGGCTGGAACGGNNCAATTCGCGACGCTGGGAATTAACGCTACTCCGACATTTCATTATGACGCGGAGGTCACTAATGTTTTCCCTGACGAGCTGTCCGGCGGCGTTTCCTGGAACTTTCACCCGCGTCTGCGCGGTGTCGGGCAGTTTGACTGGATCCGCTGGGGCGCGGCGTTTCAGAGGCTGCCCGTCAATTTGACCAATGGCAACAATGCGACGGTAAATTCAATCGTCGGCGGAACCTCGATCCAGGATTTTGTGCCGCTGAGCTGGCAGGACCAGCACGTCTACCGCATCGGCCTGGAAACTCTCGCGACAGAAACCTCGACGTTACGCCTCGGCTTCTCCCACGCCAACAGCCCCGTTCCGGATAGCACCCTAACGCCGTTGACTGCGGCCTTTATGAAGAACGCGCTGAGCGTCGGCTGGATGTATCGCCACGGACACTGGCGTTTTGATTTTGCCTATCAGCACGCATTCGACGTGAGCCAGCAGGTCGGGGTTAGCGATGTAAAATCGGGCGAATTTTCCAACAGTCGCACGGAAGTGGCCGAGGAGACTTTCGTCCTGACCACCTCATACATTTTCTAATTCCGACGCTGCGGTCTCGCGACCACTTCGGAGTTGCCAGTCCGGCACATCCGCCGAATGCGCCACTCCGTATTCTAGGCAGGCCGATAAGCTTGTAATGGAGTCCCCATGGCCCCCGTCGACACTGAAGCAACCGGCAGCCCGGAACGCGCCGCGCAGAATCGCGCAGGCTCCTCGCCCACCTATCTCCGCATGTCCGACCTCATCTCTGCGCTGTCCTATGCCTTGGACCTTACCGAAGGCCAGCCCATGGGCCATTCTGTAAAGTGCTGCGTCCTCGGCATGCAGTTAGCCGATATCTGCGGCATACCCGCGAACGATCGCGGGGACCTTTACTACGCGCTGCTGCTCAAAGACGCTGGGTGCAGCAGCAATGCCGCACGCATGTACGAAATTCTAGGCGGCGACGAGCGCCGCGCTAAGTCCGAAGCCAAGCTGACCGATTGGAGCAGCGTTACCTTCGAGGGCCTCGAGTATTTGCTGCGCAATGTGATGCCTGGGCGTTCGCGCCTGGACCGGCTGCTGGCCATCGCCAGCGTGGCAATCAACCGTGACCAGCAGGCCGCCGAGCTAGTGGGCACGCGCTGCGACCGCGGCGCCCAAATCGCGCGCAAGATCGGCTTCTCCGAGAAGACCTACTCGGCCATCCATTCGCTAGACGAACACTGGGACGGCAAAGGCTTTCCTGCGGCCCGCACCGGACCAGATATTCCGATCTTCTCTCGCATCATGAACCTGTGCCAGACCTTCGAGGTGTTCGCCGCGCTGAATGGCCCGCACGACGCTTATCAAGTGCTGCAGGATCGTGCCGGCACGTGGTTCGACCCGGAACTGGTGCGCGCCGCAAAGGAACTCAAGCGCGACGTCACCTTATGGGAAAAGCTCGAGGATCGCAGTGTGCGCCAGGCGGTAATCGACCTGGAACCTGTGGGTCTCATCCTCTACGCGGAAGACGCCCGTCTCGATAGCGTGTGCGAAGCCTTCGCCGACGTCATCGACGTGAAGTCGCCTTACACCCACGCGCATTCCCGCGGCGTGACGCGCGCCGCTGTGCACATCGCCACGCAACTCAATTTCGACGGCGCCACCAAGCAAATGGTGCAGCGCGCGGCATTGCTGCACGATATCGGCAAACTCAGCGTGCCCAATAATATTCTCGACAAGCCCGGCAAACTCACCGCGCAGGAATGGGACGTGGTGCAATTACACCCCTACTACACGCAACAGATCCTCGAGAAAATCGCCGGCTTCGAGCAGTTGGCGTACGTCGCCAGCTCGCACCACGAAAAACTCGACGGCAGCGGTTACTTTCGCAAACTGAACGGCGAGCAAATGTCCATGCCCGCTCGGGTGATCGCGGTGGCCGATATTTACGATGCCCTCTCCGCTAAACGCCCGTACCGCGATGCGCTCCCGCGTGAAGAGGTACTGCGCATCATCGGGAAAGATGTACCCCGGGCTCTGGACCCGCAATGCTTCGAGGCTTTGCAGTCCATCCCCGAGCCGTCGGCCGCCGCTTAAGCCTCCCTGTACGACACGTTTCGCACTTGCCTAAAGCTGCGCTGCTTGTTACTGTTAGCCGGTCCAAGCATTCAAAACTCTTCTGGCCCGAATCCAAAAACCCCCCAGCCCCGTATAGTTCAACAGACTCATGCGAACCTTGGCACTCACACTCGCGCTTCTGATTGCGGGCTCCGGTTGGAACCAGGCCGCCGCCGCGTCAAGCCTGCAAGAAGCTGCAGAGGCACCGCCGAAGCCTGCGGCTTCCGCAGTTACGGCCGGCAAAATTCAGTGGGTAAGCTGGAGCGACGAGGTTTTCGCGCAGGCCAAACGCGAACACAAGTTCGTGTTACTCGACTTGGAGGCCGTTTGGTGCCATTGGTGCCATGTCATGGACACCACCACCTACCGCGACCCCCAAGTCCGCAAGCTCATTCAACAGAAATATCTCGCCGTCAAAGTCGATCAAGATGCGCGCCCCGATCTTTCCAATCGCTACGAGGATTACGGCTGGCCCGCCACCGTGGTGTTTGACGAAAACGGCCAGGAAATCGTCAAGCGCCAGGGTTATCTCGAACCCAAGCAATTCGTCAGCATCCTGCAGGCGATTATTGACGATCCCACGCCCGGCCCCTCCGTGCAGCCGGAAGTCGCCATCACCTATCCATCGAATCCGCTTCTCTCTGACAAACTCCGCGACGAACTGCACGCGAACTACCTCGCGGGCTACGACGCCAAAGAAGGCGCGTGGGGCGGCGATTTCAAATTTCTGGACTGGGATTCCGTCGAATACGCCATCGACAACGCTGCGCACGGCGACGCGCAAGCCGAAAAAATGGCCCGCCAGACGCTCACCGCGCAACTCAATCTGCTCGACCCGGCATGGGGCGGCGTCTACCAATACTCCACAGACGGCGTTTGGACCAAGCCGCATTTCGAGAAAATCATGTCCATGCAGGCGGAAGACTTGCGCATCTATTCCGTGGCCTATGCCGAGTTTAAAGATCCGGCCTATCTGTACGCCGCGCAGTCCATCGACCATTTCCTGACCACGTTTCTGCTCAGCCCCGCGGGCGCGTTTTACACCAGTCAGGACGCCGACGTCGTCGAAGGCCAGCACAGCGCCGCCTATTTCAAGCTCGACGATCAAGCCCGCCGCAAACAGGGCATCCCACGCATCGACAAGCACATGTACGCCCGCGAAAACGGCTGGGCCATCGCCGGGCTGGCCGCGCTCTACGGCGCCACGGGCGACAAGCAATATCTCGATCAGGCCACGCGGGCCACCAAGTGGATCGA
>PMOV01000028.1 GCA_003161195.1 Acidobacteriota bacterium | reverse complement strand
TTGCCGAGTTGGATGTAGCACTGGGCGGGCGGTTCGTGCGTGCCGCGTTCCCAGCGGGAGAGGGCCATGGCGGAATAGTGCAACTGGGAAGCGAAGGCCGCTTGGGTGAGTCCGAGCTTTTGGCGCAAAGCGAGTATCTTGCGGGACCAGTCGGCCGAAGATGGTCGCTTGTTTTTCATGGCGGCGAAGGAAAATATCTCACTTGCACTAACATTCATGTTAGGCTCGTCACGGTTGCTGCCGATCTTACCTGTTCCGCGCAAGGCGTCATGAACCATGACAAATCGAAAGATAGCACAAATGGGCTCCCCGCGCTTGCAGCATTTCGCGGCATCTACAATCGCGTGGCCACCAGGCTCAACGTCGATCCATCATACGTCAGCCGGGTCGCGCGTGGGGAACGGCGCTCTGCTGCGGTCCTGGCGGCGCTTGAGGAAGAGATCGCGAACATCCGGGAACAACTCAACCACCACGTAAATGGAAAAGGGAACGTCAACGGCTACCACGGTGCGGACGGCGCATCGTCTGATGGAGTAGTGGCGTTAACGAACGGAGCTGTGCCGGGACGGAAACGGCGGGCTCCTCCCCGCGAGCGCGGCCCGGAAATCTCGCGACGGGACGGCGAGTAGACTACGTGATGCATAGAGATGGTTGGTTGGATGCGAGTTCGCGAATGGATTGGCATTTGTTGTGGAGCGAAGGTGGTGTTTTCGCTGAGTGTAAGAATGAGGCGAATACGGTCATCACTAGTACCTGCAAGTCTCCCAGTACTCGACGTTAAAAAACAAAAATAGCGGCTTCCCGGCACTGCGAGAGAAAGTGCTGGCGTTGTTGCGGCGTTTATGGAAGATTAACGCGCTGATAAGAAGCTATGGGGCGAGCGGGGATAAACTCACGCGTGTCGAATCGTCCGCGGCGAAGAACTGGCGGAGGTTACGGGTTACTTGGCAAATCAAGTACAACAGTTGTGCAATTGTTTTCCAGATAAATCTTAATAATTCTGCGTAAGCCCTATCCCTTCAAAGTGTGAGCTTGTGGCCCGTGAATTGCATCGGAAACTGGCACTCTACAGGGAGAGCTGGCTCGTCGCGCTTTCTTCGCGGTTGTTGGCACGAAATTCTACAGGATTCTACAGAGGTTTTTCTTCACTAAGCGCCGACCCTAGGAGGTTTGTGGATGCTCTGGAAACTATCACGCTTCATGCTCGTGGTGTTGCTGCTGGGTTTCGCCGGGTTGCGTGCCGAGGCGGACACGGTGGCGGTTGGGGAAGTGTCGTTTGACGATTTGGGCGGGGGCGGGGGGACGCCGTTTGGGTTGGATATTTTCAATTTTACGGTGCCGTTTGGCGGCAGCGAGGTGAGCACACTGTTGACGTTCACGGAGGTGACGGCGGAAGTGACGCTGGAGGACGGCACGAAGGGCGCGGCGAGTTTTCTGCCGCCGGACGGGTTTAGCGATTACACGTCGCAGAGCATGTATGCGGCGGGGGCGGTGGAATCGGTGGTGGTGAGCGGGATGATCGGTCCGACGGTGGTGACGCTGGCGGATGGTTCGCAAGCGCTGATTGACAGCCCATTCACGGCGACGATCACGGACGGGGCGGGCGCGCTGGAAGATGGGGACTACGCGCTGATCAACGTAAATACGAGTCCCATTGTGGCGGGCGTAGCGGAGCCTGGGACGTGGGGACTGCTGCTGGCGGGTTTGCTGGGCGTGGTGGTGTGGCGGAAGCTGGCGTAAACGTAGCGCTCGGCCCGAGCCGGGGCGATTCGCGCGAGAAAGTTTTTTGTGTAGTTCGGCGGCGTGGGCGGTTCTGTACGGAAGCCAACCGTGTGACAAGGATTTTGAGCATGCGGGCGTAAGCCTGGGTGCAGGGGGATTGTGTATATGAAGCGTCGGACGCGAGTGGCGATGCAGATGGCCGGACGGATCACGCTGAGCGTGCTGCTGAGCTTTTTGCTGCTGCCGGGCGGGAGCTGGCTGCCGGTGGCGGAAGCCGCGACGATGCCGACGGCGGGGGCGACGCACGCGGGCATGTCGCTGCCGGTGTGGGGATTATTTCATCGGGCGGAGGTGGCGGCGGCGTTGACGGGGGCGCTGCCGCAGGCGCCGGTGAGTGTGCAGTTGACGCCGGTAACGGTGCCGGGGAGCGGGCAGGCGGGCGTAAATATTGTGTACGTGGTGGGGTCGGGGTTTCCGAGCGGCACGATTGCGCCGGGCAACGTGAGCATCAGTTTTGCGGGAACGTGCGGTGGGGCGGTGGTGGCGGCGGCGAGTCCGACGGCGGTGCAGGCGCCGGTGGGGACGACGCGGCGGTTTCAGTTGCCGCTACCGGGGGGATTAGCAGCGGGGACGTATTTATTGTCGCTGAGCGGGAGCATCACGGGCGGGACGACGTTCGTGAGCACGACGTGCGCGAGCGTGGTGGTGACGGCGGCGCAAGTGGCGGTGCCGAATGTGGTGGGGTTGACGCAAGCGGCGGCGACGACGGCGATCACTGGTGCGGGGCTGGTGCTCGGCACAGTGACAACGCAATCGAGCAGCACGGTCGCGGCGGGTAACGTGATCAGCGAGAGCCCGGTTGCGGGCACTTCCGCAAACCTTGGCTCAGCTGTGAACATCGTGGTGTCGAGTGGTCCCGCGAAGGTAGCCGTGCCGAACGTGATCGGCCTAACTCAAGCAGCGGCGACGACGGCGATCACTGGTGCGGGGCTGGTGCTGGGCACAGTGACAACGCAATCGAGCAGCACGGTGGCGGCGGG
>PMOV01000161.1 GCA_003161195.1 Acidobacteriota bacterium | reverse complement strand
GCATAGGCCAGCAAGCTGTAATTGGCCTGGCGGAACGCGTCTTTCGCGTCGTAGCGACTTGGATACCAGGCGTACACGGCAACCATTTCGCCGACGTACGGTGCTACAAGAGAGGGCACGGAAAATACCCGGTGGCCATCTTCGCCACGCCGCCCGGTGAACGTGGAAATAAGCGCGTGACCAAAACGCGGGAAAAAGCCGGTGCACTGGCAGCGGTAGTATAGCGTGTCTTCTCGCAGCATTTCGGCCATGCCATAGCGCGTGGTGGTGGTGATCGCGCCGATGCCGTAGTTTGAGCCCCAGCGCCGCCCGAAGCCACCTATTCCGCCGCCCCATTCGCGCGGGGTGTCGTCGGCTTGGTTGACGCCCGCCACGAGCGCAGCACCCACCAGGGGGAACGGACCGTAGGCGTCAAACAAATAATTTACCAGCTTGACCTTTTGGGAGGGGCGCACGTACCCCTTGAGCTTGGATTGCGGGGCGTTCGGCAATCCAGTGTCGTCGGTGGGCGCGGCGGACGTATTTCCGGTGGCGTCGGCGTTGTCGTTGGCCGGTGTCGCATCATCGCCCGTCACGTTATCGCCAGCCGCATTGCTGGTGGCGGCGTTTGTAGCGGGCGCTTCAGTGCGCCAGAAATCCGCAGACTGCGCGCGCGCCGTGACGCCCATGGTGAGCGCCAGAGTGAGCAGCGCGGCCGCTGCGGCGAGTTGCGAAAATTTCCTTGCGTTCTTCAACAGCGTGCTTCGACCAACGGTTGCCATTCTTTCTCCGCTATGCCAGGTTCTTCCCAGCATATGTGCTCCCACCGTTAGGCTAACACACCGGGCGAAACTCGCTGGCTCCCGTGAATCCTGTAGGCGCGATTTTTTAGGCGCCCGCGCAGCTGCCCGGTCCTCGCGGCTTTTTCCCGGCAGCATTTCCTCTTGCTCCGCAAATCCCTTAGAATTGCTCGTTCGCCTTGGGAATGGAACCCCGTGGACACTATCCATATCCTCGACACGCTCTGGGTCGGTCGCCCACACGCGGTGGCCTCCGCACTGTTACAATCCTCAGGGCATCGCTCGCTGATCGATCCCGGACCCGCCTCTACCCTGGCCACCCTACGCGAGCAACTCCAGCGGCGCGGGCTGACCGTCGCCGACCTCGATGCGATTCTACTTACCCATATCCACCTCGATCACGCCGGCGCCACCGGCGCCTTGGTGAAGGAGAATCCGCGTCTCGCGGTTTACGTGCACTCCAAGGGCGCACACCACCTGACCGACCCCACCAAGCTGCTTGCTAGCGCTACACGGCTGTGGGGTACCGAGCTGCCGCGGCTGTTCGGGGAGACGCTGCCTGTTCCCAGTGAAAACCTGCGCATCCTCGAAGACAGCCAAATTCTGAAACTTGGAACACGAGAACTCGCAGTCGCCTACACCCCAGGTCATGCGTCGCATCACGTCAGCTACTTCGACGAACGCGAAGGAGTAGCCTTTGTGGGAGACACTGCGGGCATCCGCATCCAGAACGGGGCGTACATCCTACCCGCCACGCCGCCGCCGGACATCAACCTCGAACTGTGGGACGCGTCCTTCGCCACGATCCTCGCACGCCGCCCGGCGCGCCTTTTCTTGACGCACTTTGCCTACGCGGAAAATCCCCCCGAACACCTCGCCGAGTTTCGCGAGCGCCTGCATCACTGGGCGGAGCTAGCGGGGCAGGCTTTGCTGGACAGCACCGGCGAATCCGCCGCGGCAAAGAATTTTGTTACCGCCGCGCACGCGGAGATGGTCAGCAAACTCTCGATCACTGACGCGGACCATTACGCCTTCACCGCGGGCTTGGATCTCTCGTTCCTCGGCATGGCCCGCTATCTCCGCAAGCGTGCGCAGGCCTCCACTTTCACGGCTTCACCCGCCGAATAATTGTCGAAAAGATTGTGTGGCGATAAGATGGCGTGATTTGACGGTGCGCTTCTGCGGCGCCCCCACGCGTCCGGTTCGGCGTTGGAAAAAATGTTTTGTCGCGCGGTTTACGAAGAAGACTGCGAAGAGGATATTTCCGGCGAATCCTCTGCCGCTTCCGAAGACTCAGCGCGGGCATCCGCAGAATTCGTCTCTGCGGAATGTGCCTCAAGAATTGTTTCCGCCGGAATGGCTTCGGGCGAAACCACTTCCGCGTGCGCTTCGCGCTGCTCCGTTTTTGCGGCAGACTCGGCCACAGGCGCTACCGCATTGGTGGGCGCTTCGGCGACCGCAGGCTCTTCTGCAGACAATCGTGCTGACAGCGCTTCCACCAGCAAATCCACCAGCTTCTTCGCGCCGCCGCCATCCGCGTCTTTATCCGGATTGTACTGCGCCACATCCAGTCCCAGCAGATTCTTGTGCCGCACGATGGCCTGCAAAATCGTGCGCGCCTCATCAAACCGCAGTCCGCCAGCCCCCGGAACATTCACGCTCGACAGCTCCGCCGCGTCCAGCACATCGGTATCGATATGGAGAACAAACTCGCGCGCGTCCGCATGCACCTGGCGCAGCGCTTCGTGCGCCGATTTCTGCGCGCCTTTCGATTGAATATCCTGCAGGTACATGCGGCGCATCGGCGATCCCGCCAGAAATTCCTGCTCGCCGGGATCAATGCGCTGCAGACCCAGCAGCAGCACATCCGGTTCGCGCACGATCGCCCCATCTCCCCAGAAGCGCACCATCTCTGGCGCGCCCTTGCCGATAATGTTCGCCACCACCATGCCGTCGATGCGCCCGGAGGGCGTGGTCGCCGGGGTGTTCAAGTCCGCGTCGCGGTCCAACCACAAAAGATTAAGGCTTTTGTAGTACCGCCGCGCGCCCGTGAGCAAGCCAATGACTTGCGCGCAATCGCCACCCAGCACTAACACCAGCGCGCCGCTCTTCACCGCCACTTCCGCGCGCAGCTTCAAATCCGCCAGACCGGCCACAATCGCCGGAAGATTGCGCGCCCGGCGATGCTCTTCGTCATCGGCAAAGAGACGCGGAGCGCAGTCGCCGTGATCGATCACCTCGAACCCGGCGTTCTGCAGCTTTTCCACCAGCCCCGCGGCTCGCAGCGCCGCCGGCGCCTTCTCGCTTCCCGCCAGAAACGCGGCGGCACTCGAGGGCGCGCCAATTAGGGCAATCTTCTTCGGCTGACGGACGATTTTGACCGCCAAAATAGTGCTCCTTGTTTTTTTGCTTCTCCATCACCGCCGGCGGGAGCAGCTTACGGCCCTCGCCTCACTGCTTTGTGGCGGTCCCCTGACGACCCGAACGGTAAACGGCAACTCGCCGTGTCCGGCGGTTGCAAAAAAAATCTAGCGGCGCGGCGCTGGCGCGATCGTGGCCAGTTCCGGCGGCAGCGTAAAGCGCACGTCCTCGCGAATCAGATCGAGGTCCCGCTGATCGGTGTATCCGAGCGCGGCCAATCGCTCGCTCACTTGTTCGACCAGCACCTCGGGGGCGGATGCGCCCGCCGTCAACCCCACGCGGGCCACACCCTCGAGCCAGTTGGGGTCGATATCCGTTGCGGCATCAATCAGCTTGGACGCTACCCCGCGCCGCTTGGCCACTTCCACAAGACGGTTGGAGTTCGAACTGTTCTGCGAACCGACCACCAGAATCAAATCCACGTCTTGCGCCACCTGCTCGACCGCTTCCTGGCGATTCTGCGTGGCGTAACAAATATCGTCGCTCTTCGGGCCTACAATGCGCGGAAACTTCTGTCGCAGCCGGGCCACAATTTCCTGCGTGTCGTAAAGGCTCAGGGTGGTCTGCGTAAGGAACGCCAGCTTGTCCGGGTCGTCCACTTCCAGAGCATCTACCGCGGCGATGGAATCCACCACGATGGTGCGGTCGGGGGCCTCGCCGGAGGTGCCCACAATCTCCTGATGGTCTTTGTGGCCAATCAGGATGATGGTGCGGGCCTCGCGCGCGAACTTCAGGGCTTCGAGGTGTACCTTGGTCACCAGCGGGCACGTGGCGTCGATCACTTTCAGCGAACGCGCCTTGGCCTCTTCGCGCACCGTTGGGGGCACGCCATGGGCGCTGAAGACCAGCACCGCGCCATGCGGAACATCGTCGATGGACTCCACAAATATCGCCCCGCGCCGCCGCAATTGCTCCACAACATACGTGTTATGAACGATTTCGTGGTGTACGTAGACAGGCGCGCCATAGGCCTCCAGCGCCAGTTCTACGATATCCACGGCGCGCACTACCCCGGCGCAGAAACCCCGGGGCCGCACCCTCAGCAAGACCTTTTCGTTTGTCGCAGTCGCCATCTTTGTCCTATGTTGCTGAATTCAAACAACTCTATCATACCCCGCGCGGTGTCGCAGCCACGCACGATTTCTGAAGGCCATCAACGTAATGCTCTGGGTAATGACTGCCGCTGAAAACCTGTCTCCGAAAGATGGCGAATCCGCGGCGCCCACGATAAAATTGTACCTTCATAACGCCTTGGCTCGCCATTTTGTCTCAGTAAAGGTAGGCCTTTTTTCTGAAGCTGCCAAGTGGCTGCCAACGGGCGTGAAATACGCATGGCGTGCGCTCTTTGCGTTTCGCGGAACGTTGTCGCGGGGCACCGCCGGAGAAGCAACGTGCCAGCATTGGATCCCAACCCCGCCAATCGCCGCCGCAGTGAACGCGTGATGTTGCAAGTGCCCGTCACCGTGCTCACGGAAACGCACGAGCGCGAACAGGTGCAGGAGCAGACGCAGACGCTGGTGGTAAACGCCCATGGTGGTTTGCTGAAGCTGAAGATGGAAGTGCTCGCTGGGCAGCCGTTGGTGCTGGTCAACAGCAAAGGCCAGCAGGAACAATGTCACGTAGTGCGGATCGACCAGCCCAGCCCGGATTATTTCGCCGTGGCGTTTCAGTTTGACGCGCATTCGCCGCTGTTTTGGCCGGTCACGTTTCCGCCTGCGGACTGGGGCGCGAAACGCTGAGAATCCGTGGCACGTCATAAAGTTTGCCGCGCTTGCGAGGTTCATTCCGGACGTCTTTCCACCAAAGGCACGAACCTTCGCGGTGCGTCGCACACAACTTTTCCACGGCGCGCGGGTTCTAAGTAAATGGGCATACTGTAGTCATGCGGGAGGCTAGATTCATGCGGGTCGGACGGTTTTTGCAAGGAAGCAAACTGCCGCTGGCAGCGGCGGCGATCATTTTCGGTGCGGTAGTTTTGGCGGGTTGCGATGAACGCATCATCACCTTTCGCGACCGCAGCGTACCCATTCCCAAGCATGCAACGTGGGCTTGGCGGCCAGCGCCATTGGCCCCCGCACGAGCCGCAAATAGCGCGCCTGTCAACAACGACAATCGGCCGGTAACTTCTCGCGACGAAATCGGCCCGCAATATGGCGGACCAGCCCGCGGACCGCAGGGCGGACCTCCGGCGTTTGTGCGTGAGCCGGACAGCTACACCGAGACCGTGCGGCAAGAAGCTCGTGAGGCCATTGAACGGCAAATGGCCGACAAAGGATTTGTGAAAGTAGAAGATGCGGGAGCCGCGGATTTCCTCGTCGACTATCACGTCGCGCTGCGCGGCCGCAACGTCACCGTGGCGCGCGGTTACGGCGGGTATCCCGGACTGGTCTGCGGACCCTTCGGCTGCTGGAATTCCTGGGGATGGGGACCGCCGGACATTCACTACGAAAATATTCAGTTCCGCGAAGGCATGTTCGTCTTCGACTTCGTGAAGCGAAACACCAATCAACCGGCGTATCGCGCCACCGGGTACGAACCAGTGCACCGCGGACCGCTCACCCAGAACAACGTGAACGATATGATTCACGCGCTGCTGAAGAGCCTGAAGGGCAAATAGTTCCAGCCGCTCTTCCCGCGAACTTTCCCCAGGAAGCCTTCCGGCACAAGCTGGAAGGCTTGTTCCTTTCCCCCTCGCGTTGCTCGGCATCGCCGGCACAGCCGCCGTGCACATGTTTTCGGCGAAGCTGGTAGAATCACGGCCATTGCGCCGCGGTGGTTCACGGGCGCAAAAACTGCCGCCATCGATGATCAGCGTCCCAGCGATGATCTTCCGCCCATGATCGGACAAACCATTGCCCATTACCGGATCACCGGCAAATTGGGCGCCGGCGGAATGGGTGTGGTTTACAAGGCCATCGACCTTAAGCTCGAGCGCACCGTGGCGCTGAAATTCCTGCCGCAGGACAGCACCATCAACGAACAGGAAAAAGAAAGGCTGCGGCGCGAGGCGCGGGCGGCCTCGTCGCTGGATCACGCGAACATCGGCGTTATCTACGGACTCGAAGAGAGCGCCGATGGGCAGACGTTTATCGCGATGGGCTATTACGAAGGCGAGACGCTGGCGCACAAAATCGCGCGCGGTCTGCTGCCGGTGAGCGAGTCCGTGAATATCGCCATGCAGATTGCCTCCGGGCTGGGCTCGGCGCACGCGCACAATATCGTGCACAGGGATATCAAGCCCTCGAACATCATCATCACGCGGGAAAACGTGGTCAAAATCGTGGACTTCGGATTGGCGCGCATTGCCGCCACGGTGAGCGCCACGCAGAGCATGAGCACCACCGGCACGCTGCCGTACATGGCCCCGGAGCAGATATTGGGCGAAGCGATCGATCAGCGTTCGGACGTCTGGGCGCTGGGCGTGATCCTGGTGCAAATGCTCACCGGCAGCCATCCCTTCCTGCGGCCCAATCCTGGCGCCATGACGTTTGCGATTTTAAATCAGGCGCCCGCGGCCATTGACGCGGTGATTCCTCTGCTGCAGCCGATCGTGCTGCGCGCGCTCTCCAAGCAACCCGCGCATCGTTATGCCGGCGGGCGCGAAATATTGGGCGATTTGGAGGCGGCGCGCGTACAGCTGTCCGGCCCAGTGACCTTCACGGAGCCGGCCACCACCACCCAGGCATTGGATCGCCAGGAATTGCAGGAGTACCTGGTACATGCCGCGACGCCCCGCTGGAAAGGACCGGCGGAGGGAGTCGCCACGGGCACCGGGATGCAACCGGTAGAAGCCGTTCGCGGCACGTCCCGCGCGTGGCTTTATGCCGGGCTGGCGGCGTTTCTGATTGCCGTGCTAGCCGCTGGCGTATGGTTCTTCTCGGTGAGCGCGCGGCGACGCCTCGCGGACCTCTTCGCCACTGGCGGCGAGAAACACATCGCGGTTCTGCCGATTGACAGCACGGGCGGTGACGCGAGCAGCGCCGCCATCGCCGACGGCCTGATGGACTCCCTGACCGGCAAGCTTTCCAACCTGGACGAAACGCAGCACTCGCTGTGGGTCGTACCGGCCAGCGTGGTGCGCAGCCGCAAGGTCACGGATCCTTCGGGTGCCTTTCGCGACCTGGGCGCGACGATGGTCGTGAAGGGCCGGCTCGAGCGCGCGGGCAACACCATCCAGCTTACCGTGGATTTGATTGACGCCAAGGGTCTGCGCCAGATCGGCTCGGCAACGCTGGAAGACAGCGCCGGCGACCTGGCCGCCGTACAAAACGATGCCGTCGAGCGCCTCGCACGCATGATGCATATTCGCGTGGCGGCCGCGCAACTGCGCTCCTCGGAAGGCGCCGCAGCCCCCACGGCCTACGAAGGCTACCTGAAAGCGCTCGGCTACATCCAACGCTATGACAAACCGGGAAACCTGGACATGGCCGTGGCCGCGCTGCAAAACGCTGTAGACGCCGACCCGCACTTCGCGCTGGGTTACGCGGAACTGGGCGAAGCCTATCGCCTCAAGAATCGCGTGGACCCCAATCCGCAGTGGATCGAAAAAGCTTCCGCCAACCTCCAGCGCGCCAGCCAGCTCGACGACAAGCTCGCGGTCACCTACGTGGCCCTAGGTAAGATGCATAGCTCGTTGAATAAAGAGGATTTGGCGTTGCAGGAATTTCAGAAGGCCTTGGAAATCAACCCGCGCGACGCGGACGCGCTCGGCGGCATCGCCCGCTGCTATGAGCACATGGGCCGCCTGAAGGACGCGGAAGACACCTTCGCGCGCGCCGCCGCTTTGCGGCCGGACTATTGGGACGGGTACAACGGCTTGGGAGCCTTTTACAGTCGGCAGAACCGCCCCGCGGAGGCTGCCGCACAGTACCGTCGGGTCATCGAACTAACGCCTGACAACTCCGCCGCCTACAGCAATCTCGGCACGGCCTACCTGGCTATAGGCGATGCCAAGTCCCTGGAACTGGCCGCGACAGCCTTCCGGAAGTCCCTCGACTTGACGCCGACGTACGAGGCCTACGCCAATCTCGGCGCGTTATATGCCCTGCAGAAACGGTACAGCGACGCGGCCGAGGTGACTCGCCAGGCCCTAAAGATTAATGACAAAGACTGGCTAGTATGGGATAACCTCCTGCAGTCTTCTCTGTGGTTAGGCGAGAAGAACAATGCGCAGAACGCTAGAGTGCATACCTTGGAACTGCTTACCGCCTATGTCGCGCAGCATCCGGACGAACCCGCGCCGCTCGCAAACCTGGCGTGTTTCTACGCCGGCGATCACCAGCGCGAGAAGGCTTTGGCCGAATTGAACGGTGCGCTGGCCCTTGCGCCCAAGGATTCCGAAGTCCTGGTGCGGGCCGCCGAAGTGTACAAGGATTTAGGAGACCGCAACCGGGCCCTCGAATATGTCCGAGACGCCCTGAACAACGGCGCAACTGCCGACGATGTGCGGGGTCGCTATGGCTTGGGAGAATTGCTCAGCGACGCGAGTTTCCAGGGGACTGGGAAACAGTAAATTCTGCAAGGAGAACGATTCATGCCCAAGTCGAAAGCGAAAAAGAAGGCCAGCAATACCCAAAAACCAGCACGCGTAAAAAAGAACGCCCGGGTTACGACTGCCGGTATGTACATCATCCAGGTCACCAACGGCAATCCCGTGAATCCCAGTGGCGATGCCGACATGGGACAGGCGATTCAGTTCCAGAACAACGACCAGAATACCTATGCCATTCGTTTCGTGGTCGCCTCCGCCGAGTATTTCGCGGGCATCCTTCTGCCGCCAAAAGGCACCGCCCCGGGCCTTTGCGTGCTGACGGCCAGCGCTGCAGGAACCGTTACCTATCAGTTGGATATATGGGGCTCGGCAGCGAGTCGTGAACGCGTGGCCACTGGCGGACCACACACCATCATCATTTCGTCGGGTGTAATGGCCAAGGCCGCGTCGTCTGCAGGTTAACCGTCAACGAGGACGAATGTCAGATGCTATCGCCGCCGCGCAGTATATGTGTGCCTTGAGGAGGAGTCATGCCAGCAAATCCGCCCGATATAAAAATTATGCGTGGGGATGTCGCGAAGGGTACACAGGACCCGGCTGGGCTAAAGACGAATGCCGTTCAGCAGTTCAACAGCGTGGATGGCTTGCCCTACACGGTTAAGGTGTTCGATCTGAAAAACACTCTGGTGTCGCAGCTTTCTGTAACGCCCCTGCAACCTGGCTTCTTGAAAGGCTCCAGCCTGGCGCCGGCAAAGTATCACTACTTTGTGTATTCGACCGTCTCCACGCATGGCGCCCAACACGTCATCATCATCAGTAACGATCGAGCCGTGAAAAAACGGAAACACAAAAAGGTGGCTCGCAAACACCGGCCTACGGGAAAGTCCAAAGGAAAGAAAGGCAAAGGAAAGAAGAAATAGCGCTCCGCGCCAGGCCGAGCCGCTTTCGTCAATGTACTTCGTTCTTGTAAACCACGCCGCCCTTCATCACAAATTTCACGCGCTGCAGTTCGGTGATGTCCTTTAACGGGTCGCCGCTGACGGCCACCAGGTCCGCCCACTTCCCAGTTTCAATCGTGCCGGCACGGTCTGACCAGCCCAGCAACTCCGCCGCTACCACCGTGCCGCTGCGAATAGCCTGCATCGGGCTCATGCCGTACTGCACGTAATATTCGAATTCCTTGGCCTGGTTTAAATCTTTCCAGTCAAATCCGCCAGCGTCGGTCCCCATGGCAATTTTTACGCCCTTGCGCATCGCCACCGGAAAATTGTCTCGCTCTAGCTGCACCATCTTCGGCCAGTTGCCGGCGCGCCCGGGCGCCACGTACGCCCCCACAGTAACCGTCGGCACCCAATACACGCCCTTGCGCACCATCTCGTCCATCAAGGGCTCGGTCAGACCATCTCCGTGTTCGATGGTGTCCACGCCCGCGCGCAGCGCCGCCGCTATGCCGTCGCTGCCGATGGCGTGCGCCGCCACCTTTTTGCCTAGGCGGTGCGCCTCGTCCACAATGGCCTTGGCTTCCTCATCGGTGAAATTCACCCAACTGTGCAGCACGCCATCATCGCCGAAGTGGTAGCGGCGGTCGGAGTAGTACTTGATCCAGTCCGCCCCATACATCGCCTGTTCGCGCACCGCCTTGCGCGCGCCCTCCACTCCGTCCACGTATTCCACTCCCGTGGGAACCTTTAGTTCCCAGGAGTACCCCAGCAGCGGGTACATCCCCGTGGGTGCCATCGCGCGCGTCGACACCTGCATCCGCGGCCCGGGAACCTCACCGTTTGCTATGGCCGTCTTGACGTCCACATCGGCATACATCGCGCCTTCGGTCTCGAGGTCGCGTATCACGGTAAAGCCGTGCTCCAGCGCAATGCGCGCGTTGCGCGCGGCCAGGATGGCGCGATACGGGATGGACTCCTTGAGCAGCTGAATATCGTAGTCTGCGGCCGTCACGTCGCCATTGAGCAGCACGTGTGTGTGCGTATCCATCAGGCCGGGCAGCACCGTGGAGTGGGATAAGTCGATGAGTTCGACGCCAGCGGGAGGCGCACCGCCAGCCGTTACCGAAACGATTTTGTCGCCTTCCACCAGAATTAGGGCGTTAGCCATTGGCGTTTCGCTTTTGCCGTCAATCAACTGCCCGGCGCTAATGGCCAGCTTCTTGGGAGGAGTTACGGGCTTGTCCTGTGGCCAGGCGGCCGAACAGCACAAGGCAAAGCCTGCGGCCATGGCTAGGAAGTTCACTAGGAAACGGCGGGAGAGGGCAGGCAGGTGTGAGCGCATGGTTCCTTTCAGAGCGCGGGCGGGTGGACCGCAGCAGCAAGCGCGGAAGAGTACCACAGCTTGCTTTGCAGACGACGCCTCCAGAAAGGAAACCTTAGCCGCTGTTAGTCGCAGAATGCCTGCGGAACGCGCCGCGCGGCTCGCCAGCACAAAAAAAACCGACCGTTCTCTGGACGGTCGGCTTCTTCGCTTGCCATTGTTCCTGGCCCGCCAGTGCCTCCCAAGGAGAAAAAAGGATACTGGCTGAACGCCCAATTGCGGCGTCAGGAAGTCAAAACAATCCTTAAATGGACCGCACCGTAGCCGATCCCGGGCGGCGCAGTGGGCGCCGGGCCAAATCCTCGAGCGCAGCTACCGCGCGCCGCGCAAACAATACCACAGGGTTGGCGCTTTCCGCCAGCTTGGCGACGCCCACTTCCCAGGTCTTCTGCAACATATATAGCCCCATAATCACTGCCGCAATCGCCGCAAACCCCACCGCAAACAGCGCAAACGCGGCCAACAGTTCCCTTACGAAATACAGCTGAAAAGCGACCACCAGCCCCAGGAACCACCACATCCATTTGCGGCCTTTGTCTTTAGTTTGCATAATTTCAACCGCCCCTTTGTCCTATCCAAATCCTTGTCTGTCTGACCCGGCGTTCCTAGTGACCGACCTACAAACCGCTCGCCCACCCTGTACTTCAGAACATTTGATGCTGGAGCCTGTCCCTTGGGTTAGGTTTCTTACCTGACCTATTTGACACTAACCGGGTCTAGGAGGCGATGGTACGTCGGTCTCATTTTCCTTCCTAAACGACCTTCCTAGTACCCTTAGCCCATGCCATGAACGACCATAAAACGCTTATAGTGAATAACTTATGCGCCATCGACTTTCGCTATGGTTTTCGCCCAGTATTTGCTGTACCGCGCTCGACCACCCTGTACGGTCGGACAGGGACCTCAACGGGCGTAAGGGGTGGTGTCAGATCCCGCCGCTGCGTTGCAGTTCGCATGGATCCGCTGCGACTGATTCAAATTATCTTGGGAAATCCGCAGGCACGGCGCAAACGAAAGTGCATCGATCGCACCGGAACGCCAATCGTCAAAGTGCTGTAAACAAAATAGTTAGGGGAACAACAAGGGCCGATCAGGCGTTGCCCTTCAACGCATACCCAACATCAAACGGCAGCTTCCCGTCCAGCCGCAGGACCTTCACCGAACTATTGATCGAATAAACGTCCACCAGTCCAATGGCTCCGGGCGTCGAGGCTACCGCCGCCATCACGTTCTCGTCCGTATCCACGACCTTCACAACCACCCGCGCCTCGTTCAGCTTGCCGATAAGTGCTTTAAAATCAATCGTCTGCGCGCCGAAGAGCTTCTCGAGGGCCAGGTGCGTTTCGGGTGCATCCGGGTCTTTAATGACCAGCGTGAAGCTTCTGCCGTCAGGCCAAGCCTTTTGCGAGCCTTTGCACAGCTTGACCAGGTCCGCCAGCGGCACATCGCTCAGCTTATTGCCGGCGGCAGTGACTACGGCCGTATTTTTAATGGCTGGAACGGCGGGTATCGCCAACCAGAGCAGCAAACAGGCAACGCCCATAATGCGCAGCCGGGGAGCCCAATGCTTTTGGTCATTCATACCCACACTCGCTTTCAGGCAGGCTAGCAGAAAGTATTGTCGCGCACCGCCTGTTCGGCAAGCGCAAGTTCGCCGCGCTGTGCTCAACGGGTACGCGGATTAACCGACCAGGCACTTTTACGGCCTTGCCTATCGATGATTAGCTTTTTGCGCAAATGGCCATTCGTACAGTATCCATGCGCTCGTCCCCAGCCTAACGTAGAAGCCCTGGGCCCAAGATTGCCGTTGGTGAACGCTGCCGAACTGGGCGGCCTGGAGCGTGGCGTCATGCATTCCCTCTCGAAAGCATCTCTGTTGTCCGCGTTTGCGCTGGTCTGCGGGGCGCACTCTTACGCGCAAAGCAACAAAACACATGTCGCGGAAGCGCGCTCCGTAACCGCCATCCCCGCCGAACGGCCGCCGGACCCGCCTGCGCAATTGCTCTTCGGCGCCCTGCCCCTCTCCACGCACTCCGTGGAAGCTCGCACCCTCCTCGAGAAGGCGCTCGAAAATTACGAAAACGCCGAACTCGACGCGTGCCTCGCCGATGCGCGCAAGGCCGCGGAAAAAGACCCGCAGTTCGCTCTGGCCTACGGCTTATGGTCCTACGCCGCCCGCCGCGACGAGCCTGCGGCAGACGCTTTGGCCAAAGCCACCGCTCTCGTTCTCAACGCCCCGCCCGAAGAGCAACTACTGGTCCGCTGGATGATCGCTACGCAGTCTTCTGACCTCCTCCCGGCCATCTCCCTAATGAACGACATGCTCAAAAATTTCCCGGGCAATAAACACGTCCTCTATCTCACCGCGGAGTGGCTGTACTTCCAGCAGGATTATGATCGCTCCAAAAAATTATTTGAGAAAGCCCTGCAGGCCGATCCCAAGTTCCCCCCACCATTGAACATGCTGGGCTACGCCTATATCGAAACCGGTGACCCCGATCCCGTCAAAGCCAGAGCCGCGCTGCAGCGTTACGCGGAACTCCTGCCGGATCAGCCGAATCCCCACGACTCCCTCGGCGAGGTTTTGCGTAACAGCGGCGACGATGCCGCCTCCGTAGAGGAATACCGCAAGGCCTTGGCCATCACTCCGAATTTTTATACTTCCCAGCAAGGCATCGGCGAATCGCTTACCTTGGCCGCTAAATATGACGAGGCCCGCCCCGAACTGGACAAAGCCATCGCCATGGCCCCTTCCGTCCGCGAAAAGCTGCACATCGAATTGCAAAAAGTCCTCATTCGCTTCTGGGAAGGCCAGCCCGACAAGGGCCGTGAAGAACTGCGGGCCCTCGAAAATCAAGCCCGCCAGGAAAATGACGCTTACGCGCAATACGACATCGGCCTCAGCAGCGCCTTCCTCGCCGCAAACACCGATGACGAACTCACGCAACTCTCGCGCCTCGAGAGCATCTTTTCTAATCCTTTTGGCGCGATGGCCGAAGGCGACCGCCGAACCGCGCTGGCCTCCATCCTCCGCGAAGAGGTACGTGTCCTCTGCAAGATTGGCAAAGTCGCCAGCGCGGAAGACGAGATTCACGAACTCGAGGAACTGTCCAACACCACACGCAACACCATCATCGAGGATTGCTACGAATCCGCTCGTGGTTACGTTTTATTTGCCACCGGAGACTACGCCAACGCGGCCGACGAACTGGCCACCGATCCGCAAAATCCCCTGGTCGCCAGGCAGATCGTCCTGGCCTACGAAAAACTCGGCAACAAGGCCGCTGCGGAGGTCAGCCGCCGTCGCTGGCAATTCCTGCGCGACGACACTCCGCAATGGTTCGTGGCTTCCAGCGCCGCAGCCAACTGAACCGCCACGGTCTTGAAAAAAACTGCCGCGACAGGAACTCTGCCGCGGCATAGTTTTTTTGTCGGCCTTCTCAGGCTTTTTTCAGCAGCCGCGAAATCCACACCCGGATCACTGTCACAAACGCCACGAGCATCGCACGCTAAGCCAACGAACAATCTGTGCGCCCTCGCGTCTCCGCCTTCCAGAGCGGTTTTGCGCGGCGCGTTGTGTATAATGCGGCCTCCATTCAAGGAGCATCAATGCTTTCGCGAATTTCGAGCAGCACCTTCATCTCATTGTCGGCACGCCGCGCACTCATCGTCTGCGCGCTCGCCTGCGCCGTCTGCCTCGCCTCCTGCGCCACGAAACCGGCCTCCAACAATTCGGCTGGGGCCGCGCCGGCTTCTTCCAGCTCCGCGCCATCCGCTCGCCCCACCATCGTCTTCATGACTGACTTCGGCACCGCCAACGACGCCGTCGCCCTCTGCAAAGCGGTGATGATCGGCATCGCGCCAGACGCGCGCATCATGGACATCACCCATCA
>PMOV01000168.1 GCA_003161195.1 Acidobacteriota bacterium | reverse complement strand
TTTTTTACTTCCTGCCTCGCGCCGCTCGACATCCCAGCCTCCGTGCTTTACGCCACCGCAGTTTCCTGCGGGCGCTCGCGAGAGCAGCGGCTCCCGCATCACTAACTATTTTAAGTTTCCGCGCGCGCGGCCGCCAGCTTGCGCGCCGCTTTGCGGCCACCATAAACGTAAAAGAAGAACGCCGCCAACCCGATAAAGAATGCGGTGCCGCCGAACATCCAGATCTCATAACGCAGCAGCGAGGTGATCTGCTGCGCCGGAAAAAACACCAGGGCGATGCCCAGCACCGTTGTAAGCAAGCCACTGACGCCGGCGAAGAGCAGCGTGCCGCGGCCGTAGCGACACTGGACGAAAGCTGGGCTGAAAGCAATCACCAGCAACGCGCCGAATATATACAGAAACGGCACCAACTGCAGCACCACCGCCAGCGACAGCAGCGACTGAAACGTCTCCTGCACGCCGGAGCCGACGGCGAGAAAATTCACCGCCACCAGCACCATGGAAACCGCGGCATGCACCAGGAGCGCCGCGGCGGGCGTGTGATATTTCGGATGCACCTTGCCGAGCCAGGCCGGCAAATAGGAATCGAGGCCGGCCACGAAAGGAATACGCGCGGAGCCCCCGAGCCACGCGGAGCCGATGCCCGCGATGGAGAGACTGAGCAAAATCGCGAAAGGCGCGACGATCCAGCCCGCGCCGATGCGTGCGGACATGTGCTGCACGGCTTGCACGATGCCTTGCAACACACTGATGTCTTGCTTGCTCACGGCGACCAGCAGCGTGATGGTGGCGCCAATGTACAGCGCGCCGGAGAGCACGCCGCCCCAAGCCACCGCGCCGGGCAAGTTTTTCCGCGGCTCAGCAATTTCGTCGCCCATGACGGACGCGAGCTCCAGCCCCACCAGGCCGAAGCAGATCACCCCGAAGGAGTTCAGAACGAAACGCGGGTTTGCGGGGATCTTGAAGTCCGCCCAAGTGACGGTGGTGCCGAAGCGCAGCCAGATGACCACGCCGAGCCCAATCAGCAAGCCCGCCGCGACGAACGTGCCGATCCCGCCGAGATTGTTGACCCATTTTCCGACGCCGAGGCCGACGATATTTAGCCCCACTAGTAACGAGAGCAAAATCAGCGAGACACTCAGAGCGAAATAGCGATTGTCCGCCAACGCTTCATGACCCGTACCCAGCACGAAGACCGATACGCCCACAAAATAGAGCATTACCGTGGGGACATACATCATGTTGTTGGTCCAGTAGCACCAACCGGAGAGAAAGCCGTGGAAGTCGCCGAAGACTTCCTTGGCCCACAGATACACGCCGCCTTCGCCGGGATAGCGATGCGCCAGCTCAATCACCGCGATACCTTGCGGCCAGAAAAAGAGCACCAGCGAGACCAGCCACAGCCACACGGTGACGCCGCCATTCGCGGCGATCGATGGAACGACGTTGAGGTTGAAGACCGCGACGACGAAGAGCAGAACGAGATCCCAGCGCCCCAGCACACGCCGCAGATTTGGCGCATGCGGCGTGCCGTCGGCTACCCCTGCACTGAGCGAGGCGGCGCTGTTCTCGGTGGACAATCGATTGGCTCCGCGAATATTGAAGCGAATTTCTAGCGACGCCCTTCAGGACGCCACACGGCCGCAGCCGCCGCCTCATGAGGCGGACGCCGTAAGCCAAGTCAGCCTGCGTGCCCGATGCAAAGGCCGATGCCGCCCTAAAGGGCGGCGCTACACATACCTGGCCGCGACGAACCTAGTGTCCGGCGGCGCCCACAAAGGCTAGGCCGCGCGCGTGCTGCGCGCTGGCCAGCGCTGGAGCAATCTCTTCAAACACCGCGAGATGCTTCTCGATGTCGGCATCGGTGTGCTGGACGGAAATAGTCCACTGCTCGTCCCACCAGTACGGCTGGGCGAGCACACCGCGATTGACCATGGCGAACCAGTATTGCCGCCACAGATCTACGTCGATCTTGGTCCAATCGCGATAGTTCTTGATTTCTTCGGGATAGAGCATCAACGCGCCGTTGACACCGGCGCTGACGATATACGCCTGCAGGCCCGCCTTCGCGACGATGTGGCGGTAGCCTTGGGTGAGTTTCTTGCTGAGCTTGCCGGTGTGCTCGTAATTCTCGCGTGTGAGCACGTGGCGGAAAGTGGCGAGTCCGGCGGCCATGGCGGCGCGATTGGTGTTGTAGGTGCCGCCGTGAAACACCTTGTGATCACTGATGAGGTGCATGACCTCTTTGCTGGCGCCGAATGCGCCGAGCGGCAAACCTCCACCGATGGATTTGGCGAGGCAGATCATGTCCGGCTTGACGCCGAAATAATCGCTGGCGCCGCCCCAGGCGAGCTTCGCGCCGGTTTTCACTTCGTCGAAGATGAGCAGCGCGCCGCGGGCATCGCAGATTTTGCGCAGCCCTTCGAGGAAGCCGGGCTGCGGCATGCACAAGCCCACATTCATGAGAATGGGCTCGAGAATAATGGCGGCGATTTGGCCGGGATTTTCGCGGAAACGGCGCTCGACACTGGGCAGATTATTGAAGCTCGCGACGACCACGTTGGCGAGACTATTTTTCGGAATGCCACCGCCACCGGGGACAGAATTGGGCGCGTCGGCGTCACCCCAGTCTTCGGCTTTAGGCTTCACGCTGACCAGCGCGGTGTCGTGCAGTCCGTGGTAGGAGCCTTCAAACTTAAGGATTTTGTCGCGCCCGGTGGCGGCGCGCGCAATGCGGCAGGCGTGCATGGTAACTTCCGTGCCGCTGGAGCCGAAACGCACCATTTCCACGGGATAACGTTTGCAGATTTCCTCCGCCAGTTCCCATTCCTGTTCGTGTGGCATGCCGAAGGTGGTGCCTTGGTGCAGCTTTTCCTCGACGGCTTTTACCACTGCGGGATGGGAATGACCGGCCATAAGCGCGCCAAAACACAAATTGTGGTCGACGTATTCGTGGCCATCGATATCGTGAATGTGGCCGGCCTTACCGCTGGCCACAAATAGGGGATACGGCTCGTAGTGGCGATAGTTGCTGGCGACGCCGAGGGGAATGCGCACGAGCGCGCGCTTGTGCGCGGCCGCCGATTTGGGCGTGCGCTTCTCGTAGGTGGCGATTTCTATTTGCAGTTCGTCGTGCATGGTACTTCCCTATCCTTGGCTGGCGGAACGGCTCGCGATCCTCTGGCGTGCTGGCTGCGATGCGTGGTCCTGGTGGTAGTTCCTTCTGATCGGGGACCGCGCCGTCAACTCGTGCAGGTCTCTTCCCTGCGGTCAGTATGGAGCGTCCTAACTATTGTAGTTCATCCGGAGCGGGGCAACGGATGCGGCCTTAGCCAGCGACGCCTACAAACATGAGGTGCCGTTTTAGAACAGAATCTTTAGGCCAAATTGCAACACGCGAGGATCCTTGGCCTTGGTGATTTCTCCAAACGTCACGTCCGAGAAATTGCCGTCTGGATTATTGAACTGCGTGTGATTCCACAGGTTGTAAAACTCGGTGCGGAATTCAGTGTCCCAGCGATCACTGATCTTGGTCTTCTTGGCAACGACCAAATCCGTGTTGCTGATGGCCGGACCGCAGCACAATGCGTGAGGTGTGTTTCCGTACGTGCCTGGGTCCGAGTCGGTGAAATTCGACGGGTTAAAGTAGTAGTTCGCGGCTCCGTAGCCAAAGTCCTGCAGATGTTTCGGACTGATGAATTGAATGGGCCCGGTTACCTGGGGCGTGTTCGCGCTCTCGAAGAAAATGCTGCTCTCGAGCTCGCTATCGTCCTGGTCCTGCAGACGAATGGGGAAGCCGCTCTGATAAATAATGATGGCGGAAAGCTGCCAGCCATTGACGAGTTTTCCCGTGAATCCAGCGTGTTGCGGGATGGGCAATTCCCAAACGGGGCTGAAAACGAAGCGATTCTTGGCGTCGAGAAGCGACAGGCCGCGCGTGGCGTTTGGATTTGTTGGATTGAGTTCATTCTCGAAGGAAGCTCCCTGATCAATGGCTTTGCTGAAAGTGTAGGAAGCCTGGAAGAGCAGGCCATGTGAGTAGTTTTTCTCGACGGACACCTGCAGAGCGTTGTAGCTGGAATTGGCGATGGTGTTTTCCGCGAAAATGTTGCTGAACACGGGCACGCCGTCCGTCGGGCAACCGACGGCACCCACAGAAGTGGGATTGCAGTTGGGAGAAGAATATGGCCGCAAGCCGACGAGATTGACTTGTGTGCCGGTTCCGGGTGCTCCGGTGATCGTGCAACCGGCGGGAGCACTGGGGTTCTTATATGGGCAAGGAATATTCGGACCAGTGCCCGCAGGATTATTGATGTACGGCATGTCAAAGGTCTGGCCGGCCGGGACGGTGAATGAGTAGGAAGAGTCCGCCCCGAAAGGGCCGCAGCTCTGTCCGGTAATATTGTTGATGTCTATGCAAGTTTGGGGATTTCCGTAGTCCAGATCCTGCGAAGCGAGGAGATGATGCGCCTGGGTGCCGACATAGGCTACGCGCAGCAGCATGTCTTTGCTGAGTTGCCGTTCGATCGTGAAATTGTACTGTTCAGCGTATTGCGAGCGCAGATGCGGTTGGAACTCACCGTAGAGCAGCGCCGGCCGGAACACCGACCAATCCACGCATCCCGCTGGTCCCGCCGGATCGAAGCACGGCGTCTTGGGAGTCTGAGTGATCACGCCGCTGGAATTGTTGGGGCTTTGCGTGCCATCTTGAAGGACAAAGGGAGTATTGAACAATGGCGCGGACAAAGAGACGCTGGTGCCGAATGGTGGCTCGGCGCTGAATTGTTCCAAAACCAACTGTTCGATGGGATTGTAGAAGATACCGTAGCCACCGCGAATCGTGGATTTGCCCGGCCCGCCAGTCAGCTTCGCCAGCCAGCCATCGCTCCAGTCCGGACTCCAAGCTAAACCGATTCTTGGAGCGAAAGCTTTGTAGTACGTGCTGGTCAGCCCGCGAGGAACACCTTTGTCTCCGGGAAATACCAATCCAAGCGGGAAGTAGGCGTTATTGGCGGAGTCTTCTCCGCAGTCCGCTGAACTCGCTCCTAGCGTCGCTTGGCTCGCCGCCGAAAGCCAGCAAGGATATTGCGTGGTGACCTGTCCCGGACGGAAGGTCTGCAAGCGGTTTCCGTTATCGTAATAAGGAGTGTTCAGCTCCCAGCGCAAGCCGTAATTCAGCGTGAGGTTTTTCTTGATCTTCCAGCTATCTTGCGCGAACACGTACAAACCAGTGTTGCGGTCATTTTCGCCTTGCGCGGCGCCTTGCGTGTAGGTGGTAGGCACGCCTAGAAAGTAATCCGCATAACCAGTCCCATAGCCTAAATCGTTTTCGGTTCCCGCCGGCTCAAATGTAAAGGAACCGTTGACGTTGTAATACAGGAATTGGTCGAAGCGGTCGCGGCGCACGTCAACGCCAAACTTGGTGCTGTGGTTACCGATGATTTTGCTGAAGTTGTCCGACCACTGAAAGGTGTTGCCAACCTGCGGAAGTTCTCCCTCGGTGTTGTTGCCGATGGCGAAACCGCCGCTGACGCTAATGTAGGGCACGCCCTGACGTCCGGGAAGATTGGTGGTGATCCCGGCGGTCGGATTGCCGGGATCCGCAAAGCAGTTCGCGGCAGAAATGGTACCGCAGGCATCATGCACGCTGGCGAGGATGTTCGTGGGGTGGTTGGTGTCGAGTTCGCCCTCGCGGAAGTAGTTGAAGCGGAATTCATTCACCGCGGTGGAACCGAAGGTCCAGGTGTGGCCGATGTTCCACTGCTGCACGCGGGTCTTGAAGAGATCTCCAAAGTCCGGCAGATTGGCGCCCGCCGCCTGGAAATTAGAGAACGGCTGGTTCTGCGTATCGTCGTTAAAGTAGTAGTAGACGTTCAGTTGCTGGTGCGCGTTAATCGCTTGATCGAAGCGAATGGTGAATTGATTTTCGGTTTCTTGCAAATTCGGAACCGTTTCGACAGTGCCTGTCCCAAAGGGAGCCACATATTTGTTGTAGAGCGCGACCGCAGTTGGGTCGAAGCAGGCGGTCGGTACGACATTGCCTGGGAAGATGTTCTGCTGTCCTGGTAGCAGCATGGGATTGTTGTAGAAGGCGCCAGCTTGAATGGTGCCTCCCCCTTCTGCGCTGACCGCTGCCTGGCAGGTTTGGCCGCTTGCGCTTGTTCGGCTCGCCAACGCCGTAGCGAATGCCTGGTCTCCGATGGTGGCCGTGGGAGCGAAACCGCCGCCAGGATCGAAATTACCGTTCGCTTCATCGGCACTCGGAAGAGTGACGGCACCCGAAGGGATGCCCTGAATCAGCCGATTGCCTTCATACGAACCAAAAATAAATGTCTTGTCTTTCTTGATCGGACCGCCCAAGGTCCCGCCAAACTGATTTTGCTTGTAGTCCGGCTTTGGTGACGGCAGCGGCCCAAACTGGAAGGGATGAGAATTCAAAACGTCGTTGCGCAGGAATTCGTAGAAATCGCCGTGAATTTCGTTGGTGCCGGACTTGGTGACGACGTTCACCACGGAGCCGGAGTTTCGGCCATATTCGGCGTCGAAGGTGTTGGTCAAGACACGAAATTCGGAAATGGCGTCGGGCGACGGTTGAATCGCGGGGCCGTTGACAAAGAGGTCGTTGCCGTCGCCGCCGTTCACCATGTAATTGTTGGAACGTCCACGGCCACCGTTCACCGAGACGACTCCGGGATTATCGCTGCCGTAAAAGAGATCCGCGCCGAGCTGGGATTGCACACCAGGTTGGAGTTGCAGCAGTTCGTAAGCGTTCCGGGTGCTTAGCGGCAGTTCCTTGATCGATTGCTCGGTCATGACCGCGCCGAGTTGCGTGGTGGTGGTGTCGATAATCGGGGGCGCGCCCGAAACTTCCACGGTCTCCGTGGCGCCGCCGACCTGCAATGCGGCGTCGACGCCAATGATTTCATCGAGGTTTAACGGGATGCCTTTGCGAACATATTTCTTAAATCCGGTGATGGTGATATCCACTTCATAGGTGCCCACGGGCACTTCGAGGAAGAGATAGCCGCCGGTGGCGTTGGTTTCCGCGTCGCGCGCGGCGCTGGTAGCTTCGTTGATGAGCGTTACTTTGGCACCGGCGATGGCCGCACCACTGGCATCTGTGACCGTGCCGCGAATGCGGCCGCCGGTGCTTTGCGCCGGCGCGACGGGCGCAAGCAGCAGGGTGACGGCGAGCGCAACCAGGCCCAAAATTGCGCCCTGACAGCGGGAATGCGTGGGAATACGACCGACGACGAAGCTCATGAAGCCACCCCCCAGCGGCGAAAATTTTCTTTTCTGAAGCAATTCTTCGAGGTTGCTGCGCTTCCCGAACCTTACTATAATCCCGCAAACTTAGAGAAAGCCGCCACGCGTGTCAAGCAGAAAGAATTCATCCAGAACATCGGCATTTCGCACGGCGGATGCGACGCGGCGTGACGGGTCCGCGAACTTGCGTGTCAAGAAGTTGCGTAGCAAGTCGACCGCGCGGGGTATGGGGCCGGCAATGCGGCGTGTCGGCCCCGCGACGCTGCGCATCAGCGAGGTGGCGCAGCGGGTGGGCATTTCGTCGTCGGCGCTGCGTGCGTGGGAGGTGCTGGGGCTGGTTTCGCCAGAGCGCACGGCCAGCCGCTATCGGCTGTATCGCGAGACGGATGTGCGGCTGCTGCAGCGCGCGGTGTTTCTGCGGCGGGCGCGTGGGCTCAATCCGGCAGCCATCGTGCACGAACTGAAACGCGAAGGTGTGGTAGCTGCACCTGCGGAAATGGAGCCACCGCCAGGGCAACGCTTTCGGCGACTGCGCGTGCGACGCGGGCTTTCGCTGGCGCAGGTGGCCAAGGCGACGGGCGTCTCCATCGGATTTCTGAGCGCGCTAGAGCGCGGGCAGATGCGCTCTTCGATCGCCACGTTGCGGCGCATTGCGCGCTTCTATCGCACGAATATTCTTTCCTTTTTTGCGGCGGCGGAGAAGAATCCGCGCGTGGTGCGCCGCGCGCAACGCAAAATCCTGGAGACGACCCCGGGCGTGCGCATGGAACTATTGGCGTGGGGGCGCACGGTCATGGAGCCTCACATCTTTCGTATCCAGCCGGGCGGCGGGAGCGGAGAATCGTACGCGCACGAGGGCGAGGAATTTCTGCATGTTTTGCAAGGGCGATTCGAGATTTGGCTGGCGGATGAAGAGCATTATTTGCTGAAGGCCGGCGACAGTCTGTATTTCGAGAGCTCGACGCCGCATCGCTGGAAAAATCCGGGGCGCACGGAGACGTCGTTACTCTGGATCAATACGCCGCCGACCTTTTAGGGGGCGCGTAACGCCGAATATTTGCCGCGGGAGAAACGATGAAACACTTCGCCGTCGTGATCGGAATGGTAGCACTGCTAAGTTGCGGCGCATGCCAGAAGCAACTCGATACGCTGAGCCTGCTGGTGTGGGAAGGCTACGCCGATCCGTCGGCGGTGAAAGCCTTTGAACAGGCGCATCACTGCAAGATCGCCGCATCTTACATGGGTTCGAGCGACGAGCTGGTAGCTAAACTGCGCGGCGGCAGCGCGGCGAATTACGACGTGATCTCGCCGTCGAGCGACGTGGCCGCGTCCATCGCGCGCACCGGGTTGGCCGCGCCGCTCGACCTCGCGAAATTGCCTTCCTATTTGCAGCTCTCACAGAAGCTGCGCGACATGCCACTGGTGAAATTCAACGGGCAGATTTACGGCGTGCCGTTCATGTGGGGGCCGAACCCGCTGCTGTACGACACGACGGCGTTCACGCAAGCGCCCGCGTCGTGGAGCGCGCTGTGGGACCCCGCGTTGAAGGGCAAGGTTTCGGCATGGGACGATCTTTCGACCGTGTACATGGCGGCACAGGTGCTCGGCTACGATCAACCCGATCCCTCGCAACTTTACAATTTGACGGACACGCAGCTCGAGGCCGTAAAGAGGAAATTGCTGGAGCTGAAGCCAAACATTCGGAAACTGTGGGGCACGGGCGGCGAACTGACCAACCTGTTTCAGAATCACGAAATCGTGATCGCCATGGGCTGGCCGCTGATGACCAACGATCTGCGCAAGCTGCATTTTCCCATTGGCGAAACGATTCCCAAGGAAAACACCACCGGGTGGATCGATCACCTGATGATCACCGCCGCCAGCTCGCACAAGGAGCTGGCGCAGGCGTTTCTGGAGTACATGATCGAAGCGCGGCCGCAGAAGCTGGTCACCGACGTGACGCACTACACACCGGCAAATCCCGGCGCGGCGCAATTTATGACCGACGAAGAAAAGAGAACGCTGCACCTCGATGATCCGGACACGTACATGAAACGAATTTATTTCTGGCAGGACGTGCCGCGGCGCGCGAAGTACAACGAGATCTGGAACGAGGTGAAAGCCGCGCAGTGAATCCCAGCAGCGCCAGCTCGCCGAGCCCGGGAGTCGCATCCGGCGGAACGCTGCTCGAGGTGCGCTCCGTGGCCAAGCGCTTCGGCACGGCGAAAGTATTGAATGACGTTTCGCTGAATATCGCGGCTGGAGAATTTCTTACGCTGCTGGGCGAAAGCGGCTCGGGAAAAACCACGCTGCTGCGGCTGATCGCGGGGTTTGAGGCGCCGGCGTCCGGAGAAATCTGGATGAGCGGGCAGCGGCTGGATTTGTTGCCGCCATACAAGCGGCCCGTAAACACCGTGTTTCAACACTACGCGCTGTTTCCCCATTTGAACGTGCGCGACAACGTTGCGTATGGCTTGCGCGCGCGGGGCACTGCGGCGAGCGAAGTCGCCGGCCGCGTCGATGACGCGCTGCGCATGGTGAAGATGCAAGAATTCGCTGCGGCGCGTCCCGGGCGGCTGAGCGGCGGGCAACAACAGCGCGTGGCGCTGGCGCGGGCGCTGGTGAATCGCCCGCAGCTCTTGCTGCTGGACGAGCCGCTTTCGGCGCTGGATGCGAACCTGCGCAAACAGATGCAGAGCGAACTGAAAGCGCTGCAGCGGGAACTCGGCATCACGTTCCTCTTTGTCACGCACGATCAGGAAGAGGCCATGGCACTCTCTGACCGGATTGCGCTACTGCGTGGCGGCACGCTGGAACAAATCGCTTCGCCGCGCGAAATCTACAAGCGACCCGCGACGGCGTACGCGGCGCAATTCATCGGCCAGACAAATCTATTGAAGGCGGAAGTGCGCGCGGGAGTGGCGGTTTGCGGCGCGCTGCGCTGGCATTCGCGCGAGGCGGACGGCCCCGCGTTATTTTCACTTCGCCCTGAAGACATTACTTATGTGCCCGGCGGTTCGCCGCCACCGTCTAGCGCGGCAACCTTTCGCGGCACAATCCAGCAACAACTTTATGGCGGCGCCAGCGAAACACTCGAAATCGCCTGCGGGCCGACGCAAGCGCTGCGCGTGCGCATTCGGGCCGCCGAACCGCTGAGCGGCGAGCTGCAATTCGTGTTTTCGCCCGAGGATGCCATTCGCGTAAAGGTTTGATCGACCATGTACTCGCGCGCCTACAAGTCGCTCGTCTCGCTGCCGCCGCTGCTGTGGGTGGGCATTTTTCTGCTGCTGCCGTATACGCTCATGTTGCTGCACAGTTTCTGGCTGGTCCGCGATGGGGTTATCGTGCATCAGTGGAACCTCGGCAATTACGCCGCGCTTTTCACGCGGACGGTGTATCTGCAGGTGCTGCTGCGCACTATGCGCATTGCGGCCAGCGTTACCATTTGTTCGCTGCTGCTCGGATACCCGCTGGCGTACTACGTCTCGTTTTATTCCGGCGTGCGCAAGGAAATCCTCTATCAGCTGGTGATCGTGCCGCTGTGGATCAGCTATCTGGTGCGCGGCTACGCATGGAAAACCATTCTCGGCAGCGATGGCGTGTTGAATGGTTTCCTGCAGTTCGCGCATATCACGCACGCTCCCGTGGGCTTCCTGCTCTACAGCCCGTTCGCCGTGGTACTGATGTTGACGCACATTTACACGCCGTTCGTGTTTCTGCCAATTTACGCCGCGCTGGAATCCATTCCGCGGCCGCTTCTCGAAGCTTCGCAGGACCTTGGCGCCACGGCGTCGCAAACATTTCTGCGCGTCGTGCTGCCGCTCTCCATGCCGGGTTTGCTGGCAGGCGCCACGTTTGCCTTTGTTCTTTCGCTCGGCGATTTTCTGGCGCCGCTGCTGGTCGGCGGCGCTTCCGGCACGATGATCGCGAATGTGGTGCAAAGCCTCTTCGGCGCGGCCTACGACTGGCCGTTGGGCGCGGCGGTGGCCATGTGCATTCTGGTGTTCACGCTAACGCTCTTGTCTTTGACGGAAACGCTGGAAAAGCGCCGGTCGTTTAAATGAGCAAAGGACAAACGAAAGGCGCGCAACCGTGAACGCCACCACCCCCACACGCCGCGCCACCTGGCTGATGCCGTATGCTATCGCCGTCTTCGCGTTCATCTACTTGCCGGTCGTCGTGCTGGTCGGCTACTCCTTCAATCGTGACGGCGTCGGCGGTTTTCCGCCTCGCCATTTCACCTTGCACTGGTACGGCCTGTTGTTTGCCGACGATGCCATCTGGGACGCGGTGCTGAATAGCCTACTGGTCGCGGCGGGAAGCGTGGCGCTGGCGCTGACGCTGGGCCTGCTCGCCGCGCTGGCGCTCGACCGTGCTGATTTCCCCGGCAAGGCGCTCTTCCGCCGGCTGGTGCTGCTGCCGCTGATTCTTCCTGGCATCATCACGGGACTGTCGCTGCTGATGTTCGCGGTATTCGCCGGCGCGCCGCTCAGCCTGGTAACGGTCTTCCTGGGACACGGCACGGCGCTCATCTCTGTAGCCACCACGGAACTTTTCGCCGGACTGCAAAAAATGGATCGCGCGCAGGAAGAAGCCTCGCTGGATCTCGGCGCAACACCCTGGCAAACCTTCTGGCGCGTCACGCTACCCAATCTGAAGCTCCCGCTGATCGCGGCGGGTCTGCTGATTTTCACGCTCTCCATGGACGAAATCGCCGTCACATTTTTCCTAATTGGCCGAGACAATACCTTGCCCATGGAAATCTGGGGCCGCCTGCGCCAGGGCATGACGCCGGAGATCAACGCCATCTCCACACTGATTTTCGTTGTTTCCGTGGTGCTCATTAGCATCTGGTATCGCCTGCGGATGCGCACTTTACGCAACGCAAGCTGATTCTGCGGCGCTGGTCAGCAGCATGAGCCAGCGAGCCGAAACATGAAGAGTCTTGGGAGAGCAAATCATGTCGCATTCACGCCGGGATTTCATCAAGTACGTCGTGGTCGGCTCGGTTGCCGCTGGCTGCCCGATCGATCACACACTGCTGGCCGCACCTGATTCCGCGCCTCCCGTGCCGCGCATGGAAGGCGAACATTTCGAGATCTGCCACCAGATTCGCGATGGCTACAAGTTTGATCGCCCAAGCCCTGCGAAAAAGGCCGCGGTCGTCATTATCGGCGGCGGCGTAGCCGGCCTTTCCGCGGGCTATTTCCTCGGCGGCCAGGACTGGCTGCTGCTGGAAAAAGAAGCTCACTTCGGCGGCAACGCCTATCAGGAAGAGTACGACGGCCAGCCCTTCGCCACCGGGTCCGCCTATGCCTATCGTGGCGACGATGGCGATCACCTCGCGGCGGAGCTCGGCCTGAAGCTGCTCCCCGTCGACAATCCCGACCCCACGATCATCAACAAAACCTTCGTCCCGGATACCTGGAATGCCGGCCTCGATCAACTGCCGTATCCCAAAGCGGTCATTGCCAGCTTCAAAAAGTTTCGCGATCAGGTGATGAAACTCGATCTGACCGCGCAGATGAAGGAACTGGACGCGCAGCCGTTCACGAATTACACCGCAGCGCACGCTCCCGAACTGCGGCAATGGTGGGACGCTTACGGCCCGTCGAATTGGGGCTGCACTACGGAGGAGACTTCGGCGCTGATCGGAGCCGACGCGCTGCAAGGATTGATTACCGGCTTCGACGCGCACCGCGTGATTCTCCCGGGAGGACTCGGCTGCATCACGCATCGCCTGGTGGAAGTGATGGTGCCGAAATACAAAGAACGCATGCTCGACGAAGCTACCGTGGTCGCCGTCGTGCCGGGCCCAGACGGCGTGAATGTCACGTACCTTCACGGCGGCGAGTTGATCACCGTCAGCGCCAAAGCGGTCATCATGTGCGTGGCGAAATACATCAGCGCGCGCCTGATCAGTGATTTGCCGGCGGAACAGAAATCGGCGATGCACAAGACGCGCTACGCTCCCTATCCCGTGGTGAACCTCATCTTCGACAAACCGGTCTACAACCGTGGCTACGACAACTGGTGCCCGGGCAACACCTTCACGGATTTTATCGTCGCCGACTGGACCATTCGAAACACGCCGGGCTACCTCCAGAAAAACAATATTCTCTCCTGCTACACCCCGCTCCGTGAATACCAGCGCGCCTCGCTCCTGCGCGAAGAAGACTGCCAAGCGCTCGCCGCCAACGTACTGGCGGACTTTCAAAAAATCCTGCCGGACACGAACGTCAACCCCATCGAGGTGCGCATCTATCGCCGCGGCCACCCCATGTTCATGGGTGTGCCCGGACAATTCACAAAAAACCGCCTCATCGCGGCGCAACCCTTAGACCGCATCTTTTTCGGCAACGCCGATTCGAGCGGCCCCGAATCTCTCACGAGCGAGTCCATCCGCCTGTCACGGGTGGCGGCCGATTGGTGCGGCCTGATCCTTGCCGGTAAACCCGGTGGCAAAGAGCTCGCCGACAAGGCATTACTCGCCGCAACTCTTTAACCCTGGCCATCCGAACAGGTATAATGGCGCACGGTTTCAGAGTACCGGCCACCCATGAACGTCAACCCCAGTCCGGTCCGGCATACGGAGCACTCCACTCCGCCTGCCGTTCACGGCCTCGCGCCGCAACGGGCTGCGATCGGCAAACTCACGGCGGCTGGGGTGCGTAACATCGCGATCCTCAGCCTATTTTCCGTCGCGCTGGTCCTCCCCAAAATCATTCATCTTCGCCGCAGCCAGCGGTCGTGGTTCGCTTTCCGCATTGCGCTAGCCCTCGTCGGCGCCTCCCTCGTCCTTCTCCCGCTCGCCCTCTCGAATAGCTACCTCGTCTCAGTACTCGGCTTGGCCATGTTCCTCAGCGCGATTCTTCTCCCCCCCGCGCGCCCGGAAACCACCGCCGACGAAAAAGCCCGCGAACTGGGCGCCCTCGTCGTGGTTAGCGGCGGCCAGTACCAGCCCGGCAACCTCCTTGCAGCGCCGGTCCAGCTTTTCACCAGCGTCGATAACATCTGGGCTCTCGACGAACATTTTCAGCCGTTGCTGGTCGTCCCGGTCCGCGAACTGACCTCCGCTCGCGCCGAACAAGCCTCCCCCGGCAACTGGTGCCTGCGCATCGCGTGGGCCGACCACGGGGCTGAATTCTCTTATCGCGGTCTCTTTGCCGAACATCGCGCGCGCATTGCCGAACGGACGCTGCAGGGCGTGATTCGCTCGCCAGTCGGCGAGGCCACACTACCAAAACGCCGCGCCGCCAGCGCTTAGTCCATGGACGTCACAACGAAACCACGCACATAACCAGGCAAAATCAACGCCCGTCTTAATCCCCTTCTACGCCGTAAACTGTGTCAAACTAAGGGCATGGCGCGAGGCTGGGAAAGCAAAGACGTAGAGTCGCAGGTAGCAACTGTGGATATCCCCAAATCCAATCCCAATGCGGGAAACAAGTCGGACGCCCAAGTGCGCCACGAACAGCAAAAGAAGGATCTGGAGCTATCGCGCACGCGCATCGCAAACGATCTGCAAAGCGCCACCCACCCGGGTCACCGCAAGTCTCTCGAAGCCGCGCTGGCGCACCTCGACGGCAAAATCGCAGAACTGAACTAGTTTTTCCGGAAGTATTCTGAAAGGATCCGCATCGCCGGGAATCTCTTCATTTTTCGCGCCCAGAGCCCGTTAATCTGTAAACACCACGCCCACTGCGCTGTGCCCCTTCTCCGGGGCTTCNNAAGGGCTTGCCGCCCACGGTCATGCCGCTAACGCGTGCACGAAACTGAGCATCTCGGCGCAGCGAAGTGCGCGTCCCGGGCATATGCGCCTGCACCGGATCCCCCAATCCTCCGAGCGTAATCACCATCCCCTCGCTGGCCGCAAACACCGAGTCAAACTCTTCGCGCGCATTGCGCAAAATCGTGTCCACCGCGCGATCCGTCGAGTCCGGATCGTGGTGAAACAGCACCAGCGTTTTAGCTCCGGCCTGCTGCGCGATACGCACCCCGTCGTGCCAGGAAGAGTGCCCCCACCCGCGCCGGCTGGTCTCCAGCTGCTCCGGCGTATACTGCGCGTCATTAATGAAAATATCCGCGCCCGTGGCCAATGTGCGTAAATTATTCTCCAGCTCCGGATTCCCCGGCTCGTTGTCCGTAGCATAGGCCACAATTCCCGCAGGCGTCTCGATGCGGTATCCCAGGCAACCCTGCGGATGATTCAGCCACCGCGCCGTGACCGTATTTTCGCCAATCGTAAAGGACTCTCCGCCATCCACTTCACGGAACTTCTTGGCCGCCGTCATCGCCGACATATCCACGGGAAAATACGGCGTAGCCATCTGCGCCTCAAACACCTGCTTCAAGCTATTCGGTCCGAGATATTTTGAGCGGAAACTGTAGAAATGAAACTCGTTGGTCGGCACGTACAGCGGCGCAAAAAACGGCACGCCCTGAATGTGGTCCCAGTGATAGTGCGTCACCAGGATGTGCGTCTGCGCCGGGCGTGTTCCGTCGGGGTCCGCCCAGCGGCTGCCCAACATGCGTAAACCGGTCCCGCAATCCAGAATGAATTGCGTGCCATCCGGAGCCATGAGCTCGAGGCAAGGCGTGTTGCCGCCATACCGCCACGTGGCAGGGTCCACCGTGGGCGTGGAACCGCGCACGCCCCAAAAGCTCAATTTGGCTATGGGAACCGTCATTAAGCCCTAGTTTAAAAACTTCCCCGGCAGGCGCTATCGCGCAACAACGGACGCGACGCACGACTTAACGAATGTTGGCAGTCTCAGCCAGCATCGTCAATCTCTTCGCAGGCTCAAGGTGTCAAAGTGCCCAACAAGCCGCCGGAAAACGCTCCGCCAAGCTGCGTTCCCCGCCCCACTCGCGTACCATAGAACTCGATGGGTGCCCACGTCCATAGCCACGGTGGCCATACGCACTCCCATGCGCATGACCATAATCACCAACATGGGCATGGGCACGCCGGCCACTCCCACCCGCAACTGCGTCCCGCGATTCTGGGCTGGGCTATGGCTGCCACCCTGGGACTCGTCGTGGCCGAGATTTTCGGCGGCGTACTTGGACGTAGCGTAGCCCTCCTGAATGATGCCGTCCACAATCTTTCTGACGTCCCCGCCCTGGGCATATCCTACCTCGCCATGCGCTGGGCCGAGCGCCCCGCGGACGCCGAAAAAACCTACGGCTACCATCGCGCCGGCACTCTCGCCGCGTTCACCAATTCGCTGGTATTGGTGTTTCTCTCCGCATGGCTCGGTTGGGAAGCCATCGCCCGCTTTCGTGCACCGGTTGCGGTCGTGGAAAGCTGGATGATCTGGACTTCGGTTGCCGCATTGGCCGTGAACGGCGGCATCACTCTTGCGCTGGTACGCGGGCGCGAAGATTTAAATCTTCGCAGCGTGCTGGTTCACAATTTCGGGGACGCCCTCTCCAACATCGCCATCATCGGCGGTGCATTGCTGATCCACTACACCGGCATTCTATGGATTGATCCGCTGCTCGGCCTGGCCATCGGCCTGCTCGTACTGTGGTCCAGCATCGGCATCCTGCGCGAATCCTCCCATGTGCTGCTGGAGGGGCGACCGCGCGGCATGGGCGTCGAGGAAGTCGCGCGCGCCATCCTCACCATCGAGGGCGTCTACGAAGTGCACGACCTGCATATCTGGTGCCTCGGCGGCAGCCACAACGCCCTAAGCCTGCACGCTCGCGTTCCCGACATGCACATGGACGAATGCGAACGCCTGCTCGCCGCCATCCAAGCCAAAGCCTCCTCGGAATTTTCTATTGACCACACCACCGTGCAGTTTGAGCGGGCCGGTCTCCCCGCAACCTCCGGGTACGTAATGCCGGAACCCGCCAAACCGCAAATCGAACAATAAATGGTTGCTGGAAACGGTCGGATAGTTTGCGAGCAGCTCAGGCGGCTGGCACGCGGAAATTAAACCCGCGCTGTTCGTTGAACTGCTGCGTGGC
>PMOV01000373.1 GCA_003161195.1 Acidobacteriota bacterium | reverse complement strand
AATGGCCTTGTCGGCCTTGTGATAGGCGGCTTCCAGTTTGCTGTTTGGCCGATGGTTCGGATCGGGTTTGTGATGGAATCGGCTGTTGGCGAGCGGACCGCAGAGGCGCTTGTGAAAGAACAGGAACAGGAGCGCGACGTCAACTCCCTTGACCGTCAGTCGGTAAGCGTAGCGGCGACCGTCGCGTTCGAGCAGTCCAGGGCCTTTGAGTTTACGGAGATCGTAACGAAGCTGGTTGAGTCCGTATTGTTTCGGGGAAAGCTGGAACGTGGTGACGACGGCCTCATGAATCTGTTTGGCGGTCCAGCCGCCGACGGTGCTGCCGTTATGCAGGAGAACCTCCAGCAGTCGGATGATCCGCGTGTCATGGATTTTGATGCCGGGATAGCGAATGGAGCCGATGAGGACCGGCAGAGCGATCTTCCGCAGCAGGGGAAAATCCACATGCACGTTGAGACATTGCGCCTGGAAGCCGGCGAAACGGTCCGTGATGATCTGGAATCTTTGGCGCGCCTCATCGAGATGGTCCAGACCTTTTCGCAGGCCGAAATCATTCAGGTTGTTGGATAACAGTTCATTACGCAGGAAGCGGGAGAACTTCTCATACTGCCGGAGCACAGCGCTTTTGAAATTAGCCCGAAAGACATGGTGGCCGTGGTCGATCTGCTCGACGACGGTAGCAAGCTTGCCGCGCAGCTTCCTGGTGAGCCGTACTCCGAAAATTTCGCTGATGCGGTTGGCCGTTAATCGCCACAGACCGATTTCGCAGCCCCGCTCGAAGATTTTGTGAATCGGGAAGTGACGTTTGAAGATAAAGTTCCGGCAGTACTCGATCTGCGTGATGGCGTAGAAACGGGAAAGACTCATCTGGCTGCGCTCCTTCTTGGAAAACTTCGGCCCCAGGATGAGGGTCCAGTAATCGAGTTGTTTGCGGATGATCTGCGGACTGAGCCGGTCGGCGGCAGCTTGCAGCGCCCCGACATCGTCGACGGCGAGGAAGGCGTTATCGTCCTTGCGGAAGCCGATTCCGCTCCTGGTCAGTTCCCGCTCGATGAAAGAGTGGCCGTTGAGCCAATAGGTCGCCTGGAATGGGAAGAAGGAGGCCACCCGCACGATGATGGGCCCCAGGACTTCATCCCGAATGTAGAAGTAGAAATGGGTGAAGCGGCTGGTCTGGGGCGCCAGAATGCGATGGTTGGGATCTTGCGTGGGAAACTTGGGAACGCTGATGCGGAAGGTCCGGCCCTGCTCCATGCTCTTGAAGATAAGGTAGACGCCATAGGCGTTCTTCTTTTCCATGCGATGCAGCGCAGGCAGAACGTAGTCCTCCTTGCGAACGCCTTTCCCAGCCCATTCGACCGGAATTTTGTGGTTTCGGGCGTAGGCATCCACCCAACCCCGGTAGTCGTTGGTGCGTTGGCTGAGGATTTCTTTGCTCACCACCGGGATGCCCAGAACTTGCCGGAAGAAATAAACCACCTGTTCCGGCCGGGACAGACCGTTTAGGTAGCCGTTGATGACAATGCGGTCGAAACAGTGATATACAAAAACCAGCAGGCTGCCAAACAGCTTGGTGAAAGTCTCCATCGGTCGTCTCCCCCTGTTCTCGTCTCGACAACAAGATCATCGGACAAGACGACCGGTGGTTTCAAATTTCAAATATGTTTGGTTAGTCTTCAGCAGGTCCGGCACGACGCGGACTACGACAACGCGCGGGTTTGGTCCCGCACTCAGGCCTACGAAGAAATAATTAAGCCGAGGAGGCGGTTGCCGCCTGGGCAAGTATTCGATAGGAACAGATGGCGCAGGACTATTTATAAGATCTCTTGGATTTCCGCCGCCGATGATGAGCTACCGAGGCGCTGCAGTTCGGGGGATCGAGCCTTACCCAGCTTCAATCCACAGGAGCGAATAGTAGCATACGAACTTGTGCCGCTCGCGGTCCGGAACTGGCGTTCGAGTCGGTTGCCCGAAGCCGGCTACGGGGCAGTGACCTCTGATGTCCTCGATTTAGACTTAAAGCTCACGTGGCCTGGGGAACATCAACAAGTTGGCCGTCATAGCACACCAGCGCCAACTTCCGAACTGCCTCACCCTCTTCCTATCGAACGTTCCTTTCTAGTCGCAGGACTTGGGCGACAGCTTGGTCGCTAGCGGCTAGCCCGTAATGGCCCCGTCCTGCGCGACCTCGCTCGGGAATTCAGGGTTATACTAAGAGCGAGCAAGTCTGTCCTGGATCAAGCGACCCAGGTATGGGAAAGAGAGCCCCCTTTGATGATCCCAACGCGCCGGTTGGTAAGCCTCCCCTGTCTCCTGTTGGTCACTTCGTTGGCCTTCGCCCAGCAAGCCCCCGCTCCCGCGCCGCCGTCGGCGCCCGCCGCCCCTACCGGGCAACCTGACAAAGCTGCGGCCTATTACAACTATTCCCTGGGCCATTTGTACTCGGAGCTCGCCGCCGCTTACGGCAATCGTGGCGAATATTTCAGCAAGGCCGCGGACGCCTACCGCGCGGCTCTCAAAGCTGCCCCCAGCGCGACGTTCATCGCCG
>PMOV01000112.1:12563-20514 GCA_003161195.1 Acidobacteriota bacterium | reverse complement strand
CGACGATTTGAATGCCAAGTACGACGTGATTCTCTTTCCGCCGGTGGGTTATGAAGCCGGGACGAATGCTATCGTGAACGGATTGCCGACGGACTACGGAAATGCCTTGCCGTGGAAGAATACGCCGGAGACGCCGAACCTGGTGGGGAAGAATGATGCCACGGACGATATGCGTCCGGGGATGGGCTGGATGGGCCTGGCGAAGTTGCGAACGTTCGTGGCCAAGGGCGGAGTCCTGTTGACGGCGACGGATACCTCGAGCTTTGCGATGGAGACGGGCATGGTGACGGGAATCAGCGGGAGCCATGCGGACAAGATGAAGATTGTGGGATCCGTGGTGGGGCTGCGGATGGTGGATGCGGGCAGCCCGATTGCGTATGGCTACGACGAAAAAGTTTCCGCGTATTGCGACAACGGGCCGGTTTTTTCGTTGAGTAGTTTTGCGCTGCAGCGCGGCCGGCGGAGGCTCGGCGAAGAAACGCACGAGCGGCCGACGGGCCGCGGTACCGTCGATGACCCGGATTACGTTGTGGGTCGCGCGGCAAGCGCGCTGCCGGAGGAAGAGCCGAAGTCGGAGATTTGGGAGTTTCCGCCGGTGACGGAGGAGCAAAGGATTTCGGCTTGGTCAAACTTTCGGATTTTGCCTGAGGCGGACCGGCCGCGGGTGATTCTGCGCTATGCGGATGCGAAGGATTTGTTGATTTCCGGGTTGGTGGAGGGCGGCGGGGAGATTGCGCAGCATCCGGCGGTGGTGGATGCGCCCTCGGGGAAGGGGCATGTGGTGCTGTTTTCGATTAATCCGATTTATCGCGGGGAGACGCGCGGGACGTATTCGTTGGTCCTAAATACGATCCTTAATTTTGACAGCTTGGATGCGGGACGGAAGGCGGCGGGGGAGAATGCGGCGAAATAGTGTGTGGGGAGAGGGGGGTGGGGTACCATTCACTAAACTACTGATTATAATACACTTACATAACATGTGATCATTTTATTTTGTAAGTGTTCATTATAATGGGGTTACGCGACTGTTTTTTGTAAGTGTTCATTCTGTTAGGGTTAAGTTCACTGTGCGGCGGGCCAATTTTGCGTGTCGCGACACCGTCCTGAGCGCACTCGCGGCACAGGCGAGAGTCCATCCCGCGGTTGGGTTACAATGCCCGCCATTATGGCCACACAAAAAGCGGCTAGAGGCAGAANNAAAGCGCGCGAGGGCCAGGAACTGCTGCTGGAGGCGGAACTGCGAGCGCTGGTGGGACCGACGCGCAAGGAAGAGGGCTGCCTGGTTTACGATTTGCACCGCGCCGTCGAATTGCCCGGTGCGTACCTGTTGCACGAAGTCTGGAGTTCGCGCGACGCGCACACGGCGCACACGCGGACGCCACATTTCTTAAGATGGAATGCGCGGAAGGACGCGCTAGTGGCGAATCGCGACGCTAGTTTCTGGAAACAGCTGATGTAACGCCGACCGTCGCGAATTCTTAGCGACGCGAAACAGCAGACCTTCCAAGCACAAACTCCGCAACCTACAAAAAGTCTTTCACGGCAAGGAAAGGCCACGAACCTGTACGGAAACTGCCGGCGCGGCCGTGGTAGCTTTCGGGCGAATTACCACAAGTTACGGCAGATAGTAGCCAGGGCGGGCGCGGACTTGCAGCTTGGAATTGGCGACCGTTATGGAGATGTCGTGATAGCCAGAGACGGCGCCGTCGGTGGGCTGATAGCTGATGTTGTACTGCGCGTGGAGCTCGCCGCCGATTTGGTCGATGGCTTTTTCGATGGAGCGATCCCTGAAGGTGGAGAGTTCCTCGCCACCGGTGGCCGCTGCGGCGGCCTGGAGCGCCTGGCCTTTGACGACATTTTCCGCGTGCTGGATGGCCCATTTGGCGATGGCGGTGAAGTCCACGCCGTCCTGGGCGGCGGCGTTGTCTGGCGTGGGCATGGAGCCTGGGAAAGGCGGGCGGCTGGAGATGCCGGGCGGCGTAATGGGCATTTGTCCCTGCGGCGGTTCTTTGGCTTGCAGTTCGCTGCGGGTGGTGGAGAGGCCGACGCCGTAGATGGTGACGTTGGCGAGTTGCGCTTTGCGAAGGACATCGCCGAGCCTGGCGAAGCTGCCGTAATCGACGGATTCGGCGAGGATCATCATGATGCGACGGTTGGCGGAATTTTCCGTGTTGCGGACCGGACGGCTGGTGAGCATCTCGACGCCGGTGGTCATGGCGTCGTAGAGCTTGGCGCCAGAGGTGCCTTGCGGGAGTTGCGCGAGGGTGGTCTCGGTGAGGTCGGCGTTGCTCGTAAAGTCCTGGAGCTTATCCACCGAATCGTTGAAGGAGACGATGGCCGTCTCGCCCGTGGGGCCGAGGACAGTTTGCGTGAAGAGGACGCCGGTTTTGCGGACTTGCGGAAGTAATGGGGCAATGCGGGAGCTATTTTCGACGAGCAGGACCATGGAGATGGGATCGGTGCCGAGGGCGAAGTGAGTGATTTTTTGCGGGACGCCATTGTCGGAGACCTGGAAGTCTTTGGCTTGCAGAGTGTTGACCATTTCGCCTTGGTTGTTGCGGACGACGACGGGGGTGTTGACGAGGCTTACCTGGACTTTGATTGGCGCTTGTGGGGGCGCCCCCTGAATGGCCACGCCGGGCCGCGGCGCCATGGGACCATCGGGGGACTGAGGTACGGCCCGGGAGGTGCCGGCGAAGACAAGAAACGCTGTGGCGCAGAAGAATCCGAGGATTGGGGTGATGCTGTGGAGTTGCTGAATCATACGGTCTCCATGCTTGCTGCGTTCTGGGTGTCGCAGGGCCCGAGCCGATACCGCCTCGATCCCTCTGGCAGGTTGGATGCCAAGAAGGTGGCAGTGTACTTGATTCGACGCAGGAAATGCGGGCGGCGTTGCCGCGGCGGTTGGCACTCTCTAGAATGAAGACTCGCTTATTAAGAGAGAGTGTGCCCCCATGTCCCAGCGTTCCCCGAAGTTGAAGCCGCAACATGCGCCAAAAGCGCCGCATGAAGACCTGGAGTTCTTGCAGAGCACACCGGCGCGGCCGGTGCGGATTCTGGCGGAATATCTGCAGCCCATGATGCAGTTAAAGAAGGAGAACATCGGGGACACCATCGTGATCTTCGGGTCGGCGCGGATTGAATCGCGGGAGACGGCGCTGGCGCGGCTAACGCGACTAAAAAATGGCAAGCCAGGGAAAGCGGGCAAGGAGGGCTTGAAACAGTACCGGCTGGCGCTGAAGGAGGCGAAGAGCGCGCTGGAAATGTCACGCTACTACGAGCAGGCGCGCGAGCTTTCGCACAGGATTACCGCGTGGGCCAGTTCGCTGGGTCCGAAGCCGCGGCGGTTTGTGATTTGTTCGGGCGGCGGGCCGGGGATTATGGAAGCGGCGAACCGCGGGGCGTATGAGGCGGGCGGGAAGTCGATCGGGCTCTCGATTGAATTGCCGCACGAACAATTTTCCAACGCGTACATCAGCCCGGAGCTGTCGCTGAATTTCCACTATTTTTTCATGCGGAAATTGTGGTTTGCGCAGATTGCCAAAGCGCTGATCGTCTTCCCCGGCGGCTTCGGGACCATGGACGAATTGTGGGAGATGATGACGCTGCTGCAGACGGGTAAATTGTCGAAGAACAATATGATCCTGATTTACGGGCGGCGCTACTGGGAGCAGGTGCTGAATTTCCGCGCCATGGTGCGGTGGGGAATGATCAATCCGGAGGAATATAAACTGATTCAGTTTGCGGATACTGTGGATGAGGCGTTTGAGAAGATCCGCACGGACATGGAAAAGTACCATATGGAGGTGGACCCATTTCTGCAAGCGTACTGATTTGTGTGTGTTGCAACTGCTCTAAATGCGCGGCGCGAAGTAGGGAAAATCCTGTATGGAGGTTGCCGGTGGTGACGCGTAGGCTCGGCGATGCGCTGCAAAGGAGGCGCTAAACCATATGAAAACACAACCGAACATCACGCGGTTTGTGAGGGCCACGGTGGCTGCGGCCACGCTTAGCGGTTTCCTGCTGTTTGCGGGCACGCCCGCGCTGCGAGCGGAAGATTGCCGCGACAGGATAGTTAAGGCGGATCACAAGTTGCATGAAGCCGCGGCAAAGCATGGATGGGACAGCCCAGAAGCAGCGACGCGGCGAGGGGAGCTGAACGCCGCACGCGCGTACTGCTGGGATCACGGTCATCGCTGGTGGGACGAAGATGGACAGCGCTGGCACACGGAACGCGACTGGGACGAACACGACCACGATCACCAGTAGATTTGCGGCTTAGCGATAAGGCTCAGTACCGAGAACTTCAAGGCATAGCGTCACGTGGCGCTGTGCCTTTTTTTTTCGCACCTTAGCAAGAGTGGCTTTGCCCGGCAGGCCGCGCGCGACGCGACATTTTACGCGGTGCGGGGTTTAGTGCAGCAGGACGCCAACCCAGACAAGTTTCCCGGGCGCGCCCCACGGGAGGATGTCATGAACTTAATGAGCGCAGTGCGATCATGGATGGGAAAGATCGTGTTAACGGGCGTAGCGATGAGCGGCGTCCTGGTGTTCGCGGGAGCGCCGGCGGCGCAAGCGCAGGAGCGGCCAGTGGTGCGCTACGACAATTTCCGCGAGCGTGAGGCTATTGCACGTCACGGATACTTCAGCCCGCAAGCGGCGTACTGGCGCCACGAACGATTCGAACATCGTTGGCGCGATCGATATGGCTACTGGCACCGCTACTAGGCCCGCCGGAGTTGATGGCCTAACGCGATGAGTGCACGCAAAAATAAAAAAGGGGCGCAAGTTGCGGCGCCCCTTTCGCATTACTGGATTGAGAGAATTAGTGCGTCGCTGCGAGCGACGTTTTTTCGTCCACAGAAACGTCTTCTGCGTCGACGGGTCCAGACTGATCCGCGAACACCGCTGCAAAGCGCCGCTGTTCTCCCTGATCGTGCAGGAGTACAACGGGCACCACGCGGACGGACTGTTTGCACGAGTGACACTGCGTCACTTCGCCCTGCAAGTCCTGCAAAAAACCATCGGTGAAATGATAGAGCGCACGCTCGCGGCGGGCGTTTTTCTGATCGCGCGCGCCGCAGTGCGGACAAACGAATTCCACCTTGTCCTGCTGCGGATCGCGGTCCAGAGCGGCCCAACCGGTGCGGCGTACGCCAACGACTTCGACAATTCGCCTGTGCATCGGATTTACCCCCTTGAGATCCACGTCCACATGCATCTGATGCCGTAGAACCGCGCAAGATACATGTTTCCAGGCATTTGAAGTGCGATTTGGCGGGGTTCGGCCACGCGGCCTTAGGCAGATAGTGTGTTCGCATTACGCGTCGGTGCGTTCCGTGGCGCGACACTATCGGGAACTTGCGTCCTTGCACGGTGTCCAAAGTAGTGAGGACGCGCGCTACCCCTCACATCCCTGCGAGCGCGGCGCCGGTCCGTTGAACGTGTTGCACGCGAGGATTGCATTGGACGAAATGCAGTCACGTTGTGCGCCATGCTCGGCGCCCGGCGCCGTGAAATATCCGCACGAAATAAGATCGAATACCAAATTGGAGGTGAGGCATGTCCAGTGAAGGTGGTGGTGTGCGCAACGACAACCTCGAGCAGCCGCAGAATCAGCGTGCCGGCGAGGCCCGGCCCGGAAATACGCTGCAAGATTGCTTGATCGGAGCCGATCTGGAGCAAGCCAAGCGAGAGGGACGCACGCGCCGGCGAGCGCTGGTCGTGTCCACGCTACTGCAAGCCGCCGTGGTGCTGGCGGTGGTGGCCATACCGTTTTTCGGAAAGGTGGAACGTATTGCGTCGGCGAACTTCGTACCGATTCCGCCCTACCATCCTTATACCGGGACCGAGCATGCGCGTCCGATGCCCGTCGACCCGCACGTTGGTATCAGGACCGCCTTTTGCCTGCGGTGTCGCTCAGCGCATCCGCAACCACGGCAATCCGATGCAAATGGCAGAAGTACTTCGAACACCGACTCGCCGGAAGGCACCGAGGGAATCGGGGTTGCCGGCGGCGAGCCCTGCATCACCGGCTGCATTAACATCGGCACCTCCGAAGGACCGAAACAGCCGCCACCTCCGCCTCCGCCAACCGTCGTGCACATGACGCACATCGATCCGGCGTTACTTCTGGAGAGAGTTGAGCCGGTTTATCCAGCTCTGGCGAGGCAGATTCACCGAGACGGACGCGTAGAATTGCACGCCATTATTTCCACGGATGGCACGATCGAAAGCCTGGAAGTGGTGAGCGGCGACGCGTTGTTTTATCAATCGGCGCTGGACGCCGTGCGGCGCTGGCGCTATCGTGCGACAAGACTGAACGGCCAAGCCGTCAAAGTGGATACGTACATCACGGTGATTTACACCATGCAGAGGTAATCGCGAGTGCAAAAGAAAATCGCCGGCCGCGAACGGCGACAGAAAGTGCAAAGGGCCGGTTCTGCCTTAACCCGGCCCTTCTGCCTGCACCACAACGTTGCTTGCGGTTGTGAAGTCGCCTCCTTTCCCGAAAGTACCTAGAAGTGGAAGACGATACCGGTGGAGACGCGCAAATTATTTTGCGTGTCGCGGCCGCCAGTGGCCGTTTCCGGGAAGCGCGACAGCAAATAATCGAGTTCCAAGGGCCGCAAGCTGAAGTGGTGGTTGATGCGGAAATCAAAGCCCCCGCCGAGCGCGGTGCTAAAGGCGTTGTGCGTATTGGTGGTCTGGAAAAGATTGGCATTGCCGTGCGCTACGCCGAACAGCGTTTCCGCAAAGGGATGAATGCGGTAGACGTGGCGCAGGTAGACGCGCGGGCCAAAGAGATAGGTGTACTCGTTGCTGGCGTGCCCAGCGTTAAAAAGATCATTGTTGGTATAGCCGCCGAAATCGGCCACGGCGCTGAGCCAGGGCGTAGCTTTGTAGGCAATCGAGGCGTTTCCGCCGTTTAGCCCAAAGCTGCCGAAGCTGCCGGTGCTGGGATAGTCGCGCAGATAGGAATACCCGGCGAAGACGTCAATTTTGGAATCGTCCTGCGCCTTGGCGCCGGGTACAAAAATCGCCGCAGCGGCGAGCAGACACACCACTAACTTCCATTTCATAAGTCCTCCAGTGAGATTTAGTTTTTGCGCCAGCCGGCGAACCTCGCCACGGCGGCGGTTTTGCGGGGCGTCCCAGGCAGGGGGACAGCTATCCGCGCGCTATTTTTTCGTTGTAGTAGAGATGCAGAGAGGCGCGGCGAAGTTGCCAGGGAGGTCCGGTATTTTTTCGGATGTGTCTGAAGGCAAAGGCGATCTTTACAGGAGCGGCTCGCCCGAGTGCGCGGCGATGGCTTCGCGTGTGGCGTCGCGAAGGTGGATTAATTGGTGCCAGTCCGCGCCTTCCGCGGATTTCACGGACTGGTGATTTGCGCCTTGCGGGTAAATCGGCGCCGCGAGCGTGATGGTGATTTCACCCGGCCGCGCCAGCCACGAACCTTCGCGCAGAATCTGGCGCGCGCCTGCGACGGCCACCGGAATGATGGGAGCACCCGTGGCGGCGGCAGCCTTAAACGCGCCAAGCTGAAACGGTCGCACACCTGCTTCCGGAAAGAAAGTGCCTTCCGGAAAGACAAACACCGATTCGCCACGAAGCAAAAGCTCTTCCATCTCTTGCGATTGATGGAGCCGCGCATCGCGATCAGCGCGATCGAAGGTCAAGTGTCCCATGCGCCGCAGAAAGGTTCGGATGAACGGCCACTCGCGGACCTCGATTTTGGCCACGAAACGATACGACATGCCAAGGCCGAGAATCAGCGCCAGAACGTCGACATAACTGCTGTGGTTGCCGACATAAATCTTGGCGCCGGGGGTATCCATGAACTCCTTGCCGACTACGTGCAAGCGGATTTTCGTAAGGGCAAAGAACACGTTTATGGTTCGAGAGGTGAAACGGCCGACGGACGCGGGATCCGTGATGAACAAGACGACGA
>PMOV01000112.1:5863-12538 GCA_003161195.1 Acidobacteriota bacterium | reverse complement strand
GCTTGGTTTCTTCGCGTCGCAATTTTCCGCTGGAGGTCTTCGGAATGCTTCCGGGCGGCAATAATTCCACGCGGTCCGGCGGCAGGCCGAGGCCTTTGGTGATCTGGTCGGTGATGCCCGCGATGATGGCGGCGCGGCGCGCGGCGTTCGCTTCGCGGGCTTCCGCCACGACCATCAGGCGTTCCGTACCGCTGGCGTCATCCTTCAGACCGAACGCGACGATGCAGCCCTTGCGAATGCCCTCGACGCGCGCGGCGAGTTCTTCCACCTCATGCGGATAAAGATTGCGGCCGCCTTTGATGATGATGTCTTTGACACGGCCAGTGACGTAGAACTCGCCGTCGGCGCGGTAGGCGCGGTCGCCGGAATTCACCCATGCGTATTCGCCCTCGCGTGTTGCCGGGCCGAGCGGAAGCAATTTTTCCGTGGCCGCGGGATTGCGAAAAAAGCCGCTGGTCGAAGCAGGTCCGCGAAACCACAGGAAACCTTCCGTGCGATCGGCGACCTCGTTAGCGACGTGGTCTACGATACGAACCTCGCAGCGATTGACNNCGCGCGGCCATGGGTGGCGAAGGTCTCGCGTTCGATGCGATCCACGCGCGGCCCACGCTCGAGCGGCGGAAATGTAACGGCCAACGAGGCCTCGGCGAGGCCATACACCGGAGTCATGGATGTGCCGCGAAAGCCATAGGGCGCGAAGCGCTTTTCAAAACGCGCAAGCGTGTCCGGATTGACGGGCTCGGCGCCGTTCAACGCCACGCGCCAGGAACTAAGGTCTACGCCGGCGATATCCTTATCGGAAATTTTACGCACGCACAATTCGTAGGCGAAATTCGGTGCGGCGGCAATGGTCCCGCGATGCTTGTGAAAGGTCTGTAGCCAGCGTTCCGGGCGCGTGAGGAATGCCAGCGGCGACATCACCACCAGAGGCGTGCCGCAGTGCAGCAGCGCCAGCCACGCGCCGATCAGCCCCATATCGTGGTACAGCGGCAGCCAACTGATGCCCACATCGTCTGGCCGGAGCTGCAGCGCCTCGTTGATGGAGCGCATATTGGCCAGCAAGTTGGCGTGCGTGAGCATGACGCCCTTGGGATCGCCCGTGGATCCCGACGTGTATTGCAGCAGCGCCAGGTCGTTCGCGGTACGCGTGCGCGCGCCGGAGAGATGCAGGGGCAGGGCGCCGGGAATGACCTGCTGTGGTTTATCGGCGTCGGCGATCAGCCGTTCCGCGTCGAGGACCGCGGTCAGCGAACGCACGCGGGGTTTCAATAATTTCGCGACCGCTTCCGCGCGATGAAACGTGAGCAGCACGCAAACTTCCGCGTTGTTGAGAATCGCGGATTGCCTTGCGGCATATTCCTCGAGGCGATCGGCGCGAAATGGCGGGTAGATGGGAACGGGAACGGCGCCAGCGAGCAGAATGCCCGCGTAGGAAACGAAGAACGCACGGCCGCTGGGCAACATCAGCGCAACACGAGAACCCGCAACTACGCCGCACCGCGCCAATTCTTCGGCACACCGCAATCCGGCGGCGTACAGCTCGCCAAAAGTGAGCGTCACCTCGCGCTCACCGTCTTCATGGTCCTCGGTGATGAGCAGGTGCGCGCGATCCGCATCGTGCAGCGCACGATAGCGGAGCAATTCGAGCAGGGTTTGCGTTTGGTAAGCGCCTGCGGACGAGTTGGCGATTGCGGCGTGGTGCAGCTTGCCGGCGGTGACCGAGGCGCGCAGCGCGGAACTGCCGGAGTCGTCCGGCGTGTCGAGTTCGCCCGCGCCGCAAATCGCGACAGCCAGGTCGTCGGGCGTATTGGCCTCTGCGACGATGCGATCCGCGAGACGCACGCCGAAGGCGGACTCCAGGCGCGCCAGCAGTTCCACGCGCTCGAGACTGCCGATGCCCAGATCGGCGTCCAGTTGCGAGGTGCCGGCAAGCCGCGGGAGCGCGCCGGTACTGCCCAACTCCACGAGCAACTCACGCAGCACAGCCAACACGCGCTGGCGCACCTCACTGCGTTCGAGTTGGACGGTTGGTGTGGCCACAGGATTGAGCTGGAGATGGTCGCGCGACGCTGAAAGACGAGGCTACCACGCGTCGTCGTACGCTGTCATGGCCGGTGCCAGACTACAAACTCACGACGCCTCAGGACTTGGCGGTCGGGGCCACGGAATAACCCTTCGGCAGTAGCGCGGTGCTCAGATCCACCCCGGAAAGATCCGCGCCGGTAAGATCCGTCTCGCGCAGGATAGCGACGCCCATATCCGCTCCAGAGAATTTCGCTCCCTGCACATTGGCCAGCCGCAGATTGATGTTGCGGAGGTGTGCGCCCCGGAAATTCACGTCGGAGAGGTCGCAGCGAAAAAATTCCACGCCGCTGGCTTGCGCCTCCGATAGATTGGCGCCGGGCAGAATGGCTTCCGTCATGTCCGTGTTGCGCAGTTCGGCTTTGTGCAAATTCGCGCCGGAGAGATCGGCGGACGCCAACTTGGCCTTGCGCAGGCTGGCGCCTTCCAGGTTCGTATTGCGGAGGATGGCACCGGTTAAATTGGCACGTTCCAGGTCGACGCCGGAGAGATCGGCGCCGCTGAGGTCCGCACGCTCGCCCCCTTCCTGGCCGCGGAAAAAGAGGTCGTGGGCGGCCAGAATATCGGCCAGGGACTTACCGTTGTGTTTGACGCTGGTTACTTTTCGCATGATCGTATTCCCGCAGGGACTTTCTTTGCAGCGCGCTGACGCGCGCCAGTTACTCAGTGTTTGCCGCATCGGCTGCTCGTAATGAAGCCAATTGCGACCTCTCCAGTTTACTCAAAGTGGGCGCGAGCGCCTACAATAAGGCGATATGGCGAAGGACGGCGTCGTGAAGGCCAAACTCCAGCGATGGCTAGCGTTGTGCTGCACGTCTGTAATTCTATTCGGCCCCCTATCCGCGGGCGCTGCACAAGAAACGCGCGAGAGTGAAGTGGTCGCCGAACTGTCTGGCGGGCGCGTGATTGTGCACGTTTCGCAAGAGCTGATTTCCTTCGCGGTCATCGACCACCCGGTCGAAAAAAATTCTCCTCCTCCGCGCGTGCTGAGCCTGGATGCTACGCACGTCGGCGTACTCTTTGGCGCCGCTCAGTGGCAAGTCTCCGCGGAGCCTCGGCCCGAGCGTCTAGACCGCAATTTTGCGCGCGTAGGCAAACTGGATCCCCGCTATCAATCGTATCCCGACGACACCGCGCCCGACTTGGATAGTATTGGCGTGGGCTTTCTAGAGCGACTGCGCCCCCTGGTTAGCCAGCTCCACACGAAGCTCACGCTCGATCCAGAGGAACCCATCCTGGAGGTAGTCGTCATCGGGTACGCGCAGGACTACGGCCCGGAGGTGTGGCAGATCGACTATCGCATTGAGCAAGAGGAGTTGGGCGCGCGCGGAAAGGATTTTTGGCAGACGAAGGTGTTGCGGCCGCGATTCACGCAACTCTATCCGCCGGAAGGCAAGAAATCGCCGCGCACGCTCGTCGAAACCAGCTTCCCAGCCGACCTCGAGGGCACCGGGCTCAACGCGCTGATTCTGCGTGATGATCCGCGCATCGCGCGCCTGCGGGCTGCGGACGCGAAGTTTGCGAAGGTGTTGACGCTGATCGACAAGGGCCTGGCGCAGAAGGCTACCGATGAAGACGCCACGAATCTACTGCGCGCGGAAGTGCCTTTCATCGCTGGCGATGCCCACTTCGTGCTGGGCACCATCGGTGAACAACAAGGCTTTGAGTGGATCGTTGCGCCCGAGGAGCCGATGGAGAAAGCCGTGCCGGACAAGGACCAGCCGCCGGAGGCGCCATCGTTGCGGCGCAAGCCTAAGCCTTCGTGACCTTTGCAGCGGGCGCTGCAGCGCCTGCGCCGATGTCTTTGCGATAGTGCATTCCCGCAAAGTGAATCTCCGCCGCCGCTTGGTACGCTGAAGCCAGGGCCGCATCGAGACTGGGTCCGGTGGCCGTAACTCCAAGAACACGTCCTCCACTAGTTACTAGGGAAACGCCGGTGCCTGCCGGCCGTCTAGCCGTCCCGGCATGTAACACCTTCACATGCGGAACTCGCTCCGCGGCGGCCAGCCCTTCAAGGAGCTTGCCCGCCTCAAATTTGCCCGGATAACCACCGGACGCCAGCACCAGACACACGCTCGCCCCTGGGCGCCATTTGAGTTTTGCGGGATCGAGCTGCCCTGCGGCTACATCCGCAAGCACTTCCGCCAAATCGAAATCCATGCGCGCAACGATGGCCTGCGCCTCGGGATCCCCTAGCCGGCAGTTGAACTCCAGCACTTGTGGTCCGGACTTGGTGAGCATTAAGCCGAAATACAGGAAGCCCTGATACCGAATGCCGTCCGCCTCCAGGCCATGCAGGGTCGGTTCGACGATCATTCTCAGGATGGTCTCGCGCAACTCCGGCGGGAGAAGCGCGTCCGTCGAGTAGGCTCCCATGCCGCCCGTATTGGGACCTTGATTGCCGTCGTAGGCGCGCTTATGGTCGCGCGTAGGAACCATCGGTGCATAGCGGTGGCCGTCGGTCAGCAGGATGAACGACAGCTCCTCGCCCTCCAATGCCTCCTCGAAAAGTAGCCGTTTACCCCCGGGCCCCAGCTCGTTCTTTTCCAGCGCGCGCTCGATGAAGTCGTGCGCCTCGGCCTGGTTTTTCGCTACCAGCACCCCTTTGCCGGCGCAGAGCCCATCCGCCTTGATAATCAGCGGCCACGACACGTTATCGAGTGCGGCGTACGCTTCGCTCGCGACCTCATAGGTACCAAGTCGCTTCGCGGTCGGCAGACCGTGTCGCTCGAGAAATTCCTTCGAGAAAATCTTGCTACCCTCTAATTGCGCAGCCCGCCGCGACGGCGCCACAATCGGCCAGTTCCGCGCGCCAAACACGTCCGCGATGCCATTCACCAAGGGCAGTTCGGGTCCGACCACTGTGACGTCCGGCTGTAGCTTTTGCGTTAGTTCCGCGATAGCCGCCACGTCTCCAGGATCCACCGCGACGCACTCCGCCCCCGCAGCAATGCCCCCATTCCCTGGGGCGCACCAGATCTTCTCCACTTTGACGCTCTGTGCAAGCTTCCACACCAAGGCGTGCTCTCGACCGCCGCCCCCAATGACGAGAATTTTCATTTCGGCTGAACACCCTCCAGAAACTCAGACGAAGATAGATGGCTGCTGTGGCGATGTCAAATCTGGGAGGGCATCTTCGGAGAAGTCGTTTGTTGAAAGCAGCGCGCCGGAGGTCTAACCTGTTAACTAACAAAAAACGGTTAGTCGAGCAGGCAGTGAATGGAGTGCCCGATCTTAGGAGGCCGGAGAGCTGCTGCTCTTACGCTTGCCCGACCGCACGAATCGGAATCGTCACTGGTGCAACCGAGGAATCCGAGGATCCCAGCATATGGCAGCGTCCATCGAAAATACCACCCGGGTCGATGACCATACAGGGCGAGTGCACCTCACCCGTAACAACACCCTTGGCCTGAATCTCTACGCGACCCTTCGCAAAAATCACTCCGTCGAAGCGTCCCGCGATCACCACTCGGTTGCCCTCGATCTGTCCCTCAACTTTGGCGCCATCTCCGAGTATCACCGTTTGCTCTGAGATGATGTTGCCCTTCATGTTGCCGTCAATGCGAAAGGTGCCTTTGACTTGCAGCGTTCCCTCCATCGACACGCCCTGATCAATAAATCCCGTCCAATCCTCGTTCGCGCCGGACTTCGCGCCTGGCCATCGCCACGCCATAAGAATTCCCCCGAGCAGCAGAGCTCTACTCTAGCGCCACGACGCGCGAAGTCAACGCGTCAAAAGATATCGGTTGTCAAATGATTACAATTGAACGCGCGAAGCGAAGGTTGTGCGCCCAGCAGAAACGAACTGCGAATGCTGGGAAAAACGGACGTGGTCCCGAGATGGCAGGCTTAGGGAAAGTGCTATTTGATGAGCCGGTCGTAAATGCCCATTAGCTGCGCGTCGTCGTAATATTCCAGCACCAGCTGCCCAGGCCGCAGCTTGGTCTTTTGCCGCAACAGCACCTTCGTCCCCAGCGCCCGCTGCAGTTCTTCCAGCGCCGCGCGTATGTTGGCGTCCGCGTGCACTTCGCTCGAAACCGCCGCATTGCGCGAACGCCTGGATGCCAATCGTTCGATCTGCCGCACCGTCAAACCACCGCGCGCCGCCCGCTGCGCGTACCGCATACGCAGTTGCGACTCACCAACCGCCAGCAGCGCGCGCCCGTGACCGGCCGTCAGCTTCCCTTCTTCAATCCAATCCTGGATCGTGGGTTCGAGCTTCAGTAGCCGAATGGCATTTGCCACCGTAGCGCGGTCCTTACCGGTCCGTTCCGCCACCGTTTCCTGCGTCAGTTGAAATTCATCCATCAAGCGCTCGAATGCGCGCGCCGCCTCAATCGCATTCAGATCTTCGCGCTGGATATTTTCCACCAGCGTCATCTCGAGCGCCAATGCATCCGGCACGTTGCGTATGATCGCCGAGACTTTCGTCAGCCCAGCTCGCTGCGCGGCCCGCCAGCGTCGCTCGCCGGCAATCAACTGGAAACGATTGCCGAGCGGCCTGACCACGAGCGGTTGAATGATGCCACTTGATTTTATCGAACGCGCCAGTTCGTCGAGCGCTTCCTCGCGAAATCGCGTCCGCGGCTGGTA
>PMOV01000112.1:350-5855 GCA_003161195.1 Acidobacteriota bacterium | reverse complement strand
TCAGGATCCCGAATGAGCGCTCCTAGCCCCCGTCCCAGCGCGTTTCTCAGCATTAGCGATTACCTCCTGGGCCAGCTGGGTATATCCCTCAGCGCCCCGACTATGGATATCATAGAAAATAATAGGCTTACCAAAGCTCGGCGCTTCCGCCAGCCGCACGTTACGCGGAATAACGCTCTGAAACACCTGCGTTCCGAAGAAACTCCGGAGATCCGTGGCGACCTGACGAGATAGCGACGTCCGCTCGTCATACATTGTAAGCAGAATGCCTTCGATTTCCAACGTAGGGTTCAGGGTTCTGCGAATGCGCATCAGCGTATCCAGAAGCTCGGACACTCCCTCGAGCGCCAGATACTCACACTGGATCGGCACCAGCACGGCGCTGGCGGAAACCAGTGCATTCAGGGTAAGCAGATCGAGCGCCGGCGGGCAATCCAGCACGATAAAGCGATACTTGTCTCGGTATTCCTTCAGCGCAGCCTGCAGTTTATATTCGCGATTCTCGGCCGTGACCAACTCAACGGCCGCTCCGGCTAGGTTTTTGTCGGCGGGGACGACATCCAAACCCTCGACTTGCGACTTTTGGACCAGTTTATCGAGGGGCTCGCCCATAATCAGGGCGTGATACAGGGTTCTGCGCGAAGGGTCCTTGGGAAAACCAATCGCCGAGGTAGCATTGGCTTGAGAATCGCAATCGACGAGGAGGGTTGGTTGTTCTGCGGCGGCTAGGCAGGCTGCCAAGTTCACTGCGGTAGTGGTCTTCCCGACTCCACCCTTTTGATTTGCAACGGCAATAATTCGAGCCAATCCACCACACTCCAGACACGGCGAAAGTTAGCAAAGGCGCGTTCGATATGCAAGATGTTTCCCGTGGAACATCCTTGAACCCTGTGGAATTCGCGTTAAAGTGTTCCACGTGGAACATTTGCCGCTCTTGAGATGTACTACTTGCTGATCGCACTTCCGAATGTTCCACGTGAAACATTTGCGAGATGTCCTTTGATTTCTTGGCATTTCCAGTACCCCGACCCTCTCTGCGCCAATTAACTGCGGCATCATCCGACCGAACTGTTTCACGTGGAACATCGGTAATGGCCAATCATAACGCGCGGTGAAAGTCGCCGGAGAATTGCACAGACTGCGCAGTTACATCCAAGCAATCGTTCCACGTGGAACATTCGTAGCCTTACAAACGCATCGCGCCGCGCGGACAAACTCTACGAAGTGAAATGGGAGGAGACGCTAAGCAGACGATCCGGGACTGGAGATTAGTAAAGGAGATTCTGTGGGTGCAGCAATAAGTCGTTCTCTTTTAAGTCGTTACGCCGACATCGCCTGGTACATTCTTGGTACCAACCAGCAGCAGCCGCCTCAACGACTGTGGCACTGGGATCGGATCCTTCCAACTCCATCCCGCCACTTTCTTCACCTCTTCCAAGTCCCGCGTGCCAATCCACAGCACCGTCGTCTTGACCCCCACGACGTCAGAGCCGGCCCATCCGAGGAACCCACTGAAGTCGCCAAGCGCCCGCGAACACGCGAAATCCAACGGTGCCACGTCTTCGGCCACTTCCTCGAAACGATTCACCAGCACTCGAACGTCCGTAAGCTCAAGATCCCGCGCCACTTCCGCCAGAAAGGTAGCCTTCTTGATGTTCGATTCGATCAGGAACACTTGCAATTCGGGCCGCAAAATCTTCAGCGGGATACCGGGAAAGCCACCGCCGGAGCCAACGTCGGCCAGCCGACCGTCTTCCACAGGCACGGCCACGGCTGCATACATACTCTCGCAGAAGTGACGATAAAGTATCTCCCTTGGATCGCGAATGGCGGTGAGATTGATTTTGTCATTCCACTTCAGTAAAATGGCTATATATTGTTGAATTTGCTGTACTTGTTTAAAGGTTGCGGCGACCTGAAATTCGCGCAGAGCGGAGAGAATGGCTTCGTTCGTAAGCGGGGTGGGGCCGGGTGTTATCATATAGGTAAATAGCCTGTTTCGCGAGTCTGGGTCCGGGGCTGGGATTTGACTTCGCGACCCGAACCCTGCGAGTTTAGCAGATGCCGGCTCGGAGCGAGCCGGCGGATTCCGTACTGGGTGCTCGCAAAAGTACCAGCTAGCCGAGAGGTAACACTTTGCCGGACCAAATCAAGCTCACATCCATGGCCAAGGCCGCGGGTTGCGCGGCCAAACTAAACCCCGCCACGCTCGACGCTGTTTTACGCAGGCTGCCCCGGCAGACTGATCCCAATGTTTTGGTAGGGTTCGACACCAACGACGACGCCGGAATCTACCGCCTTGACGACCATCTGGCACTCGTGCAGACCATCGATTTCTTCACCCCCATCGTCGACGACCCACACCTCTTTGGCGAGATAGCCGCGGCCAACGCGCTCAGCGACGTCTACGCCATGGGGGGCCGGCCAATCTCATCGCTCTCGGTAGTGGGCTTTCCAGAAAAGGGCGACCCGGAGATTCTCGAGCAGATTATCCGCGGCGGCCTGGCCAAAATGAGGGAGGCCGGCTGCAGCGTGATCGGCGGCCATTCCATCCGCAACGAGGACATGCTGTTTGGCTACGCCGTCACCGGCCTGATCGATCCGCGTCGCGTCTGGCGAAATGTCGGCGCGCTGGCGGGTGACGTTTTGCTCTTCACGAAACCGCTGGGGACCGGCGTGATCACCACAGCGCTTAAAAAGGAATGCGCCTCCGACGAATCACTTGCGGGCGCCATCGCGGCCATGACCACCCTGAATCGCGACGCCGCGGAAGCACTGAGAGAAGTCGAAGCAGCCGCAGCCAGCGAGAGGATTAACGCCGATGAGACAACCAACGCCGATAAAACAATAAACGGCAGCGCGGCGACGCACCGCGCATCGCCGATTCATGCCGTCACCGACGTGACCGGCTTCAGTCTCCTCGGTCACGCGCGCGAAATGGCCCTCGGAGCCGCCGGACAAAGCGGCGTGCCAGTTGCCGAGCCCGTCTCGCTCGAAATCGATCACTCGGCCTTGGCGTATTTGCCCGGCGCTGTTCAAGCCGCTTGGGATGGCCACTTATCCGGTGGCCTCAAGAACAATCGGGCCTTCGTGGGAGACTGTGCAGAGTTTGCTGCCGACGTGCCGGCGGAATATCGTGATTTGCTCTTTGACCCGCAAACTTCGGGCGGCCTGCTGGTGGCCATCGCGCCGGAATTCGCCGCCGCCGCGTCGCAGGCACTGCAACGCCGCGGGGTCACCGCTCATCAGGTCGGCCGCGTTTTGCCAAAGCGCTCCCCGCTGCTCTACGTTCGCTAAAGCGGCTGCCGCTGCCGAACGTTCGCCGGAACCCTCGCCGAACCCGGATACAATGGCCTGCCACCTACTCGGAGAAACATGGACACCATCACCCACGGGATCGCCGGCGCGCTGATCGGCAAAGCCGCATTCGGCGGAGACGAGATGTTGGCCCAGCGTCCCATGAACGCGCGCCGCATCGTGACGTGGTCTTTGATGATTGGCGCCACCTTTCCCGATATCGACACACTGCGGGATTTTTTTTCGCGCAACGACATGCTGATGATCACCTGGCATCGCAGCATCACGCATTCTTTGGTGTGTCTGCCGATTTTCGCGCCGCTTCTTGCAGCGCTCACTCGTGCCCTATGCCGTTGGCGCAAATGGGATGTGCCGTCGTTCGCGGCGTTGACAGGCGTCTACGCCGTCGGAATCCTCAGCCACATCTTTCTCGATTTAGTCACGACCTTCGGCACCATGATCTGGTCGCCGCTCGGCTGGTCGCGGCCCGCGTGGGACATCATCTTTATAATCGACTTCGCATTCAGCGCGATTTTGTTGCTGCCGCAAATGCTCGCGTGGGTCTACGCGTCAAAAGAAAAACGGCGCACGCGTTCGCTGGGGCTCTGGCTCGTGTCGGAATTTACTTTTCTTGCCGTGGCGGATCTTGCGCGAATTGTCGGCGCGCCGATATCCCCGCAAAATATTGCGATTCTGGGTTTGCTGCTCGCGGTGCTCGTATTTTTGCCGGCATGGCGTAGCTGGGGCACGCGAATCTCTCTCGCCAATTGGAATCGTGCCGGATTATTCGCGGCCTGTACCTATCTTGCACTCGCGGCGTTAGCGCACCACGCCGCCCTCGAACGCGTGAAATCCTTCGCCGAGCTTCTGCAGCTGAACGCACAGGCCATCGGAGCATTGCCACTGCCGCCGTCACTCTGGCACTGGGACGGCTTGGTCCGCACCCCGCGTGGTACCTACGAGATGCGCATGGACCTGAGCGACAAATCCCCCATTCCCGCGCCCGCCAATTCTCAAACGACTTCGACCAATGCAGCAGCAGAAGCACCGCCCATCAACTACAGTTATTCTCCCGAGGCAATATCAAACACCTATATCGACAAAGCTCGAACGCTTCCTGAAGTACAAAAAGTCTTGTGGTTCGATCGCTTTCCCGTAACTCGCTTCCACAAGGAAGGCGATGAAGCGATCGTGGAAATCCTCGACAAGCGCTTCCCGCAGATTCGTCCGGGCGGTCCGGCGCCGTTCACCTATCGCGTGCGTTTCGACGCCGCCGGCAATGTGATTTCGCAAGGCTGGGAAAAAGATTAAACCACGCAGGGGAAACACAAGAATACAGCGGATCAGCGCGGCGGCTTGGTTTCGGCGGGATGAATGATCACCTGGCGTTCCTCGCCCATGCCCGCGCTTTCCGTCCGCACCGCGGGCATGTCGCGCAGCGCCAGGTGCACGATGCGACGCTCGCGGGAGGACATGGGGTTTAGTTTGAAGGGCTGGCGGGAAGCCTGTACGCGCTCGGCCGCCACGCGTGCGGTCATGCGCAACTCTTCAAATCGCAACGCACGGTAGCCGCCGCAATCGATGTGAATGCGTTCGTGAAACGCCGGCTCGAGTCGCAGCGCTTTGTACGCCAGGTGCTCGATGGCTCGCAATACTTCGGCATTCCGTTCGAGCAAGAGGTCTTTGTCCGTACCATCCAGATCCACCAGTATTTCGGCGGCGCCTTCGACGCCCGCACTCGTGGCGGCCACTGGCTGCACGGACACATGCAATTGAAATCCCGAAGCGCGCACCAAGTCTTCGAGAAATTTTCGCAGGGCATCAACGGTCGCGCTGCGATCCAGTTGCCCAACGCGCATGTTTTCGTGGCTCATAAGATTGGATGACGCGACCGCACACTAAACGTTCAGATGTTTCCTGCGACGATCAAGATTTTTTGTTGCGCACGATTTTCGCCGGTGGGGGGGCCGGATGGGTGCGATTCAGGTACCACTGCTGGCCGATGCCCACGACGCTGCTGGTGAGAATGTACACCGCCAGGCCGCTGGAGATAGGGGAAATCATAAAAATGCCCGCCATGGTAACGGGCATGATCTTCATCATCATTTGCTGCTGCGGGTCGGTGCTGGTCATGGGCGTCATTTTGGAAACCAGATACATGGAAAGGCCCATCGCCGCCGGAAGAATGTAATAAGGATCGCGCGCGGA
>PMOV01000112.1:0-293 GCA_003161195.1 Acidobacteriota bacterium | reverse complement strand
CCTACGCGCTGCATTTTCAGCGTGGTCCGGTAGCTCGAGATGCGCAGCGGGAAAAGCAGCATGTTGATAATCAGCGTCAACACCACGATGGCCCATCCCCAGTTGGGAATGTAAGCGTGCAGCCACTTCAGGGCGTGGAACAGCGGGTCGGCAATGAATTCCATCCAGCCGAAATTCACCAGGCCGTGCAGCGGCGGATTCATTTTCTTCAGGTCGTCGTAATCTTTAGGACCGACGAAGACGCGCAGCGAAGTGCTGGACCCAGCCATGGCGGTGGCGACTTCGGAGACGGG
>PMOV01000270.1 GCA_003161195.1 Acidobacteriota bacterium | reverse complement strand
CCGGGAGCGCCCCAGGCGCCGGCCAGCAAGATGATTTTTTGTTTCCAGACAGTGAACTTTGAAGGCAATGCGTTTCCTCGCGCAACGGTCATGTAGGCACAGAGATTTTAGCAGACGGTCGGGATCTTTCTGTGCGCTACGCACGGGAGTCAACGGTCGAAAGGTTTCAATTAACTCGCAGTACAGAGTGAATCGCTGCGGTGAGCGCGGAGAGATCCTGCTCTTTAGTCACAAAGGGCGGCGTAAGGTAGATCACGTCGCCCAACGGGCGGATCCAGCAGCCCATCTGCGCAAAACGCCCGCGCAGCTTCTCCGACTCCACTGGAGCATCCATCTGCACGACACCGATCGCGCCTTTTACGCGAACATCCACAACTCCTCGCAATCCCCGGCAACGTCCAAGTTCTTCCGTGAGCTGCGATTCGATCGCCGCCACCTGCGCCAGTCGAGGCTCGGATACAAACAGATCGAGCGAAGCGTTTGCCGCGGCGCACCCCAGCGCGTAGGCCATGTACGTGGGCCCATGCATTAGCGCCGCGTCTGCGTCGTCCGAAAGGAACGCCCGGTAGATTTTCTCGCTGGCCACCGTGGCGGCCAGGGGCATCGTACCTCCGCTGAGCGCCTTCGATAAACACATGATGTCGGGCGTGATTCCGGCCTGCTCGCAGGCAAACAGCGTTCCCGTGCGCCCAAACCCGGTGAAGATTTCGTCGAAGATCAGTGGTAAACCATGTTCGGCACACAGTCTCTTCAACTCGCACAGCACGGCAGCTTCGTGAAACTTCATGCCGCCTGCGCCTTGCACCAGCGGCTCGATCACGACAGCGGCAATTTCACTTTTCTTTTCGCGCAGAAGGCCATGCAGCTTCTCTAATTTCTCCGGAGTGCTCGGAATATCGACGACAAACTGTTGCGGCACTACGCCCTGAAATAGTCTGTGCATTCCTTCTTCCGGGTCGCAAATCGCCATGGTCGCAAACGTATCGCCGTGATAGCCGTGCTTAAAGCTAACGAATTTCGTTCGTCGTTCGCCGTGATTCATCCAGAACTGCACGGCCATTTTGAGCGCCACTTCCACCGACACNNACGTGTGGCATGGTTTCGAGTTGCTGCGCGACGGCTTGCAAGATGTGCGGATGGCCGTAGCCGTGGCAGGCCGTCCACCAACTGGAGATTCCGTCGATCAGCTCGCGGCCATCGGCAAGCTTCAGCCTAACGCCCTTTGCGGAGACGACGGGCAAAGGCATCGACGCGGTTTTCATCTGCGTGTACGGCAGCCAGACGTGCTCGAGATTCAGCCAGGAAGGAACGGTCATGGAAATAGATTTCGCGGCCACATCGCGGTTAGCCTGCAGCCTACTGGGAAAACGCCGCGCGGTCGAAATGATTCAGAAATACCTGCATTAACGCGGTGCGATGCAAGTTCGGCAAACGAGGAATTTCGCCGATGACGCGCACGTGGCCGAAGCGTTCGATGGTTTCGCGGTTTTCGCGGTTCTGGTCGCCGATGAGGACTACGCCGTGCACCGGCAGCTCGGCGGCGTGCAACGCGGCCAGCGTGAGTAACGTATGGTTAATCGTACCCAGGCTGCTACGGGCGGCGAGGATGACCGGCAGCTTCAGCTTGGCCATCATGTCCAACACGAACTGTTTCGGGTTGATGGGGACCAACACGCCGCCGACGCCTTCGATGACCAGCCAGTCGTTCATCAAGCTGGTGGGCAGATTGATGCGGTTGAGGTCGATCTCCACGCCCGCCCAGCGCGCAGCCAAGTCCGGCGAAACCGGCGGGACGAATTGGTAGACCTCGTCGAGCGTGCGGTCCGTACCGATGCCGGCGAGGCGCATCACCGTTGAGCGATCGGAGCCTTCGAGCGTGCCGGTTTGGATAGGCTTCCAGTAGACGGCGTCCAGTGCGGCACAGAGCAGCGCCGAGAGCGTGGTCTTGCCGACGCCGGTGTCCGTGCCGGTGACGAAGAAGTGATGCCTCATCGGCGTGACCACGCTTCGGTGAGATGTGCGTCTCCCGTGTCCTGCGCATCTGTGGTTCGGTGCGAGCTTTCCGTGAAATCGAGATGCGCGCCCGCGGCGTGCGCGGAGGTTTTCGCCAGCAACTGCGGTGCACGCGGCGCAGCGGAATGCGAGGCGGTTTCGCGACGCCCCTCGCTGACGGATTCGTCGCGGAACGCTTGCAGCGCGTCGGCCAGACGCGTCAACTCGTCTGGCGTGATCGCGGCGGTGAGCGAGAGGCGCAGGCGCGCGATGCCTTGCGGAACCGTGGGCGGGCGAATGGCGCGCACGGCAAAGCCCGCGCGTTGCAGGAATGCGGCGGCGGCAACGGCGGCGTCGTTCTTGCCGATGATCACCGGAATGATCTGCGTGCTGGAGGATGCGGTGTCCCAGCCTTGGCGGCGCAGCACGGCGCTCAGGGCCTGCGCGTTCTGCCGCAACGCGGCGCGCTCGGCGTCCATGGATTGCGCGAGGCGCAGCGCGGCGTGGACTTGCGCGGCCAGGTACGGCGGCAAGGCCGTGGAGAAGAGGAACGAGCGCGCGCGGTTGATGAGATATTCCTTGAGCAGCGCGCCGCCGCAGACGAACGCGCCCACGCTGGCGAGCGCTTTGCCGCAGGTGTGCACGACGGCGACGACATTCTCTGCGCCATCGACGGCGCCTTGCGTAACGACGGCATCACCACGCGACACGTCTGCCGCGCCGTGCGACGCTGCGACAGCGGACAAACCTGCGGCGAGGCCGCGGCCTTGCGGGCCGTGGACTGCGGTGGCGTGCGCTTCATCCAGGATTACGCCGGCTCCATAACGCGCCGCGAGTGCGAAGATTTCGCGCAGCGGAGCGACGTCGCCGTCCATGCTGAAGACGGTTTCTGTGACGATGAGCTTGCGGCCGCGATCGTTCTGGCGCTCGCGCAGCCCAGATTCCAGTGCGTTGAGGTCGGCGTGAGGATAGATGTGTTTACGCGCGCCAGAGAGGCGAATGCCGTCGATCAGGCTGGCGTGATTCAGCGCGTCGGAGAAGATGCTGTCGTCAGGACCGGCGAGCGAGGTGAGCAAGCCGAGATTGGCGGCGTAACCGCTGGTGAAGAATAGGGCCGCTTCTGTGCCGGCGAACTCCGCGAAGGACTCTTCCAGTTCGTCCCACGCGCGATCGTGTCCCGAGAGCAAACGCGAGCCGGTGCTTCCGACGCGCTCGGCTGCGGCGACGGCTTCCGCGAGGGCTCCGCGCAAACGCGGGCTTTGTGCCAGGCCAAGATAGTCGTTGGAGCAGAGGTTTACTCCCGGAATTTCCGCGAGACTGCGGCGCTGTCCGCGCTGCGCCCAGGTGCTCAGAGCGGATTCTAATTCGCTGGAAAACTTTTGCGGAAACTCAGACGGCATGGGACTCCACGGGTTTCAGTCCCAGCGTGCGGAGCAGCATCTCGTCTTCGTCGGGTCCGGGATTGGGAGTGGTCAGGAGCTTCTCTCCTACGAAGATGGAGTTGGCACCGGCGACGAAGCATAGGGTGACGGCTTCGGGCGAGAGCTGTTTGCGTCCCGCGGC
>PMOV01000191.1 GCA_003161195.1 Acidobacteriota bacterium | reverse complement strand
ATCCACTGGAAGGGCGCCAACGGCGATCAGGTGGAGGGCATTCTCTACTACCCGGCAAATTATGAAGCCGGCAAAAAGTATCCGCTAATCACCGCGATTCATGGCGGGCCCTCGGGCCACGACAGCGACGCCTGGGCGGATAGTTGGGCTTATCCCAACAACCTGCTGACGCAGCGCGGAGCTTTCGTATTAAAACCCAACTACCACGGCAGCAACAATTACGGACTGAAGTGGGTGGAATCCATTTGCTGCGGTAAATACTATGATTTAGAGACGCCGGATATCAACGACGGCGTCGACGACCTGATCGCGAAGGGCCTTGTCGACCCGGACCGCATCGCCACGCTCGGATGGTCCAATGGCTCGATTCTCTCCACCAGCTTGATCACCACGTATCCCGAACGCTACAAAGTCGCCAGCGTCGGCGCCGGCGACGTCGAGTGGATTAGCGATTGGGGCAATGTGATGTTTGGCGACTCCTTCGATTCCTACTATTTCGGCAAATCGCCCATGGAAGATCCGGAGCTATACATTCGCAAATCGCCGTTCTTCAAAATGGACAAGGTGCAAGCCCCTGTCCTGATTTTTCACGGCACACAAGACACCAACGTCCCGCCCGCGCAAAGCTGGTCCTACTTCCGCGCCCTCCAGTACTACGGCAAAGTCCCCGTAAAATTCGTCGTCTTCCCCGGCGAACCGCACGGCCCCCGCAAACTCACCCACCAAATGCGCAAAGTGGAAGAAGAAGTTGCCTGGTTCGACAAATATTTCTTCAAAACCGCCAAGCTGGAAAACGCTGCGCTGAAGAAGGACTCGCAACTCGCTGAACTGTTGCGTCGCAAAAATATAAAACGAGACGAGTCCGGCGCGTACGGCGTGCCAAGATGGCGCAACGATTTTGATGCCCAATGCGGCCCTGAACTGGCAGCACCACCCGAGGTAGTCTCCCGCGGCGCTCTGCAGATCGGCAGGTTCGAGGTGACTAAGGCGCAGTTTCATGCTTTTCTTACCGCCAGATGCCACGATAACAACGGTAAGCTTCTTCCTTCGCTCGCTGAACGAAATTTCCCCGCCAGTGGCATTTCTCTCGAGCAAGCTAAGGAGTACGCCGAATGGCTCTCGAGCGTCACGGGTGACGGTAAGGATTTGTACCGCCTTCCCTACGACGATGAAGTGAAGGATTTATACACCAGCCGCGAGAACGAAAACACGCTCGACTACTGGGCTGGGTATGCGCCGAACCCGGAGGATGCGGCGAGATTGCGCGAGAAAGCCAAGGAACTGAAGGGCCCGGCGCCGCTGCTGAAAGAAGTGGGCAGTTTCCGCGGTCAAGGCAAAGAAGACGAAGAGCCGATTTACGATTTGGGCGGCAACGTGGCCGAGTGGGTGCTGACACGCGATGGCAAAGGCAAACTAATCGGCGGCAGCGCCGATTGCCCCGTAGATCCCAAATCAAATTGCACCCCAGCGCCGGAATACATCGGCTTCCGCGTGGTCCGCGGCCCCGCAAAACCCGCGCCAGCGCCGTCGCCCATAACCCCCTAACCTGCAATCAGTTCGCGCGATGACGCCTTTGGTAGCACAGGCTTCAGCCTGTAAGCTTTTCGTTTAACAGCCTCACGATCGCGCTTTGTCGGCCAGAGTGGCACCAGCTTTAAGTGGCATAGACTTTCAGTCTGTGTGCCCTTCTTTCACCACATCATCCACGTTCCCGCGAGCGCAACATTCGCCTCGGCCTCTGTAGGGGCGCAGCATGCTGCGCCCAGCTTGCCCACCACACCTGGCTCTGAGTTTTTCCGCAAACTGTGTCAGTCTGTGCTCTTTCGGCATTTGACTCGCCACTCAGCACTCGCTACTTCTTTCGCTCATATTTCACTCATAAAAAATCCTTCCTCACTCACAGCGCTAGTTCACCCCTGGAGCGCAGGTGGCATAGCTCTTCAGTCTGTGCGCGCCGACCGCACCGCGGCTTTTCAACCCACGCTTCATCTAAAATCAAACCTCCATAAAACAGTTACCCTTGAGTACAACGACCTACTGCCGCTCGGCAAACAAGACGGCTCGCAACTCCTTCAGAATCAATAGTTAGGAGCACGCCTCGCAAGTGTTCATTCTAATAGACTTACAATAAACTTAACTCCATTAGATTCAACACTTACGCGAAAGGGGGGGTGGGGGTACCCCGGCCCGGAGCCGCCAACTCCACCACCGGATTGACGCTTGCCGCGCAGCCTTGAGCAGAATAGTCTTTTGCCATGAGCGAATTTACTCGTACGGAACGAACGCGCGTCCGCCGCCATCCCGAACGCGCGAATTACGACCGCGAACTGGTGCACGCCATCCTCGACCAGGCATTCGTCTGCAACGTGGCGTTCGTGGTGGACGGCCAGCCCTACGTCGTGCCCACCAATTACGTCCGCGACGGCGAACGCCTGCTGCTGCATGGCTCCGTCGCCAGCCGTTTAATGACCACGCTCGCCAGCGGCGCCCCGTTTTGCCTTAGCGTGACCTTGCTCGACGGCATCGTGTTCTCCCCCACCGCCACGGGTCACTCCGTAAACTATCGCTCCGTGGTGGTGCTGGGCACCGCCGAGAAAATCGAAAGCGCCGAAGACAAACTTGCCGCCATGCGCACGTTCGTCGAATACGTTAGCCGCGGCCGCTGGGCCGCCGTCCGCCCTCCCAGCGAAAATGAATTGAAAGCCACCATGGTGCTGGCGGTCCCGCTCGTCGAAGTTTCNNGTTTTGCCCTTCACGTGGACTCCCGGCGCGCCGCAACCTGACCCGCGCGCCAAATCCGTGATCCCCGTGCCCTCCAACATTCAGGACTACAAACGGCCGCAATGAGCATCCTGTTTCGATGTATTTTCTTCTGGGTTTCTTGCGTGGTCTTGTGCGCGCTGGCCACCGCCACGAGCGCAGCGCAAACGAGCGCCGACTCCACCGCCAAACCCGGCGAGACGGTATTCTTCAAAAAGACCTACACCAACAAAGACGGCAACCGCATGCCGTATCGTATCTACGTTCCCGACCACTACGACGCCAACAAGAAGTACCCGCTGATCTTCTTCTTCCACGGCGGCGGACGCGGCAGCAACAACGAACAGCAAATCCTGCACGAAAATTTTTCTGGAACGCACGTCTGGACGCAGCCGGCGAATCAGGCGCAGTTCCCCGCGTTCGTGCTGGCGCCGCAATGCCCGGTCGACGAAAACTGGGGCGACCCGGATATGAACGACATAAACAAGCAAATGCAGCTGGCGCTGCAAATCCTCGACGCGGTGGAAAAGGATTACTCCATCGACGCCGACCGCATCGTTCTGGTGGGCCAGTCCGCGGGCGGACTGGGCGTCTGGGCCCTGCTGCAATCTTTTCCGGAGAAATGGGCTGCCGCGATGGTTGTCGGTTCTTATGACAATTTCACCGACCTACGCGCCATCGCACGCGTCCCACTATGGATGTTTCAGGGCGACATGGATCTGACCGTGCCGGTGGTGTTGGTACGCGAAATGGTCAAACAACTCAACAAGGCCCACGCGCCGTTGCGCTACACCGAATATCACAAGATGAACGACGAAATCTGGGACCGCGCCTTCGCGGAGCCGGACCTGGTGCCCTGGGTGACAGCGCAAGTGCGTAAACCTGCGGGAAGCGCCGCAAAATAAAATCCGGGCGACATAAAAACCCGACGCCGCAAACTCAGAGATTTACTTACGCGCCTGCGCTTCAGGCGTGTGTACATGTTCCGGTCGCACTCCGGTTCCAATGCCGCGGGCCACCAGACGCCGCAACCAAACATAGCGATTCAGCAATCGCGGAAATAGCGGCAAGCGGTCCGTCTTGATTTGTCCTTGCAGAATGGGGAATACGACGTGTTCGTGGGCAAAAATCTGCAGCCGTTGCGTAACCTTCGCGGGAAATTCGCGGCGCCGCTGCACGCGCTCCAGATCCGCAGCGGAAACTCGACGTGCGAGGAGCGGCCGCACCAGAATATTCGCGGTTGCGACGGCGTCCTGCACGGCGAGGTTGATGCCCACGCCGCCCACGGGCGACATGGCATGCGCGGCGTCCCCAATGCACAGCACACCAGGACGATGCCATTTCTCCAGGTGATCTACCGCCACGGAGAGGAGTTTTACCTGATCCCAGTCCGTCAGCTCTTGAACTCGATCGCCCAGAAAGGGCGCGACATCCACGATGGTTTGGCGGAACGCCGGTAAACCGCGACTCTTGATTTCATCAAAGTCGCCTTTGGAAATTACGAAGGCGCACTGCCAATAATCTTTGCGATTGATGGTCACCATGAATTTTCGGTCGGCAATGCGGCCCAAGGCGGATTCCGGATCATCCGGCTTGCGCGGAAAGCCCATCCAGAGCACGTCAATGGGCGCTCCTAGATCGATCACCTTCAGCTGGGCACGCTCGCGCACCACGGAATGGCGCCCATCCGCAGCGACGGTCAACAAGGCCCGGACTGCGAAATCGCCGCGTGGCGAACGACCGGTGACGCCGCGAATTTCGTTTGCTTCTTCGAGCAAGCCAGTGACCTCGTGCTCCATGAGCAGGCGAAACGCAGGATAGCGTTTGCCATGCGAAGACATGAAATTTAGAAAGTCCCATTGCGGCACGATCGCGATGAACTTGCAGTGGGTGGGAAGACGCGAAAAATCCGCAACATGCACCGTGAAATTTCCGAATTGCGCTTCGAGGTGGCGGAATTCCTGCTGGGGAAGCTGCAGGAACGATTCGAGCAGGCCAAGTTCACGAACGACTTCGAGCGTCGAGGGATGCACAGTGTCGCCGCGAAAATCGCGAAAGAAGTCTTTGTGCTTTTCGAGCACCACTACATCGACGCCGGCGCGCGCCAACAGGTACCCAAGGACCACGCCGGCGGGCCCGCCACCCGCGATACAGCAGGTGGCAGTGAGCTTCTCGGTAGTCAGCGTTTCGTCGGGCACTCTGCCACTCTGAGAGACCCTGTTTGGATTCCCTTGCGCCTGCCAACGAGTGCGGCGGACCCTCGAGGAATTTTGGTACGGGGGCTATTTTCGAAGCCGGGCCTGAGGTTTGTCCTTGGGTTTGACTCTCGGTTTGGCGCTTCGTTGGGATTTGTCAGGCGATTTCCCAATTTTGCTTTTTGTGTTGGGCTTAGGCGCTTTTCGCTTGCCGTTGCGCGCAGCGCGCTCCAGCATGCGCTGCACCAGCAGCTTGACGCGCTTCTCCCGCGTACTCGCGTGTTTCGCGGATTCCACGTACCACAAAATCTGCCGCCGCAAAGGCAGGGTCAGCGCGTTAAATGTGGCCAGCGCGATGGGCCTCGCGGCCAGCGCTGCCGCCAAATCCCTGGGCACCACCGCCGGACGCGGCGCCTGGTCCAGCATCAGCGTGACTTCCACCTCCGCGCCGGCGTCGATCTTCAACTTTCGCCAGATGCGGCTGTGCACATGCAGCCGGTAGGCACCTTCTCCACCCGGGACCAAGGTGCTCTTAAACGGTCGTCCTTCGATAAATCCATGTACCGGCGGATGTTTCAGGTCGCCGGTGGCGGCATCGCGAATGGCCGCCGACACCTCAGGAGGCACCTCCACGCAGCGCATAATCCAGATTTTCTGAATCGGCGCCACGAAGACGTGCTCTTGGTCCGCATTCGCCATGCGCCGAGCATACCGTGAGCACTGCGAAGAGGGAAAGCGGCGCAGTGCGCCAAAAGAGTAAGGAAGGGAGTCCTAGTGGCAGCCGCAACCGCCACCGCAACAGCCTCCGCCGCCACTCGACTGCGGCGTGAAGGATTTCGCTGAGCCAGCCGCCACCGCCGAACTGAACACGCTCAGCTGAATCGTAGCCTTTTTGCTGGCGCACTTCGGGCAGGCGATTTCCTGCTGCTTGTTGATCACGATTTTCTCAAACTCATTTTTGCAGTTGTCGCAGATATATTCGTAGATAGGCATACCGTTCCTCTAAGTGTTTATAGATTATAGAGAACTTCTCGTAAAGTCAGGTCCCCAAGTCGGCGAACGCTCTTTGGACCGAATAGCTTGATCAGCAACTCTGTCGTGGGCCTTGTGGTCAGCTAAAGCTTTCGCGGTCATGCGCTTCCTCGCGCGTTAAATAGAGCCCGCCGGACTTCAAAAAAGGTTGACGAGATAGGGATTCCCGCATGGAGCGGGCGTATTCCCTATCATTGAGCGTCCGCTTCCACAGCAAATCCGCAAGGAGGCGGGCCCAGCGACCTAGCGCGAGTTTGGGATTGTGAATTTTAGGGTCCATGTACGACCTGTTCTCACGAATTCTAAAGAAACTGGCCCCGTAACTTCGGGGCCAGCTGATCAAAGTATATTGGAAGAGGAACTCCGTAGGCTAGAGAGTTAGTCGCCGGCGACGGCTTCCGCTTGTTCCTGCTTGGCCGGGGCGATGCTGACCGGCTTATTAGCATTCGCAAAATTGGCAGGCGTAGCTTTGGCGATATCGCTCACCGAGCCAATCTGCACTACCGTCGGCTGGGGCTTCTTCAGCACCAGTTCTTCGTAGATAGCGCGCACTTTGGCTTGTTCGGCCAACGCTTGCTTGCGGCGAATGCGATCTTCCTCAGACGCCGTCAGCGGAATGTCGTGCTCCAAATGCCGCACGCGCGCCGCGTCATTCGCATCGATCACCAGCGAATGCTCGAAGGACTCGAGGCCCACGGCTTTACCCTTGGCATAAATCTCATGCTTCCCGTGGTTCTTGTACCACTCGGCCACGGTCGCGTTCTTGTGCATGTTCTCGATGATCTGCCGCCAACCCACGCCGGTGTTGTACGCGCAGAAGGAAATCTCACCCTGCTGCGTGGCGTAAGGAATGATGCACATTTCCGTGCGGCGGAAATCGTAGTTGAACAAATCCTGGAACCACATCCCCGCGATGAACAGGAAGTTCCAGGGATCCTGGCGGCGCTTCATGGCGTCGTCAAAGCCGCGGTCCGGCGAGGTGCGGCCGTACTTGGTGGTGGCCTTGCGCGTCAGCGCCCAGGTCTTGTCAAATTTCTTGAACAAATCGTACAGCTTCAAACCCTTCGGCCCTTCAAACGGCTGGTAATTCTTCAGCAACGCCATGGCCATCATGAAGTTGGAAAAGGTCTTGCCGCGCGCCGCGTCGGTGATGTCCGTCACGTCCTTGGTCAGCTGCACCGCATTGAGAAAGCGCGGCACGGGCGCCCATTCCTTGGTCTCTTTGTTGATCATCAGCGCGGTGCCGACGCCGCAGTTCGGATGGCAGCCGCAGGAGAGCGAACCCCACTGCGAATCCTGCCCTTTGACCATGTCCGAGAAGCCGGCAAAGGTGCTGATGAACGAGATGGGAAACCAGTCGCGCGTCGGTTCCACTTTGCCCACTTGGGTGCTGACATCCTTCGCCAAATGCGAAAGCGTGTAGCGCTGGCGCAATCGGCGCTCCGGGGTAATGTCTTCGTCGCGGCCGGTAAAGGAAACCGGCTGGAAGCTGACAAACGCGATCTTCTTGGGATTTTCCATCGCAAACTTCACGACCGTGCCCACCTGATCGTTGTTCACGTTGTTGACGATGGTCACCACCAGCACGATCTCGATGCCCGCTTCGTGCATGTTCTCGATGGCGCGCAGCTTCACGTCAAAGAGGTTGCCGATCTGGCGGTGGCCGTTGGCGTCGTTGCCGATGCCGTCAAACTGCAGGTACGCATAGCGCATGCCCGCTTCAAAGGCCTTCTTGCAAAATTCTTTGCTCTTGGCGAATTCGATGCCGTTGGTGGCCGCCTGCACGCTGTTGTAGCCGATCTTGCGGGCGTGTTTCACGGCATCCAGGAAGTACGGGCTCATGGTCGGCTCGCCGCCGCTGAACTGCACCGACATTTGCCGTCGCGGCTTGATCTTCAGCGCGTTATCCAGAATTTCCTGAATCTCTTCCCAGCCCAGCTCGTGCACATAGCCGACCTGGTTGGCGTCCATGAAGCACGGATCGCACATCATGTTGCAGCGATTGGTCAGGTCGACAGTGAGCACGGACCCGCGACCGTAGCGAACAGTAGACGAGCCATGCTTGTGCAAGTCTTCGTCGTTGTGCGCGGGAATGTCGCGCCCGGGATACTGCTGCTCGATCCAGTTCAGCCATTTGGAATCGATGGCCATCATGTCTTCATAGTGGCCGTGCTGTGGGCAATCTTTCACCATCCACACCTGGCCGTCGCGCTCGATGATCTGGGCCTTAATCTCGCCCACTTTTTCGCTCATCAAATCGCGCCAGTCTTTTTTCCCGGCGATGATGGCTTCGCGCGCTTCTTTCACGCACGCGGGACACAGCGAATCCGTCTGCCGCGGGAAGCCCAGCGTCGGCTTGGTCTTTTCCCAGGACTTGAGCAGCGGCTTATCCGACCATTGCGGCGTCACCGACGGATTCGGATTCCGCTTATTGAAATGCTGAATCGTATTGAAAGTGATTGCGGCGGTCTTGCACACTGCCCAATCAATGCTGCGGAAGATCTGCGTACTCACGCGATTTGCCATGAACCTCTATCCCTCACTTTCGAAAATGCATCCCTCAGTTCGTGCTGCCTTGCGGAGCCCAAACGAAAAAAATCCCCCAGAGGGCTCATTCCGAATAGCCAATAACGTACCACGTCAACCGGGCCCGTCCACATAAGTCTTTCGACACCTATAGTTTGAAGGTAAAGCCCCACCCTGACCAGCGCCAAGCGTCGAACGGTAGAAATTGAGGGTCGAACGGTAATCCGGGCTATCGAACGGTTTTACCAGCCTGGCTTTTGACGTTGTAGCGGCCGCCTTCTGCCTGCCCCGGTTAAACCGGGGAGGCGGGCGCCTTTGATTCGCGTTCGGATCTTAGGCTTCAGCCGTGGGGAACTGCTTGGCACTCTTTGGGATTTGCTTAGAAACGTCGCCGCCGTCACTCATTCAACGTAGGCCGCAACACCGCAATCACAAAATGGGCAAAGTGCGAGGCCCCTTCATCCAGCTGCAACCAGCGCACCACGCAATGCTCCGCCAAATATTTCGTCACCCGCGCCTCAGGAATCCCCAAGTGCTCCGCCAGTTGCGGCTTGATGGACTCTGCTCCACGCCGGCTGGACCCGCCGCGCAGCAAATTCCCAATGGCAATGCGCAACGTCTGGCAAGCTTCCACGTAGTAATAGCTGGTCAGATCCGAATCCGACAGCAGGAATACGCCCGGACCCACCGGCGCCAGCACCGTGTCATCCAGTTTGGCGGGCTCACATGTCAGCAGTCGCCGAAACTGCATCTCCAGCAAATTCAGCCGCGAAGACAGCCCGGGATCACCATAGCGCCCCTTCACGCTCGGCGCGCTAAAGTCAGCAGCGGCCTCCACCGGCAAGGGCGGTACCGGCCGACGAATCGCCAATCCTGGTCCCTCGTCTTCCGTTGCCTCAACCGTTCTGCGGGATGTCGTAGGACCGCTTCGTGAGCTTCCGCGCGGGACTTGGCGCTGCACCGCAGCAGCAGGACTCGCCAATTCCCCTGCTGCCGCTCCCGCGCCCGCTGTAGCAGGCCCGGCAGCCTTGCGCCGGTTGCGCCCACCTCGCCGGCCACGTCGCCGTCGCTTGGCGGCGGTTGCCGCCGCGCCAGTTCCAGTCGCCGCGGAATCCGCCTCCGCGCCCTGCACTTCGCTGCTCAACGCCACCACGGATTCGAGCATCTCCGCGGTCTGCTCGGAATTCCCAACGCCGTCAGCCTCGGCTCCCACGCCAGTTCGTTCGTCAGCCGCGCCGCCGGCTGCTCCACCAGCCGCTTTCGCTCCAGCCGGGCGCATTTTCTTCACTGCCGCCGCATCCTCCGCCTTGGCCGCTTCCAACGCCTCCTCGGAAACCTCGGTTCCCAATCGCTGCGCCGACTCGAACGCCTTCACTTTCCAGTCCGCCCGCCGAAACCGCTCCGCCGCCGAGACATACCACTTCCCGGCGTCCGCGGCCTGCCCGGCAGTTTCAAAATGGCGCGCCAATTCAAACGCCACCATTGCATCCTGCGTCTTTTCGTAGAGATTCGTCAGCTGCCCGACCGGGTCCTTGCTCGTGCGGGCGCGGCGTATCCGTGCGGTAATCTGTTTCCAATCAGCCATACGATGGTGGGCATTGTAGCAGTGGAAGTACCAGACAGCCAGTAAACTCACGAAAAAAGGGCGCCGGGGACTTTTTTCCTGTAGGTACGCTTTGCCGATTGACTGTGCCTAAAGCTGTGAGTATTCTCCAGTTAGCAAGGTGGGAGACAAGTATGGGGAAATTCCGTATTTTGCTGGCGGCGGTGCTCTCCGTAGCATTGCTTGGGCTTGGCGCGCCCATGTGGGCTGCGCCGGAAATGCAGCTCGGCGTGGTGGTTTTTGCCGACCGCGCTCACCTCGGCTCGGCGTCCGCTTCCGTCGGCACTACCGTCTTTGGCGGCGATCGACTCAGCACCGAGCCCACTGGCAGCGTACAAGTGCGCGCTGGCGCGGCCAGGTTTCTGCTCGCCAGTTCCAGTTCTGCCACGCTGTTGCACGATGAGGCAGGACCGGCAGCCACGCTCGTAGCGGGCTCGGCAACCTTTTCCACCAGCAACGCGCGCGCCTTCGTTCTCCATTTCGGCAACGCCTCGATCCGCGCCAATACCGATCAGCCGACGATCGGACAGGTTTCCGTGATGGGGCCAAAAGACTTCATTGTAAAGAGCACCCGTGGCGAACTGCTCGTCGTCGTGGAAGGCGAGAGCCGCGTGGTACCAGAAGGCTCAGCGTTCCGCGTGATTCTTGATCCGACGCCGGAGGAAGCGGCCGCCGCGTCATCTCCCGCCAGCGGCAAAGCATCTCCCAGCGGACCGCCGGTCAGCGCCGGCACTAGCAAATTCGTCTGGTACGCCGTCGGCGTCGTCGCTTTGGTAACCGCGCTCGCCATTCACGAAGCTCTCGAAAGCCCCGACCGGCCTTAGCTTTTTGATCTTCCTCTGATAAAATTCGCCACGAGTCCCCAAGCCGTGCGCTGACGCTGGCACTATAGGGCCGCGATGACTTCGATCTCTACCAGCGCATCCTTTGGCAGGCGCGCGACCTCCACGGTGGAGCGCGCCGGCGGTGCCGCGGAAAAATAGTGTGCGTACACTTCGTTCATCGCTGAGAAATCACTCATGTTTTTCAGGAATACCGTGGTCTTGATCACGTGCGGCATTTTCGAGCCTGCGGCCTCCACGATACCCTTCACATTTTCCATGGTGCGCTCCGTCTGCTGCGCGATATCCCCGGTGGTCATTTCGCCGGTCTTGGGATCGAGCGCGATCTGCCCGGAAACGTAGAGAAATCCGTTCACCCGCACGGCTTGCGAGTAGGGTCCGATGGGTTTTGGTCCGCGATCCGTTAACACTACGTCTCTCATGGTGTTTCTCCTTTGGAGGGGGAATCGTTGGCCGCGGTAGTCGCCGTCCGCGGTGGAAGTTGCTCGTCGGAGGCGGCACCTTCGTAGCGCGCGCGAAACTCCGCCGGCACGTCGGGATGCTTGAGCCACAGCCGGACAAACTGCGCCACGTTCTGGTGCGTTTCCTGCTCGAAAGCGGCGATCAAATCGTCCAGATCGAATCCGCGTTTGGCGCGCGCGTACAGCATGTGGCTGATGGCGTTGTGAAACACTTCCGGACCGTAGTGGTCCTGCAAACCGTAGAAAAAGAGCAAGGCTTTCGCGCGGTCCCGTGACTGATCAGCAGCCGCGGCCGATTTCCCCGGCGGTGGATTCTGCGCAATCAAGCGCAACGCCCGGCGAATGGTGGCGGCGCGTACTTGCGACCCTTCGATGCGTTCTCGGCTTTGCGCTGCGGCAAACACTGGAAGCAGCGACATCGGCGGGGTCTGCTCATAAAAGCCGGGGCTGCGGCCGTAGCCCAGCCAACTGGCCGCCAGCGAAGGTGCGGCGGCCGCGGCCATTTTTGGCGCTCCTTTGCTGGGATCGACCATCACGGTGTCCGCGGAGGCCAGTTCCGCGGATGGCTGGTCCGGCTGCTGCTCATCGAGCAGCGCAACAACGTTGGCGCGAAAATGCGAAAAGCATCCCGCGGGCGCGGGGCATTCGACGATCCAGAAGACCGGAAGGCGGTGCGCTGGTGCGCCAAAAATGGCGTTGTACGCCTTTGCGGTGGTGGCCATCGGCGCGCTGGCTTGCCGCAAAATTTGTGCGCTGGCCGGCGATCGACTCCAGAGAATCACCTTTTGCTGCGCGCCGCGAATTTCCTGCGCCGTGTATCGCCCGGCGACCACAAAGGGCGAGCCATCCTCGCCGGTTTGCTGCGCGTGGTACGTCTCTTCGCCGGAAGATTCGCTGCGCGTCTTCTGCACCACCCCGCTGGTGTGCACCAGGAAACCCTTAGGGATCTCCACGGTCAGTTGCCATTTCTTGGGTGGCGCGCCGCCGAAACCAAACAGCCCCGGAACTTGCGGCAGCTCCGGACTCCATCGCGCGGCCGGAAGATAGAACGCGTCGGCGCTGAAGCCGAGCGCGGCGGTCCCGGGTTCCGGTGGCAAGACGTCGTAAGAGATACGCAGCGTATGCGCGGCGGAAAGTGACCAAGGCTCGGCGAAGCGCAGCACAGCGTTACGCGGACCCTCTGGTGCGGGTTGCGCGGAAATCTCGGTGCTGTCCCAATGAATGGTGGCCGGCCCACAGTGGAGCCGCCGCGTGCATGGCACCAGCACCTCGATTTGCTCGATGGGCCTGATCCCCGTATTGCGCAGGTGATATTCCGCGGCGATGTGAATAGACTGCGCGTCGGGCGCGAAGTGTACGCGAATTTCCTGCTGCTCGACGGCATAGCCGGGACCCAGCGGGGAAGCGCAGGAGGCGGCCCAGCAGGCGCAGAAGACCAGCAGCACACCGAGGCCCAGACCGGTTTGGAGCCGCACTCGCAAAGCGCCTTGATTGTAACGGGTAAGCTGCGGGAGCAAAAGCGCGCCGAGCGGAGAAATTGCGCCGGCGGATACTCAGTAACAAGGTACGGAACCGGGCCGTTCGGCTGCGCCCGGGCTCAGGGGTGTTTGCCGCGTGTGTGCGGTTAGCTGCATGAAGCACACTAGCTAGATGAAACCGAGCGGCGGTAGTGTGAACTTTGCGTGGCGATAGGCAGCAGCGGAGTGCATCGTGGATGGGAGGATTCAGCGGCGGCGGCCGCGGGTGCGCACGAAGTCGGTATTGGCGTGATTGCGCTTGGCTTCGCGCGCGGCGGCTTCTTTTTCGGCTTGCTCGTCGGTCATGCCCTGGCTGATGTACTCGAGGATTTGCCGTTCGGTTACGCCGGTGTTCTTCAGGCGGCCGATGGAGGCGCTCGAAAGTGTGGGCTGGCTTTGCAGGCGCCGGTCCACGATAAGGTGCACGGTGGCAGGAGAAAGGCCGATCAGTTTCAGCGTGATGGCGTCAGTGCTGATGCTATCAATCTGGTCGGCTTGCGCCATGGCCAGAATGTCCTGCTCGGAATAGCCGGCAGCCGCTAGATTGCCGGCCGCATCGCCGCTGCTGAAAATGTGGTGATGCGCGCGGGCGTCATTGACCATGGCCAGGCAAGTCTCATCGCTCAAGCCGAGTTGCTTTAATTTCGCGATTTGCGGAATTTCCGTGTCGCTGACCTTTAGCTTTTTGAGCTGGTCGACCGTAGAGGGAGAAAACCCGGCTGAATCCAGCGGCGCATAATCGATCTTCGGCTTCTGCTCGCAGCCGGTAAGAAACAGCGTGGCCAGCAGCAAAGCAGCGGCGCTGCCGGCGAGCCTGGTGGTGAACCAACAGCGCACAGACTGAAGTCTGTGCCACTTAGAAGGCAAACCAGGAAGCGCGGATGAGCATCCTCGACGCATAGGTCAATTGTAGGCAGGAACGTAACGGTTGGCAGCGGGGCAACGCCGAGGTGTGTTTTGGGCGACACCCGCCGAAAGGACAGGTCTCGCGCGATGACGACTCACGGCGCGGACTTGCGGCGCGTCGGGCATGCCGGCGCGCATTTCCGGAACGGAGCGCATTTCGGAGCGTGGCTTAGTTGGCGGTGGAGCTGTCGCCAGGTTGGTAGACGCGGTCGACGCCGTAGACGCCGGAGATGCGGCGGATATTTACCAGGATGGATTCGAGCTGGCGCTTGTCGGCGATTTCGAGGCTGGCTTCGATACGGGCATTGAGCTTGTCGGGGCGGCTCTCGAGGTTCTGAATGTTGGAGCCGGCGCCGCTGATGACGGCGGTGATTTCCGCGAGCAGGCCGGCGCGGTCTTTGGCGCGAATGGCCAGGCGAACCGGGAAAGTGGAGGCGCGGTCACCGCCCCATTCGACGGCGATGCGGCGTTCCGCCTGATACAGCAGGTTCTGGACGTTGGGGCAGCTCCTGGTGTGCACGGCGACGCCGCGGCCGCGCGTGATGTAGCCGACGATCTCGTCGCCGGGAATGGGATTGCAACACTTGGCGCGGTAGACCAGCAAATCGTCCTGGCCCTTGACCACCAGCGGCGCTTCACCGAAACCCAGCATGCGCTTGACAGTTTTGACCAGCGTGGGCTTGGAGTCCGCGCTCTCCTCGGTATCGTCCTTGGCCGGCTCGCTAAAGACCTGCGAGAGAATCTGGCGCGCGGAATATTTGCCGAAACCTACGGCGGCGTAAAGATCTTCCAACTTGGAAATGCCGTGATTGGAAGCGACTTTGAGCAGGTCGGCTTCCGGAATTTTCTTGAGGCCGCGGCCGAAATGACGGGCGTCGTTTTCGAGCAGCTTGCGGCCCATTTCCGTGGCTTCTTCGCGTTCCTGCACGTTGATCCAATGGCGGATCTTGCTCTTTGCGTGAGAAGACTTGACGAAGCTGAGCCAATCGCGGCTGGGGCGATGGCCTTTTTGCGTGAGAATCTCGACCACGTCGCCGCTGGTGATTTCGTGACGCAGCGGGACCATCTGGCCGTTGATCTTGGCGCCGACGCACTGGTGGCCCACTTCGGTGTGCACGGCATACGCGAAGTCCACGGGCGTGGCGCCGCGCGGGAGTTCCAGGACGCGGCCTTTGGGCGTGAAGGCGTAGACTTCAATGGGCGCGAGATCGACCTTGAGCGTGGTAAGGAATTCGCCGGGTTCCTCGAGTTCCTGAGACCACTCGATAAGTTGGCGCATCCAGGCGATGCGCTGATCGTCGTCATCGCTGCCAGGCTTTCCGCCTTTGTATTTCCAGTGCGCGGCGACGCCTTCTTCGGCGAGGCGGTGCATTTCCTGCGTGCGGATCTGGATCTCGAAGGCCTGGCCGCCGTGCAGCACGGTAGTGTGCAGGGACTGGTAGAGATTGGGCCGCGGCATGGCAATGTAGTCCTTGAAGCGGCCGGGAACGGGGCGCCAGATGTGATGGACCACGCCGAGGGCGGAGTAACAGTTGCGTTCGTTATCGGTGATGACGCGGACAGCGAGAAGATCGTAGATCTGTTCGAGGCCGCGTTCCTGGCGGGCGATTTTGCTGTGCAAAGAATAGAGGCTTTTTACGCGGGCTTCGAGCTCGGCGGGAATGCCGGCTTCGACGAGCTTGCTCTGGATAGTGGCTTGTACCTCTTCGAGGAAGCGCTGATGCACGGGCGCTTTGTCCGAGACTTCTTTCTGCAGGGCCAGGAAGGATTCGGGTTCGAGGTAGCGGAAGGCGAGGTCTTCCAGTTCGCCGCGCACGATACCCATACCCAGGCGATGCGCGATGGGCGCGTAAATGTCCAGGGTTTCGCGGGAGATGCGCTGCTGCTTGCGGGGCTCGAGATACTCGAGGGTGCGCATGTTGTGCAGGCGGTCAGCGAGTTTGACCAAGACCACGCGAACATCGGTGACCATGGCGAGCAGCATCTTGCGGACGTTTTCCGCCTGGCGCGTTTCCGGAGCGACCATGTTGAGGCGTCCGATCTTGGTGACGCCGGCAACGAGGTGGGCGACTTCCGCGCCGAAGCGCTCTTCGATGCGAGATAGAGGGAATTCCGTGTCTTCGACTACGTCGTGGAGCAACGCGGCGGTGAGCGTGGTGGCGTCCATGCGCATGTCCGCGAGGATGTGGGCGACTTCGAGAAGGTGCGAGAGGTAGGGTTCGCCGGAGCTGCGGAGCTGGTCGCGGTGGCGCTCGGCGGCGATCTCGTAGGCGCGGCGGACCACCCAAGGATCTTCCGAAGGGCGATTCTTGCGGAGCTTCTCGAGGAGCGCTTCAAGGCGCGCGTCTAGCTCGCGGTCATCGCGGTCGCGGTGGAAGTGGAGCGGGAGGTTGCCGGAGGACGGCATGGCGTAGTTTACCTGCTAATTAGACGCTGGGAAAGAGGGGCGGATGCGGGTTGTGGGCGCGTGACCTGTGGTTCTGACCCCCTAGGGTTTTGCGTAAGTGTTCATTCTGCGGGAGTTGAAGCAGGATTATTCACTTGATACAGGAAAAGTGTCAGTCTATTATTTCTCCCGTTAGGGAGGATAAAACCTTGACCGTTGGCATTGGCTTTCAGTGTCCCGGCGCTGTTGTGCTTGGTTCAGACCGTCAAATCACCAAGGCAGGCGGTCTGAAATATGAACAGTGCAAAATCCTTTCTGCCTATTTGGGGAGTCCGAATCTAGGGGTGCTCGTCGCCTGCACTTATGCCCATGACCCCGATATCGCAGCAAATTTGATGGACGATATTGCACACAAATTGCCGATTACTCTTCAGCAAGCGAGAACAGGGGGAGCGTTCTTCTCGCAGTCCGTGAAGGAAATGCTGGAAGGAATTTTTAGCCAGAAGAAAGCCCGTGATATGGAAATGCTTATTGCATTCGGACATCCAACAAATGCATGGTCGCCTTTTCTAATGCGAGCCCGCGGTCCTACAGTCGTGCAGGGGGCACGCGAATACATTGGCGCCGGGGACTCTTCGATCTTGAGATACATTGGCGAATTACTGGGGCGCTTCCAATTGACCGTGGAAGAAGCTCCCTTGGCTGCGTTTTATTTGGTTTCGCTTGCGACTCGCTTTGTGGACCGATGCGACGGCGATCCCGACATTCTAATTATGTTCAATGGCAAAGCGGAAATAGCGAGTGCGCAAACAATCGAGCAGGCCAAGAAAAAAATGTCAGGGTTCGATAGTAATTTGGCGTCATCGTTGTGGAGCATGCTTGAGCACGGCGGCCAATCATCATGAGTGACGAAAGCGCACGCGACGAGGCCAAAAGGGTAGTTGCTTCGGTACGCGCACGCTCAGGTAGCACGAGCGGAAACAGTCCAAGCGTTGAGTCCGACTATACATCTTGGACCGATGATTTATTTTTTCACGTCCTGCGTTGGTTGTTTTCCAATATTCCGACGATACTTCTTATCTGGATTCTTCTGAAGCTCTATGGATGTGTATGAAATACACTAGGAGTGTGCGCAATGCAAGCTACCCCTTCAATTGCCGAATTGTCTCGTCAAATTTTAAAGAATCTCCGGGAGCGACACGCTTTGTGTCTGCCATATTACGCGTCCTGTGCCGATTCAAAATCTCCTCATACTTCGGACCAATCTCAATCAGCGCATCGCGGATCGAAGCCATCTCGGTCATCAAATCATGCAGGGCGGAGTTCTGTTCCTTCAAATGCTCGAAAGCGTAAATCAAGGCATCGCGCAACTGTTTCTCGCTAGGCATAGTCCATTACGCTGCCTCAGTCTCTTTGGTAAGGCTCTTAAACGTGAGTGTTGGCGCAGTGACCATATGACGCAAGGTGTCGATAAACAAATCGGAGTTCTTCCGGCGATTGAAACGGAAGCACATCTCTTCGAGGTACGCGGGGAGATGCTTGGCGGAAACCTTGTGCCACGTTCCGACAATGCCGCGCTTGAGGAGGGAGAACGCGGATTCGACGGTGTTGGTGTGAACGTCGCCCACAACGTACTCTTTGGAATGACAGATGGTCTTGTGGAGCTTCTTTTGGTCTACCGTGAAGGCATAGGGATAGATAGAGGATTCGTCGGTCAGAATCACTTCCACATCCTCGCTGATGTTTTCTGCCATAACCTTGCGGATGGCTTCCGAGGTTGCCGCGTTGACGTGAATCAGTCTAAGTTCACCGTTACGCTTGCGAATGCCGATGACTACTTGTTTTTCTTTGCGAGGCAGTCCACGACGCGCCTTTCCGCCGATATACGTCTCGTCGATCTCTACGGTTCCATCCATCATTTCCTTCTGGCTCTCAATCATCGCGGAGCGAATGCGATGGCAGAGGTACCACGCGGTCTTATAGCTCATTCCAAGCGTGCGCTGTACTTGACACGCGGACATTCCCTTTTTAGATTCGCAAAGCAGATACGTCGCCGCGAACCACTTTTCCAACGGCAGATGCGTATCGTTGAAAACCGTGCCAGTGGTTACGGAAAACTGATAGCTGCATGGACCGCACTCAAACTGATTGCGAGACTTCAACCACGAGGCCCGACGCTCTTTGCAGCGTGGGCACTCGACGCCTTCCGGCCAGCGGAGCTTTGTCAGCACCTCGCGGCACTTTTCATCAGTCGAGTAGGCTTTGAGCATATCTAGGAGAGCCATGTCAGCACCTCGCAAAAAGAAGACAAATACCGGGAGGCCATTGGAGAACGTACCGCTTCGCAACCTAGTGAGTGGGTTGAAGAAAGAGCTAAAAGAGAAGCTACGTCCGGCATTGGCAATGTCCCGTAAGTCAAAGAAAGATTGAGTCTTGCAATCATGCAAGAACAATATACCAAATCAATGAACCTGTGTCAAGTAGATAATCCTGGTTGAAGTGCTTTATTTTGATAGAGATTTGTAAGTGTTCATTGCATTGGAGTTACGGAGGCTTTCTATTTATGACATAGATAACAGTCTGCAAGGCGAAGAAAGGGCCTTTTTTTGGAAAAAAAGAAGTGGCGAGTGGCGAGTCTAGAGCCAGAGGAAGGCCAGGACAGCGTTCCAGTACTCACAATCTTTGTTGCACCTCGGGAAGCGCGGGAAGTCAAAGGCGGTTTTTGCGGTTGACGGCTGGGCTGGTGGGGTGGATTACACTGCGCACGGGCTGAAGCCTATGCCACCAAGGGCCAAACCTTCACGGCTGGGGAACCCAGGAAGAAAAGACCACAGGCTGTGAAGCCTGTGCTACCCAAAGACGGAAATGCCAAACCGCTAGCTGGCTGCGGGCTGGGGCTGGTCGGCGCGCTTTTGTTTGATTTCTTTGACTTGGTCAATCAGGGCGTCGGCTTGTTTGATCAGGGAGGCGCGTTCGTCGGCGGATTCGACGGTGTCGGCTTTGCGGCGATAGAGGAGATTTAGATAGGCCATGGCATCGTCGTAGTCTGGGCGAAGCTGAATGGCTTTTTGGAGGTCGGCAATGCCCTCATCGATCATGGGGCCGGCTTTGGCAACGTAGTCGGCGCGAACAGCGGGGGGAAGAGCGTCGGCTTCCTTGATCTGCTTGTTGACGTGATCCTTGTTGTAGTCAGCGCGGGCGACGGCGTTGGCGCGGAAGGCCAGGGTCCAATCGATGACGCCAATCCAGTAGTAAGGTTCGGGATCGTTGGGCTGCAGTGCGATGTGTTTTTGATGATAGGTTTTCGATTCGTCGAACTTGGCGGGATCGAAGGGCGTGCCAGCCATCTGGAAAAGGATGGAGCCGATGCCGTCGATGGCGCTGAGATTATTGGGATCGGTTTCGAGGACTTCCTTAAAGACTTTGATGGCCTGGTTGCCAAAATTCATGTTTTCCTGCGAGGGAGCGCCAGGAATATATTGCGTAGCGTAGGCGGTGGCGAGATAGAGCCGCGCGTTCATCAGCGTGGGGTCGAGATCCTTGGCCTTCTGGAAGTCGTCGATGGCGACGTCGTACTGGCCATTCTTGAAGGACTGAACGCCCTTGTTGAGAAGATCGCGCGCGCGGAGTTTGGAGCACCCGGAGGCGCCGAGGACAAGAACGAGGAGCGCCACTGTCGCGACCAAGCGCGTCGCGACCGTTACCGGCGTGCGTACTGTGGGGCCCACACCTGCCAACGATGATGCATGAGTCATCGAAAGAACCATCCCTGATGTACGCGGCCCAAGAAGGCCGACGCGAGAATTCAGATCCACCCTGCGAGGGGCGTACCTCTGACCCCAAAAAAATCTAACGGCCGACCGTCCGCTACCTCGGTGACGAGGGTAAGGGCAGCAGACCAACCTGTACAATGCCCACGCCACGCATGAGGTCCATGGCGCGCGCAACGTCCATGAACATTACATCGTTCGCGGCCGCGAGGAAAGCAACTTTCTCAGAGCGCGCGGCGAAAATTGCCGCCAGACGCGGCCCAAGAACTTCCCAGGAAACATCTTCGCCGTTAATGCGCGGCTGCGTGGTCCCAGCGGCCGAGTCGCCGACGATCTGCACGACGACAGACGGAACTGGCACAAAGTCCGACGTCTTGCCGGCGACCGACTGGGGCACCCGCGCGCTGAGGCCTTGCGACTTGAGCGGCGTGATGACCATGAAGATGACCAGCAGAACGAGCAGAATATCGATGAGCGGAACAACGTTTAGTTCCGCGACGATACCGGCTTTGTGACCGAGAGAGCTTTGCATGGCAATTCTCCTTGCGGCGGCGGCGATTTTTTTAGAATCGCGCGGCACGCCCAGTGGAATCACCCTGCGAAAGGCGAAACTCCCTGCATCACACTAGCGAACCCCAGCCCTGGAAAAACAAAACGAGTGAAGCCAGCCCCGAAAAAACTCTTATTGACCGGCTTCGAGCTTGGCGGTGATCAAGCCAACCTTGTCGATACCGGCGCCGCGCATGATGTCAATGGCGCGGGCAACGTCCTGGAACATAACATCGTTGTCGCCTTTGACGAAAGCGACTTTCTCAGCGCGCTCCTTGAAGATCTGCTCCATGCGCGAGCCGAGAGCTTCCCAGGTGACGTCTTCGTTATTGATCTTGAGCTTGGGCTTATCGGTCTTGGGGTCGGCGATGACCTGGACGACGACGGTCTTATTGTCGATGTCCTGCTGATTTTGCTGATTGGGATTGGGCTGGGGCACCAGCGCGTCCATGCCCTTGGGCGTGAGCGGGGTGATGACCATGAAAATAATCAGCAACACGAGCAAAATATCGATGAGCGGAACGACGTTCATTTCCGCCATTGCGCCGCCCTTGCTTTCTCCTACAGACATGCCCATGGCAATTCTCCTTGCACGGCAAAAAGCGTTTCGTGCGTGCGCCGCGTGGCATGAAGGCAACGCGGCGCGATAAAACAGTTACAGCAAACGAACGGCAACAAATCCAACGACAGGGCCGAAACCCCCTCCTGCGGAATTAATCCGCGGGAGGCGTGGGGGGCGGCGGCGGTTCGTTGGAGGAGTGGATCTTTTCGGTCAAAAGACCGAGTTGATCGACGCCAGCGGAGCGAATCTCGTCGACAGCGCCGACGACGTCGCCATATTTGGCGCGCGCATCGCTTTTGACGTAGACGGTCTTGTCGAGACGATTGGCGATGCGATCCTTGATCTGGTTGGTCAGGTCATCCTTGGCGGTCTTGGTGGTACCGAGGAAAATGTCCCCGTTGCGCGTGATGGCCACGATGATGGCATCGTCTTTATCCGCATTTTGCATGTCATGCGTGTTATTGACGCTGGCCAAATCGACCTGCTTGCCCTTCTGCAACATGGGAGTGACGACCATGAAGATNNATCAGCTCCATGGAGGAGTTGTCCATCTCGACGTCGAAAGCCTCGACCTTGTTGGTGAAGTAGTTGTAGGCCCAGACGGCGGGCACGGCGACGAGCAAGCCGAGCGCGGTGGTGACGAGGGCTTCAGCGATACCGCCAGCGACGGCGGAGAGACCGGTGGCGTGGCTGGTCTCAATGCCCTTGAAGGCGTTGAGGATGCCGACGACCGTGCCGAAGAGGCCGACGAAGGGGGCGGTGGAGCCGATGGTGGCGAGGGCGGAGAGGCCGCGCTTCATTTCCGCGTGGACGATAGCAACGGAACGCTCGAGACCGCGCTTGGCGGCTTCGATGACGTCGGCGTCGCTCACCTGTTGCGAAGCGGACTGAAATTCCGAGAGGCCCGTGGCGACGACCTTGGCAATGTGGCTCTTTTTGTTGCGCTCGGCGATGGCGATGGCTTCGTCGAGTTTGCCTTCCTTGAGTGCGCCGGCGACTTGTTGCACGAAGACGCGCGACTGTTTGCGAGCCGCGCTGTACATGAGAGCGCGGTCAATCATGACGCCGAAAGAATAGATGGAGAGAATGAAAAGAATGACGACCACCGTGCGCGGCAGAGCGCTCATCGAGCCCCACATCGTGCGGAGGTCCCAGTTGGAACCGTTGGCCTGCTGGAAAAGCATGGCCGCGTAAACGTAGATTGTTGCCACCATTCGTTTGCTCCTTAGAATTTTGTATCGCGAATCTGCTGCCGGGCCGGCGCATCCGCCCCACGACGAGCGCGCCGAACCGCCCTACTGATTGAGAGTGAAAATCACGTCAATGGTGGTGTCCACCTCGACCGGCTCACCGTTGAGCAAGGTCGGCTGGTAACGCCACTGCCTGACCGCGTCCAAGGCCGCCTGCACAAGCAGCGGGTGGCCGGATTCCAAAGTGAGTTCTTTTACGGCGCCATCCTTGCCGATGATGGCGTGCAAGCGCACGGTACCCTGAATGCGAGTCTGGCGAGCCAGCGGAGGATAGCTGGGCTGGACACGGTTGATGAGCTTGGCGGCTTGCACGTTGCCGCCCTGACGGATGCGGGACTGCTGAACCTTTGGCGGGGGAGGCGCAGCGCCGATGCCGCCCATCACGCCACCGAGAACGCCGNNACTTGCGGCTTGATGTGCACGACCTGGGCAGCGACAGGAGGAGGAGGGGGAGGCGGAGGAGGAGGCGGCGCGATGAGCAGCGTCGACATCATGCCTTTCGGCAGGGCTTCCGTGTAAATGAGCGGGATGAGAATCAAGACCGCCAGGAACCCAGCCTGAAAGACGAACGAGAGAATCACCGTCCAAGGCTTATTGGTTTTCACCGCCGTGGACGTGGACACCACCATATCTTCGAACATGACCTATGACCTCCTACCAGCGGGAGCGAGACGCCCAGGGGCGACGTCACTTCCGCGGGCTTTGCTGCCGGCTGCGGGTCCGGCGCCTGCCGCCGCACCTTGGCCGCGCCAGTTAACCCAGGCGACCACGAGCGGAGCAGCGATACCAAAACTGGAGTACGTTCCTACCACAATTCCCACCACCAGGGCAAAGGAGAAAGCGCGCAAAACCTGTCCGCCCATGAGAAAAAGGACGAGAACGGTGAGAAAGGTGAGGCCGCTGGTGAGAATAGTACGAGAAAGAGTCTGATTGATGGACTTGTTGACGACGTCGGCGAAGGATTCGCGGCGCAGGAGGCGATTATTCTCGCGGATGCGGTCGAAGATGACGATGGTGTCGTTCATGGAATAGCCGACCAAAGTAAGCAAAGCGGCGATCACCGTGAGAGAGATTTCAAAGTGCAAGAGGGAGAAGAAACCGAGCGTGATGAGCACGTCGTGAAAGACGGCCAGGACGGCTGCGGCACCGTAGACCCACTCGAAGCGAAAGGCAATATATACCAGCATGCCCGCCAAAGCATAGAGGGTAACGTAGACGGCCTGGAGGCGAAGCTCGGCACCCACCTTGGGACCGACGATTTCGACGTTACGAATGGTGAAAGGGCCAAGGGCGTAGCCGTCTTTAAGGGAGGCAAGAACTTGCGGGGTGACGCCGGCGACCTGAGAGAGATCGTCGAAGTTGGTGAGGACGCCGTCACTGCTCTTGTCACGGTATTGGAGGATTTGCTTGGCGAGTTGCTGATAGCGATCGCCGGCGTTGGTGGTGAGGAGGAGGGGGTCTCTTGTGGTTAGGAAGGCGGTGAGCGAAGCGGGAGTGGCAGCGTTGAAATCCGAGTGGCTGGAGTTGCTTTGGCCGTAGATGGCGTTGAGTGCGGTGAGGACTTGGGCTTTGCTGGTGTCCAACGCCTGATCGGTCTGGCCTTTTTGTTCGAGGCTGATGACGACTTCATTGGCTTTGGCGCCGGGGATGGCGTCGTCGCTGATGGCTTGAATTTCGCTGGCGCCAAGGCCTTGCTGGGAAAGCGCACTGCGGAGTTGGTCGACATTGGGAGGATGGGCGAAGCGGACGTCCACGTTGGTGCCGCCCTTAAAGTCGATGCTGTAGGGAAGACCGCCGTGCGCCGGGCCGCCCTTGAGGAACACGGAGGTCCAACCGATGATGAGCAGGAGTAGGCTTAAGCCGAAGAAATATTTGGCTTTACCCATCCAGTCGATATTTGGCTGCTTGAATAGCTCGATCATGCCGCTCTTTTGCTTCCCTTCCTTAGACTCCGAGGGATACGGCTTTGTTCCCGGGCGCGGTGCTGGCCATCGAGAAGATAACGTGCCAGCGACTTATAACCTAGAGAACGACCGTTTCGCATCGGGTGAACCGTTTATCCCAAGAGTCCTAGTACGCCGTTTCTATAGCTGACTGCCGAACTTACATTCCTGGTTCTGCTGCAAAGTCAAAGGCACACAGACTGAAGTCTGTGCTACTTAAATGCTCAACTCCGCCTGGCGGTCCATCTTGGCCAGGTGGTACTGGAAAATGGTTTTCGAGACGTAAATTGCGGTGAACACATTGGCGATGAGGCCGATGGTCAGAGTGATGGCGAAGCCGCGAATGGGGCCGGTGCCAAAAAGAAAGAGGAAGAAGGCGGAGACGACGGTAGTGACGTGGGTGTCGATGATGGTGAGGAAGGCTTTGTCAAAGCCGGCTTGGACGGCGGAGGCGGCGGACTTGCCGTTGCGAAGCTCTTCGCGGATGCGCTCGAAGACGAGGACGTTGGAGTCGACGCCCATGCCGATGGTGAGGATAACGCCGGCGATGCCGGGGAGGGTGAGAACGGCGCCGAACATGGCTAAGGCCGCCAGAAGGATGACGAGGTTGAGTATCAAGGCCAGGACGGCGTTAGCGCCGGAGAGGCGGTAGTAAAAGAGCATGAAGATCATGACCACCAGGAGGCTGAGGACGGAGGCTTGCACGCCATGGCGGATGGAGTCGGCGCCGAGGGAGGGGCCGACGGTGCGCTCTTCAAGATATTTGATGGAGGCGGGGAGAGCGCCGGAGCTGAGGACGATGGCGAGGTCGTGGGCGGACTGCTGGCTGAAGCTGCCGGTGATTTCGCCGCTATCGTCGATGCGACCGTTGATGACGGGGGCGGAATAAACGCGCTTTTCGAGGACGATGGCCATCTGACGGCCTTTGTTGGCTTCCGTGAAGGGGCCAAAGCGCTTGGCGGCGTCTGGCGAGAGCGTGAAATTCACCTGATAGCTACCGGGATTGTTGACGCTGCGATTTTCCACGGCGGTGCGCAGGTCGCGGCCGGTGATGATGTTGGAGCGCTGGAGGACGTACCAGGCTTCGCCGGCGTCGGCGGGGTTGACGGTGCGACTGGCGGTGCCGGGCACGAGTTCGGTGTTGGGCGGCAGAATGCCACCATGTTTCTGCATGTAATCGGCCTGGGAAGTGTAGACGTTGGGGTCTTCGACGAGGCGCAGCTCGAGTTGGCCAGCTTCCTGGATGACGGCTTTGGCGCGCGTGGGATCGCCTTCACCGGGGAGCTGGACGAGAATTTCGTTGTCGTTGCGGCCGTGGAGCTGGATGGTAGGCTCGGTGAGGCCGAGGGCGTTGATGCGGCGCTCGATGGTCTCGAGCGAGAGGTTCATGGTGGATTCCTGGATTTGCGCCTTGGCGGCATCGCGGAGGGAAAGAGTGTAACCGCCGTCCTGGCCGGCGGCGGCGCTGAGGTCCCAGATGTTGGAGTATTGCGCGTTGATGATGTCGCGAAAGGTGTTGAGGCCGGCGGGATCGATGCCGCGCACGAGGATGTGGGTGTCGTCGATGCGGCGAATTTCGGTGTAGGAGATATTTTTGGCGCGCAGGGCGTCGGTGAGGCGCTGGACGGTCTGGTCGGTGTCCTGAGCGATGGCTTCCTGCACCTGGACCTGCAGGATGAGGTGCGTGCCGCCCTGGAGGTCCAGGCCGAGCTTGATCTGATGGGCGAAATTGTCTTTGATGTCGGCGAGCGAGGTGGGCGGAAATTTGGGCAGGCCGATGAGAAAAAGGATACAGCCGAGAATGACCGCGAGAATGAACAGGGCTTTCCACTTCAGGTTAGGAGTCATGGTCAGAAGGTATTGTGGGGCCGCGAAGTGGGCTTATTTTGCATCTTCCGATGCCTCCACCTGGGCAATGGCTGAACGCGTGACGCGGATCTTGACCGGCGGCTCGGCGGAAATTTTCAAAATTACGGCGTCACCGTCGATAGCGTTGATGGTGCCGTAAATGCCGCTCCCGGTGATGACTTTGTCGCCGGTCTTCAATGCCGCCAGCATCTGCTCGGTGCGCTTACGCTGCCGCTGCTGGGGCATGAACAAAACGAAATAAAAAACGCCCATCACGATGGCCATCATCGCGAAGGGACTGCCAAGAATACCGGCGGCGCCACCGCCGGCTTGAAAGAGCATGAGTGCCGCTATCATAGAACTTTATCTGACCAACCCTTCTAAAAGACGCCTTCCCGCATGCGTTCACAGCGGCAGAGCAACTTAGTAAAAATACGGTAGGGCGACAAAAACGCCCGCGGCGAGAAACTGCCTCGCTCCCGAAGCTACACGCGTGCTCTGCCCTTGGTGCCCCGCCGACTTGCCTTGCGGAAGTGCCTTGCGGACGAATCGAACCAGGCCCGGTTGCCAGGCGCCTAAGCTGACCCAGCAGTATAGCGCGTGCGCAACGCGGATGAGAAATTCGCTAGGTTCCCAAACTCGATAGCCTCGCGGATTTGGCGCATGATGTCAAGGTAAAAGTGGACGTTATGGTGGGTGGCGAGGATGGCGGCGGTGAGTTCGCCGGCGGCAAAAAGGTGGCGGAGATAGGCGCGCGTGTAGCGGCGGCAGACGGAACAGGAGCAATTTTCGTCGATGGGATTTTGGTCTTGGGCGTACCGGGCGTTTTTGATGAGCACGCGTCCGTTGCCAGTGTAGAGGCAGGCGTGGCGGGCGGCGCGTGTGGGCAGGACGCAGTCCATCATGTCGATGCCGAGGACGACGTAGTCGGCGAGTTGCTCGGGGCGGCCGACGCCCATGAGGTAACGCGGACGGTCTTGCGGGAGGAGCGCGGTGACGGCGGCGGCCATTTCGCAGGTGACGTCGTGCGGCTCGCCCACGGCCAGGCCGCCGACGGCGTAGCCGGGAAAGTTTAGATCGAGGAGCTGGCGGGCGCTTTCGCGGCGAAGGTCGGCGAAGGTGGCGCCTTGCACGATGCCGAACTGCCATTGTTCATTCTCGGGCGCGACCTTTTGCCCACTGTTTTCTAGAAAATATTTGCGGGCGCGCGCGGCCCAGGCGGTGGTGCGTTCCAGCGCGGCCTCGGCTCTGTCGCGCGGGGCGGGGGTTTCGATGCACTCGTCGAGGACCATGGCGATGTCTGAGCCGAGCGCGAGTTGAATTTCCGTCGCTTTCTCCGGTGTTAAGACATGCTCTGCGCCATCGAGGTGGGAGCGGAAACGCACGCCGTCATCGGTGATCTTGCGCAGGTCGGACAAGCTGAACACCTGGTAGCCGCCGGAGTCGGTGAGGATGGCGCGGTTCCAGGACATGAATTTGTGCAGACCGCCGAGCTTGCGGATCAGTTCGTGGCCGGGGCGCAGGAATAAGTGATAGGTATTGGAGAGAATGATGCAAGCGCCGAGTTCTTCCAAATCTTCCTGGCGCAGGGCTTTTACGGTGGCCTGCGTGCCGACGGGCATGAAGGCGGGAGTTTCGATGGTGCCGTGCGGGGTGGTTAGGCGGCCGCGGCGCGCGCCTGCGGAATTGGTATGCGAAACCTCAAACGAAAACACGATGGTAACAGCGTATCACGAGCGCTTCAGGAGAAAATCCATGCCGCGCCCACACGCAGCACCACGTAGAGCGCCCACATACCGCCGACGATGGCCAGCGAGCTGCCAAAGGTGAGCTTGCGCGGATTGGCGGCGGCAAAACCAGTAGCGATCAGGATGATTATCCAGAAGGAAAAAATGTCGATGGAGACCGCCAACTTCATGAGCCATTTGGGCGCATCCTCGGCAACCAATACGCCGAGGTTTGTGGCTACGGGATTCTCAATATCGATGGTGCCGCGCGGCTTCAGGAAAATCACCAGCAGAAAAATGACGGTGCTGACCAGGCTGGCTAAAAATGCGTGCGAGACGATGGCCATGGCGGTGACGAAACGCACGTTGGCGCCAGCCAATAGGTTGTATGCAGCGAGCAACAGCGCCGCGGAAAGCACGATCACCACCGCAACCGCCGGGACGCCGAATACGTAGGCGGAAATCGGCGCGAATTTAGCGATGGCGTCGATCTGCTTCTCTTTTTGGTCGGCAGAAAGGTCCGCCGCGCGAGGACTTTTATCGAGTTGTTGCGCAGCAAACTGCCGCCAGTCCATACGCTGGTTGAGGCATACAACGGAGATCAAGCTGAGAAGTGTAAGCAGCACGAGGGGCACAATCCAGGTAGGCGCCGCGACGATATCGACAAAGGTGGCCTGCGGATTGAACAGCACGCCGGTGATGCGGGCAGCGGGGCTGAGACGCGCGACAGGCTGAGGTTGCTCCAACGGCATAGTATTGGCGGACATGCTGGTGACCTCCGAGCGCGTGTTGAATGAGATTACGCAGGAACGGAGGAGAAAATATCACGTTCTGGCGGGAGGGTCTCGCGAATCGTGCGGAGACGCGGCATAGGGGCTAGGCGGTGACTTGCGGAAGCTCGGGGACGGCGGCAAGAAGTTCCTTGGTGTAGGCATGTTGCGGCTGGCGCAGAACCTGTTCGGCGTCGCCGACTTCCACAAAGGCGCCGGCGCGCATGACCGCGATGCGCGTGGCGACCTGGGCCACGACGGGCAGGCTGTGGGAAATCAGGAGGTAGGTCAGGCCGAACTCTTGCTGCAGCTCGCGGAGTAATGCCAGCATTTGCGCGCCCACGCTCACGTCCAGCGCGGAGACCGGCTCGTCCGCCACCACCAGGCGGGGCCTGAGAATCAGCGCGCGGGCGATGCCGATGCGCTGGCGTTGGCCGCCGGAGAATTCGTGGGGATAACGGGTGGCGAACTCGTCGTTTAAGCCGACGCGGCGCAACATGGCCAGGGCGCGTTCTTGGCGCTCGGCACGCGAGAGCGCTGGCTCATGAATTTCCAGCGGCTCGGCGACAATCTGGCTCACGCGCATGCGCGGGTTCAGCGAGGCGTAGGGATCCTGAAAGACCATTTGCAGGTGACGGCGCGCACGACGCAATTCCGCGGAGCTGAGTGCGGTGAGTTCGCGCCCAGCAAAGATAATTTTGCCGCTGTCTGGCTCTATGAGCCGCAGCAGCATGCGCGCGAGCGTGGTTTTGCCGCAACCGCTCTCGCCTACGATGGCGAAGGTTTCGCCGGCGGCAATGCGCAGGCTGACGCGGTCGACGGCGGCAAAGGTGTTGCGCGCACCGCGCGCCGCAAACGCGCCGCCGCCGCGCTGGTAACGCTTGCACAGCTCGGTCGCTTGTAACAGCGCTTCCTGATCCGTCATAGCCTTCGCCCAACCGATCTCAGTTCCGCCACGGTCAGGTCTCCTCGCGACGGCCAAAAATTATCGACACGCTTCATGTCCGGCCTGCACAGCTTCGCCCACTAACACGCAGCGCGCGGAATGATCCGCGTTGACCGCACGCAACTCCGGCACTGCCGCATCGCATTCCACGCGCCGCCACGGGCAACGCGGGGCAAATGCACATCCCGGTGGCAAGTCCGTCAGCTGCGGCACTATGCCGGGAATGGGCAGGAATTTGCCGCGCTCGAGCGTCGGCGACGCCGCCAGCAATCCTTTGGTGTAAGGATGTTGCGGCCGCGTCAGCACTTCGCGGACCGGGCCATGCTCCACGACGCGGCCGGTGTACATAACGGCCACACGATCCGCCACCTGTGCCACCACGCCCAGATCGTGCGTGATGAAAAGCATTCCGAGTTGCATGGCGCGGCGCAACTCGGCGAGCAGCGCCAGAACTTGCTTTTGTACCGTGACATCGAGCGCCGTCGTAGGCTCGTCCGCGATCAGCAACTTTGGACCGGCGGCCAGGGCCATGGAGATCATTACGCGCTGGCGCAAACCTCCGGAGAGCTGGTGCGGAAACTGCTCGGCGCGCGTCTCGGGTTCGGGCACGGAAGCGCGGCGCAAGGCCTTCAGGGTGCGTCTCTGCAAATCCGCGCGTGAGGCATGCGGGTCGTGCGCGCGAATGGCCTCGGCAACTTGCTTGCCAACACGCATCACCGGATTCAGCGAGGTCATGGGCTCCTGAAACACCATGCCGATTTCTCCACCGCGCACGGCGCGCCAATCGTTTTCGCGCAAAGCCACCAGATTTTTGCTGGCCGCGCTTGCCGATGCGTTTAACCATGCTTCGCCGCGGATTTTCGCGCCCTGCGGCAACAATCCCATCAACGCCAGGGACAGCATGGTCTTCCCACTGCCGGACTCACCGACGAGCCCCAGCGTTTCGCCGGCAGCGATGCGCAAGGACACGTCATGCACCGGGCGCACCCATCCGCGGGAGGTAGGCAGCTCCACGGTCAAGTGCTGTACGTCGAGCAGTGCGGGCATCGTCAAATGATAGATGCAAATGCGTTGTGATACACAAGCGTCGCAGCGTGGGGAGACATTTTAGATAAGCGGAGAGCTTATTGCGATTAAGCGCGCGGCCCCGGACGCTGCGTCCACGCCACATCCCAATACTTACCGAATTTCTTGCCCACCTCGTGAAAAATACCGACGGGGCGAAAGCCCAGGCGGTCATGCAGCTTGCGCGAGGCTTCGTTGGGGAGGGTGTAGCCGGCCACGATAAGGTGCACGTCTTCTCCTGCGATCGCGGCAAACAGCGCCAAATACAATTGCATACCGACGCCTTGGCCGATGGCATGCGGCGCACAATAAATGGTGGTTTCCACGGTGGTCTGATACGCGGCCTTGGGGCGGAAGCGGATGGTGCCGGCGTAGCCGAGCACCACGCCGTCACGTTCCGCCACAACCAGGCGATGGCGGCCCTGGCCGGCGAACTGTTCAAACCACGGGGTGCGCGATTCGACGGTGTATGGCTCGATATCGAACGTGACCGGCGTGTGCAGCACGTAGTGATTGTAAATTTCCGTGAGGCGTGGCAGGTCCGCGCGCTCCGCAGCACGGGTGGATATTGTCCCGATTGATGTTTGGCGCATCGAACGCGGCCCCCTTTGAGTGGTTAGCGTTACGCTACGGTCAGCGTTGCGAAACGGGGATGACAAATTTCAAGGCCGTGTGTGTCGGCGAGAAACCCACGACTTTCACGTCTTTCAATCCCGCCTGACGGCCCGCGCCGATCACATCCGTTTCGGTGATGTCTTTGCGACCTTTCGGGTAGACGATCCACAGTGCTGCGTTGCCATTCAATTTCTTGGCATGTTTGGGCAGGCGTGAAAGCTCCTTCTGCGAAGGCGCCGAGAAAAAAACCCATTCTGCGTTGCCGGAAATAGCGACGGTTTGCACACTGTTCGTGAGCACGGCCAATTCCCGCAAGAACGATTCGTCGAAGTCACCAAGCACGCAGACCCGGGTATCGGGTTTCACGCCCAACTTTTCCATGCGCGACTTTGGGTGAAGGATTTTCTCGCGCCACTTGGCGGCGTTGTCGCCAATATCAAAGACGGCCAAGCCGTCCGGCCCTCGCACGCGCAACTCACCATTCACCGCGTCCACCCTCTTCATGGCGGCGAACGGAATCTTCATCCGCAAGGAGTCGCCGCGAAAAATCAGCTCGCTGGGTTCAAGCAGCGCGCGGCCTTCGGAGCGCTGCTCGCCGAACCGCACCGTGCACTTCAGTTCATTGCCCATGGTTGTTCAGCCTTCGCGCCTTGCCAGTCGCTGTGGAAATTCTATTCGACAATTTTGCCGGGCAGCACTGCCAAATTGGCAACACGGCGGGCGGCGGCGAATTGCGGATTGTGACCAATAGTAAACTATGGAGTTCCATGGCCACCGCTACCGCGAGACCCGTCGACTGGAGACTCATCTGGGCAGAGCGCGGATTTCGCTACTTTTTCTTCGCCATGCTCATCTCGCTCTTTGGGAGCGGGATGAATTTTGCCGGCGTGAGTTGGTACATTCTCGCGGCCACGCATTCCACCGTCAAGGTGAGCCTGCAAGTGATCGTAGTGACGCTGCCGGGGCTGTTTATCCCGTTCGTGGGCGGCGTGTTGATCGACCGCTTCGACCGCCGGTATCTTGGCGTGTTGCTGGATCTTGCGCGCGGCTTTGTGGTGCTGGGTACGGCGTACATTGCATGGCGCGGGCAGCTGCAACTGTGGCACCTGTATGCGATGACGCTGATCACGGGCACTGGCTCGGCCATGTATTGGGCGAACGTCAACTCGTTGGTGCAGGAAGTGATTCCGCCGAGCCAGTTCACGGGAGCGAACGCGGCAGTGCTGGTGGGTGTGCAGAGCGGCATGCTTATAGCCGGCTCGGTGGTAGGCTTTTTTTACGATCGCGCGGGCATCGGGGGCATTTTGGCGATCGACGGAGCGACGTATTTTATTTCCGCGTACTGCTTGTATAAGGTGCGTCGCGGGTATGTGTCGCCCCGGCGCTTCAGCAAACGGAGCCGCGTTTATTCGGCGGCCACGGAGGCTACGGCGGAGGCGCTGGAGAGCGTGGCCAATCCGGAGGTCGCGGAAGCCGGGTTGTCGCTGGCGATGTATCGCGATTTCATGGAGGGCGTGGAGTATCTGAAACGCGAGCCGGTGGTGCGCGCGCTGGGCATCACGCATGCCATCATGATGGCGGGAGTGGTTAGCGCGAACGTGGTGCTGGTGGCGCTGGTGAACGATGTACTGCACGCCGGTGCGCGCGGCTTGGGTTTTGTGGAAGCAGGTTGGGCGGCCGGCGCGGTTACCGGCGGGCTGATCGCCAGCCAGCTTTCGCCACGCATCCGTATGCCGCTATACGTGGCTGCGCTGGCGGTGCTGGCCGTTGGACATATGGCTACGCCGTTCGTGGCGTTTCTGCTTGGCGCGGCGACGCTGCAATTTTTATTTGGGCTGTGCCGATCGCTCGGCGGGGTGGTGGCGCAGTCCTCGCTGATGTCGTTGGTGCCGCATCACTTCATGGGGCGCACGCAATCGGCGATGGCTATTCTGACAACGATTATTCAGCTGCTGATGAGCGTGGGACTGGGAGTGATCGCCGAGCGCATCAATCTGGTGGCGGGGTACTCGCTGCTCGCACTGTTGTATGTCGTGGCGGCGATGTTCGCTTCGCGGGCGCGGCAGCTCCTGGCTTAGGCTTTTTTTTGTCCGCAGGCTGCGGACTGCGGGCGTTTCCGTGCGTCGGGCGCGGCGCTATTGGCTTTCGCTAAATAAAGTAACTCTCCCTGCTGCGGTTCGTTCTAAAATCCGCAAGTATGGAGATCAAAACGATTCAGCCTTTCCTGCGCTATTTTGACAACGTGCGGGAGCGCACCTTGCGTGTGGCGCGCTGCATCCCGCCGGACAGAGTGGACTGGAGCTATGCACCGGATAAATTTACGCTGGGCGATCTGTTGCGGCATTTGGCCGTCGCCGAGCGCTACATGTGGGCGGAAAACGTGCAGGGGCATGCGAGCCGCTACAGCACGCAAGGGCCGGAGTTGGCCGCCTCGCTCGAGGAAATCTTCGCGTTCATGGCGCGGTTGCATGCGGAATCCATAGCCATCTTCGGGAAGCTGACGGACGAGGACTTGGCGCGGAAATGTACGACGCCTGGCGGCGAGCTCTCTACCGCAAAATGGCTGCGCGCTATGGTGGAGCACGAAGTGCATCACCGAGGGCAAGTTTATATTTACCTCGCTATGCTGGGGGCCGCCACCCCGCCCATCTTCGGGCTGACGTCCGAAGAAGTGCGTGCACATAGCGTCGCGCCGTCCAAACCGCCGCGCAGCGCGTGTGCGTCGACGCTGAGCTTATCGTTCGGGAAACAAAACTTCCGCCATCCCAAGCGCAGAGGCTAGAATATGGCCCGATGACGCAGACGGGTCCCACACCAGCCGAGCTTGATCGTCACTTCGGCATTTCTGGCCGCGCGCAGGTCGGCGCCGATTCCGCCGGCAATGCGGCGGTGCGCATCACTACAGAGAAATGTACAGGCGCCATCTGCCTGCACGGTGCGCACGTTACGTCATGGAAACCCGCCGGGCAGGAAGAAGTAATTTTTCTGAGCAGCAAGGCTACGTTTGCGGAGGGCAAAGCGATTCGCGGGGGCACCCCGATTTGTTTTCCGTGGTTTCGCGCCAAATCCGACGACGCTAAAGCGCCAGCGCACGGTTTCGCGCGCACGAAGCTGTGGACGCTGGAATCCATGCAAGAACAAACTGGCGATATTAGCGTGACTGTGTCAACGGAAAGCGATGACGCTACGCGGCAATGGTGGCCGCACGAATTTCGCGCGCAACTTATAGCGACCTTTGGGGACGCGCTGCAACTGGAATTCACGGTGAGCAACACGGGGGCGACGGCGTTCCGGTATGAGGAAGCGCTGCACACATACTATCGGGTGGGGAATACTTCGCAAGCGCGCCTTGCGGGACTGGGCGGCGTAACATTTTTCGACAACACGGACGGCAATCGAGCGCGCGCGCAGAGCGGAGACGTGGCGATCGCCAAAGCCACCGACCGCGCTTATATCAATACGGAACACGCGCTGGAGTTGATCGATTCTGGCTTACGTCGCCGCATTCACATCGTTAAGAAAAATTCCGCCAGCACGGTCGTGTGGAATCCCTGGTCCGAGGCCGCGTCGAAAATGTCTGACATGGGCGAAGGCGAGTGGCGCAGTATGTTCTGCGCCGAAGCCTGCAACATCCTGACGAACGCCGTGCGATTGGCGCCTGGCGAAGCTCACACCATCGGCGTCACCACGACCGTTGGCGGACTCTGACTTAAACGCGACGCCGCGCGAACCCCTGCGATGATCTCAGGTTTTCGATTCTGTCGGCAACGCGGCTTTACCGAGCAAATCCACGGCGGCTTGATACAGCTTGGCGCGCAGCAGATGGCGTTCCGCAGCGCTGGTGATGTAGCGCACGGAAACTTCGATACCGCCGACCACCGGCTTCACATTTATCGCGGGAGCGGCGGTCATTTGCGTCATCTTGCGGTCCCCGGCGACCTGCTTCCATTCGGTTTTCGCCTGCGTGGCCATCTCCGCGGTGCTTTCGGTGACCTGCTTCTGGATGGCGGCCACGATGGGATACGGATCCATGCCCAGTGGCAAGACCACCTGCAACTCGTCCCACAGCCATTGGCCGGAAGTGGAAAAATTGAAATAGTGATTTTCGATGGCGAAGCTGTTGGTAAACGTCACGCGGCGTCCGGTGGGATGGCCGGAGTCGGTCCAGTTGCCGGTTTCGAGAAGGACGGTGTGAAACATTCCGAGTTCCACGACTTCGCCGGTGACGCCATTGATTTCCACCCAATCGCCCAGCCGGATGCCATTTTTCCCCATGAGCACGAACCAGCCCAGAAAGCCGACGATGAAATCCTTAAGCGCCACGGTCAAGCCGGCGCCGGCCAGACCCAAAAATGTGCCGAGCTGCGTGGGACGGCCGAATATCACCAACAACACGAAGAGCAGCGCCAGAATTTGCAATGTAACGCGCGTCACGGTGCGCAAGGTCTCCACTTGGCGACGGTCCAGCGACGTCTTGCCGAGCAGTTTCTCGAGCCAGCCGTCAAACACCAGCCCTACGAGGAGAATCGCGAGAATGATGGAGAAGCCGATTAGTCCCTTATGTTCTACGTCTCTCTTTTTCGCGGTGACCAACGACTGCCATTTGTCATAAACGGAATCTAGGTCCTTCTGATCGTCGATGCGTCTATCGAACGTGGCCAGGCCTTGCTGATCCGCCGCGCGACGTTTGGTGCTTTTCAGTAAGGACACGGATTCGTCGTGGCTGGGCGTTACCGAGCGACCGGGCGCAATTTTTGCAGTTTTCGGAGTTGCACCGGCTGAAGCAGGGGTGCTGGCCGCGGCGCTCGGTGCTGTTCCATTCGCAGAGGCCGGCGGACTATTTTTTTCCGTCTGCAATCGCGTCTCGAGTGCGTTGTGTTCCGCGGACAAACGCTCGATATGCCGTTCGGCATCGGTCTTCGCTTGCGCGAGTTGCTGTTCTTCAGCACGCAGCATGCGCCATTGCGTAAGTCGATGCACCAGTCCGCGCTCCTCGAGCAAATTATTGGCCACGGCCGCGAAGTTTGGGGATTTGCCCTCCGCGGTTTCGTGCGCCTTGGCCATCTGTTGAATGCGGGCGTGCGGATCGCCCCCGGCTCGAACCAGGTCCTGCTTGGCGTCGTCTACTTCGTTGCCATCGGATTCCTGCTGCGCTTTAGCCAGTTCCAGTGCATCGTCCAGCGTGTCTTTTTTCGCGCCGCTGGCTTTGGCATCTTCGTCGGTCAGCACCTTTACCAGGGCGTTGTCGGCGTCCAACGCTTGCGCAGCCGCGGCGAGCTTGCCCTGAATTTCTTTGGCTTCGGCGGAGAGCGTGGGCGGATGCTGCTCGGCATTTTTCATCGCTTGGGCAAACTGTAAATCCACGGCATGGTCCGCGATGCGTATGGCCTCAAGCGCGTAGGGTTCTTCGTCGGCGCTGGTAACCATCGACGCAAGCCGTTGGGCGGTGCTCAGCGAACTTTGATCGACGGCCACGTCCGCCGACATCTGGGCCGGCGATGTCGTGGACCCGCGCAACACCACCATCGGTCCTGAAGTGCGCAGCAATCCGTATCCCGCCGCTGCCAGCAGCAGTATCAGTGCGATCGCTGCAATCTTTTCTGTCGTCGTCATCCGCGCACCGCCGTCGTCATGCCAAGCTCCATGTTTAGCGTTGCAAGCTCGTTCATCGGTCTGGCTCACCATTCTACCGTCCGAACGTACCCCGCACGGGGCAGAAGAGACGAAACGGATCTCGAGTTCCGTAGAAAATGAAAACGCCTCCAAGGTTTCCGGAGGCGTTTCGCTTTTACTGCGTGCGTCGTACGGCGCTCTCTAGAGGTAATCGCGGGACGGGCCTTCGAGGAAGGCGCGGAGTTTGCGCGAGCGTGATGGATGACGCAGCTTGCGCAGGGCTTTGGCTTCGATCTGGCGGATGCGTTCACGGGTGACCGCGAAAGACTGGCCTACCTCTTCCAGCGTGTGCTCGCTGCCGTCGTCCAGGCCGAAACGCATCTTGATGACTTTTTCTTCGCGCGGCGTAAGCGTCTTCAGAACCGAAGAGGTCTGTTCCTTCAGGTTGAGGTTGATCACCGCATCGGACGGCGAGACTACCGCCTTGTCTTCGATGAAGTCGCCGAGATGCGAATCTTCCTCTTCGCCGATGGGCGTTTCGAGAGAAATTGGTTCTTGCGCGATCTTCAGGATTTTGCGGACCTTGGACACCGGAATGTCCATGCGCTTGGCGATTTCTTCGCTGGTCGGTTCGCGGCCGAGCTCTTGGACCAGCTGGCGGCTGGTGCGTACCAGCTTGTTGATGGTTTCGATCATGTGCACCGGGATGCGNNCCTTCATCAAGCCGATGTTGCCCTCTTGAATCAAGTCGAGGAACTGCAATCCGCGGTTGGTGTATTTCTTGGCGATGGAGACGACGAGGCGCAAGTTAGCCTCGATCAGTTCCTTCTTGGCTTGTTCGGCTTCGGCTTCGCCGCGGTGAATAAAGGTGAGGGTGCGCTTGAGTTCGGTCAGACCGACTTCGCTGGCGTCTTCGATGTCTTTTAGTTCGGTGCGGCGCGTGCGCAGTTCTTTGCGGGCCTCGGCGGCGACATCGCCCTTGGCGACATCGGCACGGCGTTCGAGACGACCGGCCTCGCGTTCGAGGGACTGCAGGCGCTCGACGGTGCCGCGCATCTTGTCAATCAGACGCTTTCTTTCGAACAAATTGAATTCGATGGCGCGAATGGCCAGGGAAATCTCCACGCGGGTGCGGGCGACCTCCCACTTGGCGCGGATGTAGGGCTTCTTCTTGGCCTTGGGAGTTTTATCGAGTTTGGACGCTTGCTTCAGCGCAAGGTCGTAAAGCTTGGCGATCTTTTCGATGTACTTCAGGGTCTGCTTGGTCTTGTTGGCGATTTTTTCTTCGGTCAGCTCTTCATCGTCAAAGATGACGATTTCCTTGATAGAGCGGGCACCCTGGCGCAGATCCTCGCCGACGGCAATCAATTCCTTGATGACGATCGGCGAGCGGGTGATGGACTTCATCACCACGAGCTGGCCGCGCTCGATGCGTTTGGCAATGGTAACTTCACCTTCGCGCGTCAGCAAAGGCACGGTGCCCATTTCGCGGAGGTACATGCGCACGGGATCGTTGGTTTTTTCGAGAGAGCCAGGAGTCAAGTCCAGCTCGCTGCTGCCCTCGTCCGAGTGGACGTCGTCCTTGCCGATAGCGTCGCGTTCGCCCGGTTCGGTGGAGACTTCGACGGCACGAGCGGCCTTGGCGGAAGCGGCGTCTTCGTAAATCTCGATACCGTTGCGCTCAAAGGTGGTGAGCAGATCGTCGATTTCCTCCGAGGAATGCACTTCCGCGGGAAGCGAATCGTTTACTTCGTCGTACAGCAGGTAGCCGCGCTCTTTGCCAACGACAATGAGCTGCTTGACTGCTTCGTATTTTTCTTCCAAACCTACTGCGGCCACGAAATCCTCCCAAACTCGGTACTGCAAAATCCAAAAGAACCAAAATTACTTCGGACGCGCAGCACGTGCTAGGCTGCGACCAAACCAGGCTGTCGCGCGTACCTGAACAGACTCGTGCACCCTTCTGCGAATCGCAGCACGTCCCACTCACCGAAGTTTGGTGAAAAACATTGCCCCGCGCCCAGCGTCGCATGGTCCCGCCGCGCCAGTGCCCCTGTCGCGTCAAAAGCCCGGAAACAAGCGGAAATACACTTCTATATAGATGCTTTAAGGAACAAAAACGATACTCGCGAAACCCTATTACGCTACACGTTTAAGTGCCATTCGGTCAACACTTTAATTCGAGAATTATCAAAGCTCGTTTAAAATGTCCCCTCCATGCACGTACCGTGCGGGCACCGCGGAGGCTGCCGCAGGCGGATTTTTTGGCGGCGCGGGAATCTCGCGCCATTCCAAGCACTTGCCGCGGTAACGCACTTCCAGCGAGCCATCCGCATCTGCGCACAAGCGGGCTTTGCCGCGCGTGCCGTGGCAGCCGCGGCGGCAGCAGTTGCAGGTAGCGACCCTAGCAAGCCCGCTTCCAGCATCCAGCGCCGCGGCATCCACCGGCAAACGATGCTCCAAAGCCAGATGCTCCGCCGCCAGCGTGCGCCCGAAACGTTCCGCCGCCTCCTGTTGGAGCCAGCAGTCTAGGGAACATTCTTATCGAGGTAAGCAGGGGACATGTTCATCGAGGTACAACAGGAAACGAAATAACGAAGTGCGGGAGAAAACTCCGCCGACGGATTCCGAGGGGATACGAAGTTGCGCTTAGGCGCCGGGATGGCCACCCTCTGCAAAAACGCAAAAGGTAAGTCACCCCGGAAGGCCCAGGCGTTCAGGCTAGTGCGGACGGCCGCCGCCGGCGGGATGTGAGGCCGGCGCCTGGCGCTGCTGCAGGTGCTGCTGCTCAGTGGTGTGCTTCTCCTCGAGCTGCTGCGTCTGCTGCTGATGGCGCTGCTCCATCTGCTGCTTCTGCTGGTCGTTGTAGTTCTTCTGCTGCGCTTGCTGGTGTTCTCTTTCCTGCTGTTGCTGCAGCTTCTGGTGCTCTTGATTCTGCTTGTCGGCCAGTTTTTGCTGTTGCTGCTGATACTTCTGGTCGCGGTTAGCATCGCCGCTGTTCACGGGACTGGGCTTGTGCGCATCGATCTCGCTGGCATGCGCGGGATTGGGATGGCCGCCGCCGTTAGCGGCGCCGCGTTCCGGAGCATGATATGTACCGCCGGCTTCGCGAGCGGCTACGACGCCGCCCTTGAAGTCCCCGGGACGCGAGGTAGCCGCGATGGACGGCCGACCCTGGTTGACGGAAGCGCGGAGCTGCGGATTGGAGCGCGCTTCCTGTACGTGCTGGGTTTGCGCGGCTATGGGACCAACGTGTCGTTCGCCATCATAGCGCTGCTCTTCTGCGGACGGGCGGGCATCGACGCCGCCGTGGCCGTTATAGCTGACATGGTTGTTGACATCGACGCTGACATGCGACACGTACGTGTTGTGGACGTTGACGTCCACGCGATTCACTTCGGTATTGTAAAAGAAGTGTCCGCCATCCCAGCGCCCGCCTTCATACCCGTGGCCGAAATAGCCGAACCCATAGTTGATCCCGCCGTAGAAGCCAATGTGTGGTCCCCAATAGCCGGTATGGAAGAAGAAACCACCGTCGCCCCAACCCCAGTAGCCGGGGGTCCACAGAAACCCCACCTCGGGTGGTTCGACCCAAGTTCCGGGAACCCAGAAATAACCGCCGTCATCGGAATAATCCCAATAGCCGGGAGTCCAAAGGTAGCCGTCCACCGGGCAGATCGGTTGTTCGTACACCGGAAGTGCCGGAGGACCGAACCCTACCGAAATGCCAATCCCAATCTGTGCAAAAGTAGCTGCAGCGGAAAAGCCCATCAAAACTATGCAAAACAGCAACGAACGAATTGCCACTGCGGTGCGCATGGTGCTTCCTTCTGCCTGCTCATCCTTTGTATGCCCGGTACGGCGTTCCGGTCACGCGGGCGCGGATCAGCGAGGCGCATTTTTTGAAACGGGGCCTACGAGCTCAATTCTGCTAACCCATTCTAGGGAAGTTTGATGCGCGGACGATACAGTGTTGCCTGTAGAGGGATGGTGGGAAAATCGGGAGCCGACAAACTCGGCCCAGGCACGCTAGCGATCTCCTAGCCCCTCATTGACGGTTGCGGCCACGATGGGGTCGATGCGAAACGGACCTTTACAGTTTTGCGACCCACCGTTAGTATGCAGGGGATTTAACTCTCCTTAATAACGACGCGCGGAGACCAGTCCGCGTAAATTTTAATCTTGCGACCAGGCACACGGGTGGAAGCGCCGTGATTTTCGACGACCTACGCGCCATACAGCTGCGGCACGGCTTTCTGCCCAGGGCGGAACTCGAAGGCTTGTCGCAACGCACCCAAATGCCCCTGTACCAGATTCATAGCGTGGCGAGCTTTTATCCGCATTTCCATCTGGCGATGCCGGCGCGGGCCGAGGTGCGGGTCTGCGCGGACATGAGCTGCCATCTGAATGGCGCGCCGGAGCTGCGAGCGGAGCTGGAGCGGCGCTTTGCGGGTTCGCGTGCGGAGGAGGTGCAGATTCGCGACGTGTCTTGCCTGGGGCGTTGCGATATCGCGCCGGCGGTGGCGATCAACGATCAGATCTTCACGGAAGTTTCCGCAGACCGAGCCGAACAGATTACCCGCACAGCGTTGCGCGGCGATGCGCTGCACGAGGATCACCCGGCGGCGGGACGCGCGGCCTGCGCCTCCGACCCATACGCCGGTGACGATGCGATTGGTGAAAAGTATCGCGTGCTGATGGACTTGACGCAGAGCAAGGCCTTTGAGCGCGTTCTCAGCGAACTAAAGTTATCCGAATTGCGCGGCATGGGCGGGGCAGGATTTCCGACCAGCCTCAAGTGGGATTTGGTGCGCAAAGAGCCCGGCACGCCGAAGTACGTGGTGTGCAACGCGGATGAGAGCGAACCGGGGACCATCAAAGACCGCTTTATCATGACCCATTTGCCGCATCTGCTGATCGAAGGCATGGCCATAGCGGGCCTGGTAACGGGGGCCAAGACCGGGATTTTGTATATCCGGCACGAATATCACCCGCAGGAAGAGATTCTCGGCGAAGAGCTGCGGCGCTGCTATCAGCTCGGGTTACTCGGCAAAAATATTTTGCAGAGCGGGCTGGATTTTGATTTGCAGGTGTTCGTCAGCCCGGGTGGATACATTTGCGGCGAAGAGACCGCGCTGATCGAGGCGATTGAAGGGCATCGCGCCGAGCCGCGCAACAAGCCCCCCTTTCCCGTGGCGGCGGGATTATTCGGCAAGCCCACGGTGCTGAACAACGTCGAGACTTTCGTGAACGTGCCGCAGATTCTGGGCCGCGGCGTGGAGTGGTTCAAAGCGCAGGGCCAAGCCGGTTCGCGCGGCTGGAAATTCGTCGGCGTCAGCGGCCAGGTGGCCAAGCCCGGGGTATTCGAGGTGCCCATGGGCACGACCATGCGCGAGGTGCTCTTTAATCACGCGGGCGGCATCCGCGGCGGGCGCACATTAAAAGCGTTTGCGCCGTCGGGGCCGTCGTCGGGATATTTGCCGGCGTCCATGGTGGACGTGCGGCTCGATTTCAAGGCCCTGGCGGATGCCGGCTCCATGCTGGGTTCGGGCGCCATCGTGGTATGCGACAACACCACCTGCATGCTGGACATGGCGCTGAACGCCGTGCGTTTTTATCGCAACGAATCGTGCGGGAAATGTGTACCGTGTCGCGTGGGTTCGCAGAAAATGACGGATTTGCTGGTGCGCTGGACGCAAGGGCCGCTGCCGGAGCCACAGTACCGCGGCGACCTGGTGCTGCTCGATGAGCTGTCCGCGGCGATGGGGCTGGCGTCCATCTGCGGGCTAGGGCAGATTGTGCCCGCGCCGATTCAGTCGGTGCTAAAACACTTTCGCGCGGAGGTGGACGCCCACGTTTTGCAGGGCCAATGCCCTAGCGGGATTTGCCATACACCGGCGGTGCGCGCGGGAGAAGCGAACCGCGTGGGGATCCGCCCCTAACCAAAATTTTATGACCACCGCAGCCACACCTCCGGGACTGGTTGACCTGACGATTGACGGACGCCCCGTGCGCGTGCCCAACGGGACCAGCGTGTTTGACGCGGCACGCATGAGCGGCATCCCCATTCCCACGCTGTGCCATTTGCAGAATGAAACGCCCGTGGGAGTCTGCCGCCTGTGCCTGGTGGACGCCGGCGGCCGCGTGCTCTCGGCGGCGTGCGTGCGCCCTTGCGAGCCGGGAATGAAGGTGGTCACGGCTTCGGAAAAAGTATTGGGCGCGCGCAAAACGGTGCTCGAGTTGCTCATGTCCGATCACCCGACGCCCTGCGCCCGCCAACAGCATTCCGGCGATTGCGAACTCGAGACACAGGCCAAAGCCGCGGGAATTACGCAGCCGCGCTTTGCCAAGCGCAGCGTGGCGCGCGGGCACGACGACTCCTCGCTGGCCATCGCCGTCGATCACGATGCCTGCATCTTGTGCGACCGCTGCATCCGCGGCTGCGACGAAATCAAAAACAATTTTGTCCTCGGACGCATGGGCAAAGGCTACGCAGCGGGAATTGCCTTCGATCTGAACGCTCCCATGGGCGATTCCACATGCATTTCTTGCGGCGAGTGCATGGTCTCCTGCCCCACCGGCGCACTGACGAATCGCGGCGTGGCCGGCACAGCGATCGCCAAGACCGCGGACGCACAAATATTCGACGCCGAGGAACTGCTGCAAATCCCGGTGTTCAAAGGCGTCTCGGGCACATTCCTCGAATTGAACACCGGCGCAATTGTGAAGCGCCGCTTCCGCGCCGGCGAACTCATTTGCAAGGAAGGCGACTTTGGCTCCACGGCGTTCTACCTATTGGAAGGCCGCGCGCAAGTCTCGATCTCCACCCCAATTGCCCACGTAAAAACCGACGGCGGCGCGAAAGGCTTCTTCAAGAAGCTCACCAGTTCGCTGGTCTCCCGCACGGAAGACAAGCGCGACGACGAACGGCGTGACCGCACCATTCCCATCGACGCCAGCGTGGACTTGAATTACGGCAGCCCGGTGGCGGAACTCGGTCCCGGCGACCTCTTCGGCGAAATGACGTGCATGAATTTTTATCCGCGCTCGGCCACCGTCCGCGCGGAGTCCGACGTCGTGGCCTACGAAATGCTCCGCAACGTCCTGGACATCATGCTGAAAAACAAAACGTTCCGGGCGCAAATTGACGCCAACTACCGGCGGCGCGCGCTCGAGAATCACCTCCGCGGCGTTCCCATGTTCGCGGACTTGTCGCCCGATTTCATCGCGCACCTGAAAGAAAGCGTGGAGCTGCAACGCTACGCGCCGGGCCAAGTGATCGCGCGCCAAGGCGATGCGGCCGACTGTTTTTACCTCGTGCGCATCGGCTTCGTGAAAATTTCCGAAAGTTATCCCGGCGGCGAACTGGTGCTGGCCTACCTTTCCCGCGGCGACTATTTTGGCGAAATCGGCCTGCTGGGCGGCGGCGTCCGCACTGCCACCTGCACGGCGCTCGATCACGTGGAAGTCGTACGCATCTCCGGCGATGACTTCCGCCAGATGATCGAGCGCTTCCCCACGGTGCGCGCCGGCCTCGCCGCGGTCGCCGAGGAACGCCAACAAGCCAACCAGCAGCGCATGCAAATGCTGCACAGCGTGCCCATCGATCAATTCCTGTCCCAAGGCTTAATGGAAGCGCAAAGCCTGCTGGTGCTCGATCTGGAAAATTGCACGCGCTGCGACGCCTGCGTAAATGCCTGCGCCGATGCGCACAATGGCGTGACACGTCTGGTGCGCGAGGGCCTCCGCTTTGATCAATTCTTGGTGGCCACCAGTTGTCGCCAATGCCGCGACCCGTTGTGCATGGTGGGCTGCCCGGTCGGCTCAATTCGGCGCCGCAATTCGCTCGAAGTGATCATCGAGGATTGGTGCATCGGCTGCGGCTTGTGCGCGCGAAATTGCCCCTACGGCAACATCAATCTTCATCCCTTTGAGGTGATAGTCGACGATTTGGCGCACCCCGGGCGCAAGAAAGCCGCAGTAAAACAAAAAGCTACGTCCTGCGATCTTTGCACGCACTTGAAAGAGCCCAGCTGTGTCTACGCCTGCCCGCACGACGCGGCGCACCGCGTGGATCCGAAAACATTTTTCGCCGATATGATCGGCCAGGCCTCGACCAAATAATATGTTGCGCCGCATGCCATGAAGATCGACAAATCACAACGCGCGTGGGCTCTCGCATCGCTGGTGATTTTTGTAGCCTCGGCGATCGGCTACACCGTCTACGCGCTGAACGCCGCACCGCGCCCCAGCGGTGGCAGCGCCGTCGGTCTGTTCTTCGGCATTGTCGGTTTCGGCTTCATGATTTTTGCCGCGCTGCTCGGCGCCCGCAAACGTGTACCCGTCTGGCGTCTGGGCCGCGCGCAGGCCTGGATGCGCGGCCATTTGTGGCTTGGCCTGCTCAGCCTGCCGATGATTCTCTTCCACGGCGGTTTCCGCTTCGGCGGCACCATGACGCAAGTGCTGATGTGGCTGCTGCTCGTCACCGTTTTCAGTGGCCTCTTCGGCGCCGTCTTGCAAAATTATCTGCCGCGCGTCATGACCAGCGACGTCCCGCTCGAAACCATCTACGACGAAATCGGCAACGTGCGCAGGCTGTTGCGCGAAGAAGC
>PMOV01000164.1 GCA_003161195.1 Acidobacteriota bacterium | reverse complement strand
ACTTTCCGGTACCGTAGACGATGGCGCCCGCGCCGTCGTCACCGCCGCCGGCTACGGCCCCGACTACAAATTTTTCACCCATCGCCTGGGCCACGGCATCGGCCTCGATGGCCACGAGCATCCTTATTTAGTTCGCGCCAGCACCACCACGCTCGAACCCAATATGACCTTTTCGAACGAACCCGGCATCTACATCCCCGGCGAATTCGGCCTGCGCTGCGAAGACGATATGGTCATCAGGCAAGATGGCCCCGCCCAACTCCTAACCAAAGGCTTCCAAGCGTCCCTGGAAAAACCGCTGGACTTAGCGTAGAAACAGAATCGCCACGCCATGCCAACCGAGCAACCAACCAACGAACCCGACTGGCAACAGCACGGCCTGCGCATCGTGCGCGCCAACCATCTCGACACCAACACGCCGCAAACCCCCGGCATGACCCGCGCCGAAGCCATCTCTCACGCCCGCGTCGGGGCGCAAAGACTCTGGGCTGGCACGGTGGTCGTTCATCCCGACGCCAAAACTGGTCCGCATCATCACGGCGAAGTTGAAACCGTAATCTACATCGTGCGCGGACGCGCCCGTTTCCGCTGGGGCGCGCGCCTGGAATTCGTCGACGAAGCCGGCCCGGGCGATTTCGTCTACGTCCCGCCGTACGTCCCGCACCAAGAACTAAACGCCAAAAAAGACGAACCGGTCGAAGCGGTTATCGTCCGCAGCGGCCAGGAGCCCGTAGTCGTCAACCTCGACATCCCCAGCCCCGAACCAAATCCCACCACCCCGCAACCCGACCCCTTCCACTCGTAGCTGCAATGTGGGGGGCTGGCGTGTGGAGTTTTGGGGTGTTGCGAAGACCGCGCACAGGCAGGAGTGCCTGTGCTACGAAAGGCGACCGCCTCCCCGTTTCACCGGGGCAGGCAGAAGGCGGCCGCTACATCACCCGCCCGCACTCCCTCACAAAATTCCACCACCCGCGTCTCCGCCCAAAATCTCTCCATTCCGCCATGCCGCGAGATAAACGCGCAATGGCCGCCATGTAACGGCGCCTCAAATCGCACCCACTCCAACTTGTTAATGCCCGCCGCCAGAAACGACACATACGGCACAAACGGATCATCCTCAGCGGTAATCACCAGCGTCGGCACGCGAATCTCTCCCATCACGTTCTTCGCGCTGGCACGCTCGTAATAATCCTCAGCATCGCGATATCCCGCCGCCGGCGCCGTAATCGCATCGTCAAATTCCCGCACCGTGCTAATCTTCCGCGTCACTGGCGCATACCGATCCGGAAAGAATTTCCTCTTCCGGTCATACCGCGCCAACAACCCGCCCACAAAATGCCGCTCATACAGATAATTATCCCGCCGCTCCAGCGCATCCGCGCACGCCGCCAAATCCAGCGCCGGACAAACTCCGCAAACGCCGCGCAACTCCGCCGGCGGCGCCGCGCCAAACTCCCCCGCCATCTTCAGCACCAAGTTCCCGCCCATGGAATATCCAACAAAAAACACCTCGCGCACAGCATCCACGCCAACCAACTCCTCCAGCACCGCGCGATAATCCCCACTCATGCCGGAGTTATACAGCGTCGGCGTGAGCTGCTCCGTCCCGCCGCAATTCCGCTGGTTCAGCCGCACCACGTGATAACCCCGCGCAAACGCTTTCTCCGCAATGCCCCGCGCATAACCCGATTCCGCCGAGCCCTCCAGCCCATGCACAATCACGATGCACGGCGCATCCCCGCGCGCGCTCGCCTGCCAGTGACATTTGCCCAAAATCTGCGACCACGCATCCACGCGAAACAGCCGCTCCTCCGCCGCCGGCAACGCAAATCGCCGCGGCCAATACACCGCCGCAATGGTCATCGCATGCCCGCTTCTAAAGAAAGGAAAAGGTTCAAATGCAGGAATAACCGCAAGGGGAAGTTTCGCCACCACAAAACTCTAACAGGTTGCTGAAAAATTACTCAACGGGGGTATAGGCGAAGAAAAAACAGATTCCTCGGCAAACCCGGCCTTCGGAATGACAGGCCTCGAGGGATAAGCCTAAGCCAGCAGCGCAGTCTTGCGCGCTGGATTAAAAAACGGCGTAGCCACCACCTTCGCCGAAACCGTATGCCGCACCGCCTCGACAGTCATCTCCACCTGCAACGTGCTCCCGAGCGCCGCACACTCCCGCGAAACGCACGCCAGCGCGATCATCTTCTTTAGCGTGGGCGACCACGTCGTGCTCGTGGCCTTACCGACGTGCTTCCCGTTGCGATAGACCGGCACCGCTACGCGGCTCGCCATGCTGGGCACCTGCGGCGCGAGGCCCGCCTTCTCATACAGCGCTTCCACTTCGTTCCAATTGATCTCGAGTCCCACGAGCGACCGCGCCGCGCCTTTTTTCGCTTCCGCGGCCAGCGCCTCGCGCCCCACAAAATTCTCTTTCTTCAAATCCACCAATTTCCCGAGCCCAATTTCGCTCGGCGCATATTTCTGCTGCTCGATCATCGCCCGCTTGCTCGAAATATAATCCACTTCAATCAAAATCAATCCCGCTTCAATGCGCGCCATATCCAGCGCAATCATCCCCGCCGGATGCACCTCAAACGCCTTCCCCTTGGTCACAATCGCGTCCCACACCTTCACCGCATCCTTCCACGGCATCCAAATCTCGTAACCCAGGTCTCCCGTATACCCGGTGCGCGAAATATCCACCGCCACGCCGCCAATCTTCCCCCGCGTCACGCGAAAATATTTCAGCCCGGCGATCGGCGCGGTGCTCACGGCCTGCAGCAAGCGCCCCGACGTCGGCCCCTGCACCGCCAGCGCGGCCATCTGCTCGGAAATATCCGCAATTTGCACGTCCAGTCCCAAGGAGTTTTGCTGAAACCAGCGCAAACTCGGATCCGCCGCCGTCCAGCGATACTCGTTCTCCCCCAGTCGCGTGATCGTCCCATCGTCGATCACGTGTCCCTGCGGATCGCACCAGCAGCAATAAATCACCTGATCCTGCGCCACCTTTTGAATGTCGCGCGTAATCACGCGATTCACAAAGCGCGTCGCGTCCCTGCCGGTAATGCGGTATTTGAAGAGCGGAGAAATATCGATCAGCGCCGCCGAATTGCGAATGGCGTTGTACTCATGCTCGTGGTGCATCTCGTACACGCCCACGGTGTAGTACCCCGACCATTCGCGATAATTCAAACTCTCGCAAAGCGCCAGCGTCCGTTCATGAAAAGCCGTTCCTACAGGCACAAGTTCTCCCCGCGTTGCTTTCCCGGTGTTTCCTAGTTTCTCGTACCGCACCGAAAGCAAAGACACGCGATTATCGTGCGAAATCCCACCAATCACAAGCAACAGAAATTCCTCGGCAGAAGATCCGCTCTTGGAAGAACTTTCAGTCTGTATTTCGGGATTCACTCCACAGGTAGTGGCACGTCGCCAAGGCAGGTCGAAGTCGCTACTCCTGAACATCGATGCGATGAGGCAATCCGTTTCCTGCAACCGTACTGATTATTCCTGTTTTCGCGTCAACCAAAAATAAAAAAGGCCGCCCGACTCCGAGCGGCCCTCGCAAATCCTAATGCCTGACGCAACCTACGCCAGCCGCCGTCTCCCGCCCACCAGCGCATGATAAACCACCAGCACCACAATCGCTCCAACCACCGCCACCATAATGCTATACAGGTTCAACCCGCTCACGCCCGAATGCCCAAACGTGTTAAACAACCAACCGCCGATCACCGCGCCAACCACCCCGAGCACGATATCCAGCAACAATCCCTCGCCCGTCCGGTTCACGATCTTGCTGCCGATAAAGCCGGCAATCAGCCCCAAAAATACCCACGTCAAAATTGGCATCGCATTTCTCCTTTTCGCTAGCTCTAACTCTCCACCATCCCAAGTGCTTGCGAGACGCAGCGCCCCACGCGAAGCGGCGATGCCTCCATTTCACGTCGTGAATACTCTCACTTGGCACTCCCGCCGCCCATAGAGAGAACCCTGCACTTCGTCAGTGGTGTTCCTGCATGTGGGAAAGTTTCGGCAAAGCTCGCCACCGCGGGGGACCGTCAGATAAAAAAGACAAATGAAAGGGACAAATGAAAAGGGCGAGCAGCCCCGACCAAGATCGGCAACGGCCCGCCCAGATTGCGTTCCTAACGCGTCCTCTTAGAGCACCACGTCCAGCGACAACTGCACGCCCGGATGCACCGCATCCATCAGGTAATACACGCCGCCTATGTCCACGATATACACGTCGTCGTCATAGCCCCATCCTACCGGCCAGGGCTGTGTGAAATAGAAGTTATATCCGCCATAGGCAAACTGGTAGTGGCCGCCCACCATCTGCGGATGCCCCACGTGGAAGTGGTGCTGTTGCCCAAAGTGCGCCTTAAATTTGTCGTCCGGAATCCGGTGCGCGCCGCCCTGCGCATGGCTCGCGTCCACCTTGGCATGTTCATCTTGCTTCGCGGGCGCCGCCGGATGGGCATCATCTCGCGGCTTCTCGGCCGGCTTGTCCGGCGTATCGCGTGGGTGCTCCGCCGGCTTTTCGGCTGGTTTCTCCGCAGTTTTTTCGGCAGGCTTTTCCGCTGGCCGATCCGCCGGTTTGTCGTCTTGCGCCCAAGCCGCCGGTCCCGCCACCCCCATCAACAGAAACAAACTCGTGGCCCCCAGTACCTTTCCAATCTTCATGGCAATCCTCCTGGAGTAGAAATCGCCCACAAGAATATGTCGCCGCCCCCACCCAGCCCATACCGCCTTGCCCGTACATCTCCAAGGAAGTTTTGGTACTTCTCAGGCGATTGCTTTTCCCTGGGAACGCCAATCTCCGCATGGGCGGGTTTGGTTTCCGCACAATAACTCGCACCGGAAAACCTGTACTCGTAACACGACTACTGCCTTTGTAAGCCGTAGTACGGCAGCGCCGTTACTTGGCATGGCAGCCGAACAATTCGTACGGGACTCACCAATCGCAACAAATCTATGCCCACCACTAATGCGCCGCCGCAAATCTCTCGACCGCCGCCAGCATCCCATCCAGCGCCGCCCGATCCAGAGCCTTGCCCCGAACCACCACCGCCCGAATCCGCCCCGCATTCCGGATATCCGCCAACGGATTCTCATCGAGCAACACCAAATCCGCGAACTTCCCCTTCTCAATCGTTCCCTGGGTCGCGCTCCTCCCCATGAATTCCGCCGCGCGACTGGTGGCCGCCTGCAACGCCGCCATCGGCGTAAACCCGCTCTCCACCAGCAATGCCAACTCATCGTGCAACGCAAATCCCGGATACACAAAGGGCGCAGGCGAATCGGTACCCGCCAGCACGTTCACCCCAACCCGTTGCATCTCCCGCACCACGTACTCGGACTTGTCCATCAGACCCGCACGCTCCGCATAGTCGCGTGCCGTGGCGTGCGCATCCAGCTGCGCCAGATTCTGCGTCCACCGTTGACGCACCGCCTGCGGCACGTACTTGAGCCGCGCATCATTCGCGTCCGGCTGGTGCTCGCCAGGATACGCATCGTTGCGCAGCAGCACCAGCGTGGGCGTCTGCCATGTGCCGTTGGCTAGAAACTCCTCCAGCAACGCGTGCGCGCGTTCCTCGGAAAACGTCTGCAGCAGCTCACCGTCCCAATCGTCCTGCCGCGTCGCGGAGGAAACATGCTTCTCGCGTCCCGTAGCCGCGAGAAACTGCTCGCGCATCAGCTTCGGTTCATCGCTCGAGCACCCGCGTAGCACGCCCGTCAGATGCTCGATGCTCCGTTGCCCCGCTTCGGAAGCCTCCGCCGCGGTAACGCGATCCGGCACATGCCCCACAAAGGAGGCATGTTCCGCCTTGCTGGTCTCCGCGATGGCGAAGTACGCATCGCGGCTGAGGTTCGATTGCACCTTGATGAAGTCCACGCCGCGGCGAATCAGGTCCTTCACGTCGTCGCTGGCCTGCACCTTGTTGGTGACCACCAGCGAAGGCTGAAACGCCGGCGGATTGCCATCGAGGTATGGCCCCGCCAGCACGATGCGCGGGCCAACACGCTTGCCCGACTCAATCTCCCGCCGCAGCGGCAACAGCGCATCGAGATAACCGCCCATATCGCGCACGGTGGTGATGCCGTTCGCCAGCAGCAGCGGGATCATGAACTCCCGGCTGCCGGATGGCTCGCCCGCCGCCGTCAAGTGCACGTGCATGTCGGCCAGCCCAGGAATCAGGTATTTATCGTGGCCATCGATGACCGTGGCGCTCCACGGAACGTCATCGGACTCCGAAGGCGTAACCGCGGCAATCTTGTCCCGCACAATCAACACGGTCATGTCGCGCTGCGGCGGCGCGCCGGTCATATCGATCAGCGTAACGTGGGTAATGGCCAGCGCCGGCTGGCCCCGCCTGCAGGCACCCAGCGCCACACACACCAGAACACTCACGCCCACGAGGAGCCATAACGCACACGCGCGCAAATCCTTGTTGCGACGAAAATTTTTCAGCAGGGACCTGTTCATGGGCACGTCTTCATGGCGGCATTTTCATGACGATATGTTTATGGCGCTTTTTTGGCTACGCGTGCACCCGCCGCATTCGCCCGGACAAGCTGCAAGCGGTTAGATTCACCGCAGCCGCGAATGGCTTCACGGATTCAGCCGATTGTATTTCTTCAATACTTCGCGCAAGCGTTCGTGCGGCAAGGCGATCACTTTGTGGTCGTCGATGCCAGTCATGGTTTCCGCAGCCACCATGGCGTTGATGATGGCCTCTTCGGTGGCCTGTACCGTGGCGGCGAAGAGCCCATCCATCTTGTCGTTGGGAAGCATCTTCAGATCCACCACATGGTCAGCGGCTGCGGCGCCGGAGTTTGCCGTCGAGAAGGCGATAAAGATATCGCCGGATCCGTTGCCGGAAATGCTGCCGTCACGACCGAGGCCGAGAGTCACACGCCGCGCCAACCGCTTCAACTGGTGCCCCACGAGCGGCGCGTCGGTAGCCACCACCACGATGATCGAGCCGCGATCCATGCTGGCGAACGACGTGTCGGCATAAGCGGCATTCTGGGGAATCTCTTTGCCCACCGGCACACCGGCGACACGCAGATTCGGCCGCGCGCCGTAGTTGCACTGCACCAGCACGCCGACGGTATAGCCGCCGTCCTTAGCCGCCAGCTTGCGCGAAGACGTTCCCGTTCCGCCCTTGAATTCGTTGCACACCATTCCCGTCCCGCCGCCCACGTTGCCTTCCGGCACCGCGCCGCCGGACGCGGAATCGATGGCCTGAAAGACGTGTTCGGGCTTGACGTGAAAACCGTTGATATCGTTGAGCCAGCCATCCCAAGTTTCCGCCACCACCGGGAGCGACCACCAATACGATGTGGGATCTGGCTGACCGTGGCTCACGCGCCACTGAATCACCGCATCGCGCACCACCCCAACGCTGTGCGTGTTGGTGATCATCACCGGCCCTTCGAGGAAGCCCGATTCCTCGACCCACGTTGTGCCGGTCATTTCGCCGTTGCCGTTTTGCGAAAACCAGCCGGCGAAAACGGGATTGTTCATGGAGTCTTTGCCGCGCGGCAGCACGGCGGTCACTCCGGTGCGCACGGGGCCTTGCCCGACGACGAGTTTTCCGCTGCCGGAGATGAGCGTGGTCTCGCCGACGGTGACGCCGGCAACGTCGGTGATGGCGTTGAGCGCGCCAGGCGTGCCATCGAAAGGGACTCCAAGGTCGCGTGCACGCGGTTTCGTGGACGCAGCGCTCCGCGCTTGCGCGTAAACGTGACCCGAGGTGACGGCAAGGCCGAAGAGCAGCAGCAACGCGGTGCGCGAGACGAGAATCCAGCGATTCATCTCAGTAATTTCTCCAAGGTTTCGTGGGTGAGGAAACCGCGGACATTGTAGCAAACCGGCCTGCGCCGTACTGGATGACTACCGTGTAACCACTTCTTGGAATAGCCCGCGAATCGTGACAACATCTGCCGTACACATAAAGATGCGTTGGGTAACGCAACTTGGGTAACTCGCCCGCGCGCTGAGGAGCGATTGGATGACGCGTACGATCTCGCGAGTGATGATTCTCTGTGCCGTGGTTTGGCCATGCTGCGCGCTAACTGCGCGTGCAACGCGTACCGCGGCGCAAACCAGCGCCAAGCGCGCAATCACCTTTGATGATTTGATCAAAATACATCGCGTCAGCGAGCCGGTGATTTCTCCCGACGGGCAATGGATTGCTTATGCGCTCTCCACGCCGGACATGGACGCCAACCGCAACGTGACGAACATCTGGGCGGTGCGCACCTCGGGCGGCGACGCGCTGCAACTGACCAGCGGCGGACACGATTCCTCGCCAGCATGGTCTCCGGATGGAAAGACGCTGGCGTTTCTCTCTTCGCGCGATGGAAATTCGCAGGTGTACTTGCTGCCCATGGATGGCGGCGAAGCGCGCGAACTGACGCACCTTTCCGGCGGCGCCGATGTCGTAAAATTTTCGCCGGACGGAAAAACCATTGCGTTCACTTCTGCGGTATACCCGGATTGCAAAGACGACGCGTGCAACAGCGCGCGAGACGCAGACAAAGAAAAATCCAAGGTGAAGGCGCGTTCTTATGAGCAGTTGCTGTATCGCCACTGGACGCACTGGTGGGACGGCAAGCGCGCGCATCTGTTCGTCGTTCCGGTGGACGGCAGCGCCGCGCCGCGCGATTTGATTCCCGGCGCGGACTACAACACACCTCCCGATGAGCGCGGCGGCCCCGAGGACATAAACTTTTCGCCGGACAGCGCGGAGCTTTGCTTTACCGCGGTTACCGACAAGATGGAAGCCACCAGCACGAACGGCGACCTCTTTCTGGTGCCGGTGGCCGGCGGCGAAGCGAAGAAGATCACCAGTAATCCGGGCTTCGACGGCAATCCGGTGTATTCGCCGGATGGCAAATACATCGCCTATCACGCGCAAATCACGCCGGGGTACGAATCGGATCGCTGGCGCGTAATGCGGTACGAACGGCAATCCGGCAAGGTCCAGAGCCTGACGGATAATTTTGACCGTAGCGCGGCGAATCTGGTGTGGTCGGCGGATAGCAAAAGCATTTACTTTACGGCGGAAGACGAGACGCTGCAGCCGGTGTATGTGATGAGCGCGACGCCCGGCGCGGAGCCAAGGAAGCTGGTCGCCGGAACTTTCAATGCGAGCATTTCGCTGAGCGCGGATGGCAAGACGCTGGCCTTCGAGCGCACGAATCTTACCATGCCGGCCGAAGTGTTTGCCGCGAACGCCGACGGCACGAATGTGCGGCAACTGTCGCACCACAATGATGCGGCGCTCGCCCAGCTGGATCTGAGCGCAACGGAGACGTTTTCATTTACCGCTGCGGACGGCGTCAAGATTGGCGCCATGCTGGTGCGGCCGCCCGCGTTTGACCCCACGAAGAAGTATCCGCTGCTGGTGGTGCTGCACGGCGGGCCGGAGACAATGTGGTCCAACGCGTGGGGCTACCGCTGGAACCCGGAGGTATTTGCGGGCGCTGGTTATGTGTGCCTGATGATCAACCGGCGCGGTTCGACGGGATACGGGCAGAAGTTCACCGACGAGATTGCGGGCGATTGGGGCGGCAAAGCGTACAACGATGTGATGACCGGCGTGGATTATACGCTAAAGAAATATCCGTTTACGGATGGCGCGCGCATGGCGGCGGCGGGCGGGTCGTACGGCGGGTACATGGCGGACTGGATCGACACGCATACCGGGCGCTTTAAGGCCATTATCAGCCACGCGGGCGTTTACGATTTAACGTCGATGTACGCGACGGAAGAATTGTGGTTCAACGAGCACGATACGCCGGGGACGCCGTGGGGAAATCCGGAAGAGTATAAGAAGTGGTCGCCGGTAACGTATGCGGGAGAACTCGGGAAATTCAAGACGCCGACGCTGGTGATTACGGGCGAGAACGATTTTCGCGTGCCGTATACGCAGTCGCTGGAATTTTTCAGCGCGCTGCAACGACAGGGCGTACCGTCGAAGCTGGTGGTGTTTCCCGATGAAGGGCATTGGATTCTGAAGCCACAGAATGCGCAGTTCTGGTACAAAACGTTTTTGCATTGGCTGGCGACGTATTTGAAGTGACGCGCGGTCGCGCGAAATTCGATATCGCAAACACGAAAATCAAAAGCGCGGGTCTGAAGACCCGCCGCTACATCAGGAATCGAGGACTTTTTCCAAAGCGCCCCGGGCAAAGCGGAAAAGGTGATAGAGAACGAAAGCGCTGAAGACGAGCAGCGCGACAACCACCACGATCGCGGTCAGCGGATGAACCGTCGCGACCCAGCTTAGACCGACCGCCAGGACATCTTCGCCAAGACTTAAGACCCAATTGCTGAAAGGTTCGGGGCTAACGTTGGCCGCGGCGCGGGCGCTGGCTTTTGCGCCGTGCGAGGTGAGGGCTACGCCGCCGGCAAGAAGCGCGGCGCCCCAGCGCCATTCCGGGGTGGCGGAACTGGTTGCGGCGAAGGCCAGGACGGCAGCAGCCGGCGGCCGGATAAACGTGTGGATGGCGTCCCAAAGCGTGTCCAGGTAAGGAACTTTGTCGGCGAGAAATTCCACGGCGTAGAGAAAACAGGCAACGCCGAGAACCAGCGGATGCGCGAGGACGCGCAGTTCGCCAGGCAACTGGATCACGCCGAAGCGCTGCAGAAGGCCGAGCGTAGCCACCGTGGCGTAAATGTTCAGGCCGGAGGAAAATCCCGCGCCCAACGCCAGACCCAAAGTTTGCAGTGGATTCATACGGAGAAAAGTGATCTTGCGGGTGGCTCCGGTCCCAAATTAGCACGGATGAAACGCAACGGAGAAATGCGGGCTTAGAGATTTTGGTGGCAGCGGAGTTGGCGTCAGGAATGGGCGACGGGAGCGGCGGAATACTCCGCAGAAAGCACGGAAGTCCGGGAGTCGCTCTCGTAAATGAGACGGTGGCCGCGGGCGACCAGCGGCTTTTCAAAGTACAGCCAAGACGCGCTGGAGAGCGCCCAGGTGACGGCGATGGCCAGCGACGCGGCGAGCAATTGCGCTAGCGGCGAATGCAAGTGCAAAGCGGCACCTAGATAATCGACGACCAACGACAGCACCATGATATGCAGCAAGTACATGCCGTAGGCGATGGTGCCAAGCCAGCGCAGCCAGGGCCAGCGCAAACAACGAGCGGGCAAGGAATCGGGAAAGCTCATGGCGTAGACGAGGACGAGACAGTAGAAGGCGGCGAGCCAGGAAAGCATCAGCGAAACCATGAATAGGCCGTTGGCGAGCATGTCGGTTTGCGTGACGAAGGGCAAGCCCAGCGCGAAGATTACGATCACAGCGCGCAGGAGGCTGCGGTGCGCGGCGAGCCACGCTTTGCAGGACACATCGCGCAGCGCCACCGCCGCCAGCACGCCGAAAAATAAGGAGTCCGCGCGGCAGGGCATAAGCACGAACCAGGCGAGCGGATGCTTCGGCAAAAAAGAGTAGAGGACGAGGCGCAGAATGGGCGCGAGCAGAATCGCTTCGACGGCGATGGTGGCGAGGCGGCGGCGCGTGCAATAGCGCACCAGCAGCGGCAGCGTGAGATAAAACTGCTCCTCGACGCCTAGGGACCAGAAAACCGGGAGCATGCCGGGGCCCATGGTGTTGCAGGCGGCCATCCAGATGTTGTGCACGAAGAGCGGAAAAACGTAGAGCGAGAGAAGGCCATCCATTTTCCAGTCCGCGGGCACGCCGGGGTGGTAGCGGGCCACGATGCTCAGCGCCAAGAGCGCCAATAACGTGGCGTAGTAGATGGGAACGATACGGAAGAAGCGGCGGATGTAGAACGTGCTGAAATAATTGCGCGCGTCACGGGCATCCAACAGAATGCCGCCGATGAGAAACCCCGAGAGTACGAAGAAGAGGTCGACGCCGCTCCAGCCGATGCGGACGGGCGTTAACGCATAGGCGAGGAGCGAACCGTGACGGGGAACCACATGGAAGAGGAAGGCGTGGTAGAGGACGACCATGCCGATGGCTACGCCACGCAGACCGTCGAGCTCCGGGATGCGCTTGGGCGCGGGAGCGGCAGCCGCGGCGCGCGCGGGCGCGGCGGATTCGGGAATTTCGTAGGTGATGGCGCCCATAAGACTTCGAGGCCAGCGACGTTGCCAGCCTGACGTTAGTATGGCGGGGCTTATTTTGGCAATGAGGCGCAGCGGAGTGCGGGACCGCCAGAGAGGCAACTGGCCATTAGGACAGTTGTGATAGATAGCGAGCGGCCCTGCAGTCTTACACCCGGGCAAGGTGGGGCGCAGTCCCGCCGAGGGAATGCCCCTACACCGGCCGCTGTCTGGCGCTACTTCACTTTTTCGAGGCGGGGGATCATGGTGTTGCGCGGGCCGTCGATGGAGCCATCCTTATTAATGGTGAAGACGAGCGGGCTGGGCAGCATCAGGCCGAAGTCGCCCTTGGCGATGATCTTGTCGCCCTCGATGGTATAGGTGCCATCGACGGCGTAGCCACCGAGCGCGATGTACACCTTGCCGTCTTTGAACTCGGCGTTGATGGTGCCGCTGGGATCGCGGTATTTGCCTTCGGCCCCGCCGCCGCAAGCTACCGAGAAGAGGACTACCGAGAAAAGAGCCACGGAGAGGAGGGCCACAGCGAAAAAATTGGCGGCGAATCTCGACAGACGGATGGGCTTGCGAATGCGTTGGCAGTTCATTGGCGATGCTCCTTGGCCGGAGATTTGGAATCTACCGTGACAATTCAACCTGAAAGTAGCGCACGCACGGTATAGTGCCGCACGCGGTTCCCGTTGCCGGGCGCACTTGCCGATGCTAAAGTCCATGCTTGCAAGAGTTTCAGGCTACGGCTGCCAAGAGCGAAGTGCGGCAACGTTTGCCTCGTCCGCCCCGCACTCTTGGCATCCGCCTTTCATTAGTGAAATGGCAACCACCGCGAGCGATTCTTCACTTATGGCCATGGGAAGTCCTGACGGAAGTCTAAAGAATCCTCAAGAAACGCCAAGTCCATGAATCCCAAGGACTCAGCAGCAATAGAGTCTGGGCCGAATGCGCGTTGCTGGAGCTTTGCGGATTGCGAATTTGACGAGCTACGGCGGGAACTGCGCGTGCGCGGGTCGGTGGTGGAGTTGGAGCCCAAACCCATCGAGGTGTTACACCAATTGCTGTTGCGCGCCGGGCAGGTGGTGACCAAGGACGAGTTGCTGGAGGCGGTATGGCCCGGGACGACGGTGGTGGATGGGTCGCTGGCGACGGCGGTGTCCAAGCTGCGTAAGGCGCTGGGCGAGGAAGAGTCGACGATCTTGCTGACGGTGCCGAAGGTGGGGTACCGACTGGGCGTGCCGGTGCGGATGCGGGTGGCGGACGCGAAGGCGGCGGCGACGGATGCAACGTCGGCGATGGAAGCAAAGTCGCCGACGACATCGGGCGCGAGCTGGACGCTTGTCCCGGCATCGGTGACACCGCCTCCGGTAGCGACGGCGCCGCAGGACACCGGCGGGCGACGATGGTTCTGGTTGGCGTTGGCCGCGTTGTTGGTCTTGCTCGGGATGGCGGTGGTGAGCCGCGAAGCACTTTTCGGTCCCAATCCCGTGACGGCACCGCAAGCCATGACCTCCATAGCGGTGCTTCCCTTCCTTAATCTTTCGGGCGATCCGGCGCAGGAATATCTGGCAGATGGCATGACCGACGAGCTGATCACCGAGCTTTCGCGAATTCGCGCGTTGAAAGTGATCTCGCGGACTTCCGTGATGCGCTACAAGGGCGTGAAGAAGACGTTGCCGGAGCTGGCGCGGGAGTTGCATGTGGACAGCGTGGTGGAGGGCGCGGTGCTGCGCTCCGGCAATCGCGTGCGCATCACGGCGACGCTGATCTACGCGGCGAACGATACGCACCTGTGGGCGGAGAATTACGACCGCGACCTGGGAGATATTTTGAGTTTGCAACGCGAACTGGCGCGAACGATCGCGCGCGAGATCAGGACCACGGTGAGCCCGGCGGAAGAGCGGGCGCTGGCGAATCGCGCGGCGGTGAATCCCGAGGCGCAGGATTTGTATTTGAAGGGACGATATTTCTGGAACCGGCGCACGCGCGACGACTTGAATAAAGCGCAGGAGTATTTTTTGCAGGCCACACAAGTGGCGCCGAACGATCCGCTGGCGTACGCCGGGCTGGCGGACACCTACGTGGAGTCGGTGGGCTTCGGCAATATGAATGCGGCGGAAGGCGTGCCGAAGGCCAAGGCGGCGGCAGCGCGGGCCATTGCCTTGGACGATTCACTCGCGGAGCCGCATACGGCGCTGGCGTATGCGTTGGCGGAGGATTGGGATTGGGCGGCGGCGCAAAAAGAATTTCAGCGGGCCGTCGATTTGAATCCCGGATATGTGACAGGAATTTATCAGTACGCGTTTTTTCTTTCCGTGATGGGCAAGCAGGAGGAGGCGATTCCGCTGGCGCTGCGGGCGGTGGAACTGGATCCGCTGTCGCCGATCGTTTTGTATCGCGCGGGACGAGTGCAGTTTCAGGCGCGGCATTATGAGGAAGCGCTGGCGCTGTTTCACCGGATTTTGGAGTTGAACGCGAGCGATGCGCTGGGGTTGTACGGCGAAGGGCTGGTTTACGAGGCACAGGGAAAATACGATTCGGCGATTGCGGCGCTGGAGCAGCAGAAATTGCAGCAAGGACTGGATGTGGCTACGGCGTTCGCGACGGCAGGAAAGCCTGCGGAGGCGCGGCGACGCATGGCGGACTGCGTGGCGCGACTGAAGCTGCAGAAATCGTACGTGCGGCCGGGCTGGGTGGCGGAGGTGTACGTGGGGCTGGGCGACAAGGACGAGGCTATGCGCTGGCTTGAGCAGGGTTATAAAGAGCGGGATTTGTGGCTGGCGCTGCTGAAGGTATGGCCGCGCTTTGATGCGCTGCGCGGGGATGCGCGGTTTCAGGACTTGCTGAAGCGGATGAAATTTCTGCAGTGATGCTGGAAGTGGCGCGCCCGGCGTGGCTCGAACACGCGACCCTCTGCTTAGAAGGCAGACGCTCTATCCAGCTGAGCTACGGGCGCACGGGTGGTAATTGACTCACTTTACTGTGTTTGTGGTGGCTTTCGCAATGACCTGTGGCGCAGGTGCGTCGTGGGCGCGTGTCCAACTTCTCGCTCTGCCACTCGCTACCGACGGTGAGAGTACGGTCTTTTTTCCTGCGCTCATAGTGTTCGCGATGACGCATTGAGCACGCAAATTCTTCAGCAGCTCCTGCGTGCGTGCCGATTCGGCTAAATTGGAATTCCCTTCCTAGATTCGTTCTTTGTGTCCTTACGACTTGTTAAGTTGAGGAATCTCGCCGGCGATGCGGCGAAGCATGGCTGACACCCCCGCCAGCGGATTCTTCGTACGATCCTCGCTCCGTACCTTTCCCTCTCTGCGAGCGTCTGGCGCAACGCAAGTGCCATCGACTTTAAGCCCGGAATTCCAGGGCGCGAATCGGTGAAGCGGAGACTCTCGTGGCCCCTGTGGAGCGGAAATTACGCGTTCGTCGGTTTATCGCGAGCTGTTGCTTCGTGCTCGTGTACGTTTTGCTGGACCGTTCGACGGTTTACTTTCAAATTTGGCCGAGCATCAGCGCGTGGTATCCCCCTACCGGGCTCGCCGTTGCGGTGCTCATTGCATTTGGACCGGGCGCCGTGGTTCCAATGTTCATTGCCGCGTGTCTGGCCGCGTCGTTGAACTATCACACGCCAGTGGCAACGTATTCGTACTTTCCCGCCCTCCTGGCGCTGGTCGGTATTTATGCAAGCGGAACGATCATTTTGCGCCGGGCGGTCAAAATAGACCCGCAGTTGCGCGCCATGCGCGACGTGATGTGGCTGTTGTTCGTTACCATCTCCTCGGCCGGCCTGGTGGCATTTACCGACACACGACTCATCGTAGCGGACCATGCGGTGGCCGCCGGAGAATACGTGCCCGCCGCGCTCAGTTGGTGGGTCGGCGACGCGGTGGCGGTCGCTTGCGTAACGCCATTTTGCCTGATCTACCTTTTGCCCGGACTGCGGCGACTACTCGGATACGATGCGGGTGGCGGGGACGCACACCGCGTGGCGCGCGCCGCGGGGAGCCATGAACTGCGCGGCTGGCGACGCGGCATCGAGACGGGCCTGTTCGGCCTGGGCTTGCTGGGCGCGCTGTGGCTGGCGATTGGCGGGAAAGTTTCGCGCGGCAACGAGTTGTTCTACGTGGTTTTTCTTCCGGTAATCTGGGTGGCCATGCGGCGAGGCTTGCATGGCGCGGCGGTGGCCATTTTGAGCCTGGATCTGGGAATCATCGTGGCGCTGCGGTTGAACCAACGAACGGCGCGTGAGCTGATCATTCTGCAGTTTCTCATGCTGATCGTATCGGTGGCGGGTTTAGTGCTGGGATCGCTGATTAGCGAGCGCGACGTGAATGAGCAGCGCCTAGCGGATGAGGAAGGCCGCATGCGGTTGCTGCTGGAGTCCACCGGGGAGGCCGTTTACGGACTGGACCTGAATGGCAAATGCACCTTCTGCAACCAGACCCTGCTGCGATTGCTGCGTTTCTCCGCGCAAGAAGAGGTTCTCGGCCGCGGCATGCACGAGTTGATGCACCACACGCGGCGCGACGGGTCGCACTACCCGACGGAGGACTGCAAGATAACGCAGTCCCTGGTAAACCGTAAGATCTTCCACTCCCCGGATGAGGTGCTGTGGCGCTCGGACGGCAGTAGTTTTGACTCGGAGTTGTGGTGCCATCCGCTCATTCGTGAGGGCGAGATGCTCGGCGCCGTGGTCACCTTCGTGGACATCACCGAGCGCAAGAAGGCGCAAGACGCACTGCGCCAGGCCAAAGAAGAGGCCGAAGCCGCGAACCGCGCGAAAAGCGAGTTCCTGGCCAACATGAGCCACGAAATCCGCACCCCCATGAACGGCATTCTGGGCATGACGGTGTTGGCACTGGAAACCAAATTGGACGCCGAACAGCGCGACTACCTGAGCATGGTGAAGAGCTCGGGCGAATCTTTGCTCACGCTGCTGAACGACATCCTGGACCTTTCCAAAATTGAAGCGGGAAAACTGGAACTGGAAGTGGCGGATTTCTCGATGGAAGACTGCATCGAGGAAGCCTTACTGCCGCTAGCACTCAAGGCGCAGCAGGAGGGCATCGAACTGGTCTGGAATATCAGCGAAGACCTTCCGGAACTCGTACAGGGGGACGCAACCCGCTTGCGGCAAGTGCTGATGAATCTTACGGGCAACGCCCTGAAGTTCACTTCCCACGGACAAGTGGGCATTGCAGCTAGAAAATTCGCGGACACGGAGAGCGACGTGGGGTTGCAATTTGCGGTATCCGACACCGGCATCGGCATACCCGAAGATAAACGAAAAAAAATCTTCGAAGCCTTCGCGCAAGCCGATATGTCCACCACCCGCCGCTACGGCGGGACGGGATTGGGGCTCTCCATTTGCGAACGCATCGTTCGTCTGATGGATGGGCGCATCTGGGTGGAAAGCGAAATAGGCCGCGGCAGCACGTTTCACTTCACCGTGCGACTGAAGCGCGCCGCTGCGCATCGGCCGGTGACCGCCAGCTTTGGCGAACGACGCATCCTGGTGGTGGAAGACAACGGCGTGAGCCGCGCGTTGCTGGCACGCTTGTTCAAGCGCTGGAAGGTAAACGCCGTCATCGTCCCGCGCCCGGAGCAGGCCATGCGCCTGCTTGAGAAGCCTTGCGAGCCGGGAAAGGACTTCGCCCTGTTGTTGCTGGACAGGGATTTCGCCGCGGCCGGCGCGGAGCGCGGCGTTCTGGCCGCCGTGCGTGACCGCGCTGGCGCATCCTTGCCAATCATCGTGTCGCACTCCCGCATGCTGGATGCGGCGGACAGGGAGTTGTGCGAGCGTTTCGGCGTCCTGCGCACGATTCTTAAGCCTTACCGCCGCGCGGTG
>PMOV01000301.1 GCA_003161195.1 Acidobacteriota bacterium | reverse complement strand
TACATGTTCCACTGAATAAGGGCTTCGTTTTGTGCGGTTTGGCTAAAGGTGTGGAACCAGGAGCCTTGCAGGGTGCTGTCCCAGGCTAGCTCGGAGGTGCCGCGGGAGTAGGCGGTGAGGGCTTGAACGTCGGGATCTTTTTCGGTTAGGTGGACGAAGCTGTATCTGAGGAAGGCTTGATCATGTTCGCCGAAGCGATGATCGAGGCGGGCGGAGGCCTGATGCTCGCGAATGGGGAAGGGGAAGAGCCCGCCGCCGGCTTCAGCCTGCCCGATGATGTAGGGATTGAGCGCTTGGGTGGCAGGATTGGTCTGACAAAGCGAGCCGGTGTTGACGCCGCCGACGGAGTACGGAGCAATGTTCAGGCAATTGTTGAGGATGAAGGCGCAGGTTTGCGCGGGCAAGAACGTTGGGGCACCAAAGATGGGATTCGTGGGGTCGGAAAGGCAAGGCACGCTGGGATTTCCCGGCAAGGCGGCGAGGCCGCCGAAAATCGCATCCTGCTGCGGGGTAGCGTTGAAGATGCTGCTGTTGGTGAGTAGCGGGACGGAGTCTTGGGCGTCGGAGCGCAGGCCTTCGTAGCCGATGAAGAGGAAAGTTTTATCCTTTTGGATGGGCAGGCCAATGTTGCCGCCGAACTGCTGGCGATTGAGGGAGTTTTTGAGGGGGGTGGCCACGGCGTCGTTGGAGAATGCGTCGCCCGGGGACAGGGCGGGTTGCAGGGCGAAGTGGTCGCGGGCGTCCATGGCGTCGTTGCGGAACAGGCCGTAGAGGGAGCCGTGGAGTTCGTTGGTGCCGGATTTGGAGACGATATTGATGGTGGCACCGCTGGCGCCCCCGAGTTCCGCGGTGTAGTTGCTGCGGTTGACCTGGAATTCCTGCACGGCGTCTTGATTTAGATTGAGGCGGACTCCTCCCGCATCGTCGTTGAATTCGCCGCCGTCGACGGTGACGCTGTTGCCGCGGCCGTTGCTGCCGTAGAAGGAGAGGCCGCTCTGCGGGGTTTGTTTGACGCGGAAGTCGGCGTTGTCGGCGATGGTGTTGGAGTTGCTCACGCCGGGCAGCAGGAGGGTGAAGGTGAGGTAATCGCGGCGGTTAATGGGAAGGTCCTCGACGTACGTCTGGCTGAGAGTGTCCGCTTGGCTGCCGCGAGAGGTTTCGATGGCGGGCGTTTCGGCGGACACCTCGATTTCGGTTTTGGCGCCGGCCAGAGCCATATGGAAGTCCACGATGGCGGTTTCGCCGATTTGCAGTTGCAGCCCCTTTTGTACCTGCGTTTGCAATCCGGTGTATTTCGAGGTGATGTCGTAGGTGGAGGGCGGGAGGCTGGGGAATTGGTATTGGCCGGTGGAGTCCGACGTAGAGGTGTAGTGCGTCCCCTTGGCCACGTCTACCGCTTCGACGGGGACGTTGGGGACAACGCTGCCGGAAGGGTCGTAAATGGTGCCTTTGATCTGCCCGGAGGTGCCGACGCCTTGGGCCGCCGCGACTGGGTTGAAGATGGCCAGCAACAAGATGGTCAGTAGCAAGGTCGAGAATACGATGGACTTCATACATCCTCCCCATTCGGCAGACAAGATGCTGCAAAGCTGTGCACCACGAAGACCATGCGCGGTAGGACCCTGCAGTCGCGGCGGCAGGCTCACGAGCGCCACCCGCCGAGCTTGGCGGTGCGAGAAGAGAAAGCCTGGAAAGTTCCGGTAGCGCTGCGGATTCACCCGTACCCCACATCTCGACAGGTTGCGAAATTGTGATAGGGGATATCACATTATAGAAACTAATGTCAATACGAACTCCGATGCAAGGTATCAATAAATTGGATGGCCGGTTGCCGAGAAAGAGACGACGGGGTTCTACGAAGCGAGTGCATCGCTTGCGGCGCGGAGTTAATCGGGGATCAGAACCAGGCGCCCGGTGACGGAACCGATGCGGAGAGCGGCCAAGGCTTCATTCACTTGAGAAAGCGGGCGCGGCGAGACTTGGCAGCGCAGTTTTCCTGCCGCCGCCAGCTCCAAAACGCTGCGGAGCTCGTCTCGCGTGCCGACCGAGGATGCCTGGATGCGCACTTCGGTGGCCGCCATGAGGATGGGCGGGAAACACAGAGCTTCTGAGGGAAGGCCGACGACCAGGAGCGCGCCCGTGGGACGGACGCAGGGAAGCGCCGAATCGTAAGCAGCTTTCGAGGCGGAGGTTACCAGCGCCGCGTGAACGCCGCCGGCGCGGCGCAGTTCCTTGACGACATTCGTCTTCGAGGCATTGTAGGTGGCCGATGCGCCGAGTGCCTGGGCGTGGGCGAGTTTGTCATCGGAGATATCAATGGCCGAGACTTGCGCGCCGAGGTGGTGCGCGATCTGGACCGCGAGATGGCCCAGGCCACCGACGCCGAAAACGGCTACGCGTTGGCCTGCCTGGATATTCGCACGGCGCAGGGCGCGAAAAACGGTGACGCCGGCGCAGAAAAGCGGGGCGGCGTCAGCCGAGGAAAGGCCATCGGGAATTTCTAACGCGTGGGTGGCAGGCGCTTTGACGAACTGCGCGTATCCGCCGTCGACGGTCACGCCGGTAATCTTTTGTTTTGCGCACAGATTTTCGTGGCCTTCGCGGCAGAA
>PMOV01000330.1 GCA_003161195.1 Acidobacteriota bacterium | reverse complement strand
CGCCGCCAAAGACGCCGACACGTTTCGCAAAACCGTCCGCCTCGCCGAAATGCTGGATGTAAAGGTCGTCGTCGGATTCTCCGGCTGCCCCGGCGGCTCGCCCACGGACACCACGCCCAACTGGATCACCTANNGCAAAATTCGCGCGCGAGCACGGCGTGCATCGCCTGGCTTTCGAGATGCATCCCAACTTCGTGGTCTACAATCCCCGCACGTTGATGCGTCTGCGCGAAGCCGTCGGCGAGGAAATCGGCGCCAACAACGATCTCAGCCATCTCTTCTGGCAGGGTTGCGATCCCGTGGAAGTCATTCACTTCCTCGGCAAGCAGGGCGCGATTTTTCACGCCCACATGAAAGACACGGTGTTCTTCCCGGAAAACGTGAATAGGTACGGTGTGCTGAATTTTTCGTTCGAGGCCGATGATCTCGCGCTGGCCTCCGAAACGTTCCGCGCCGTCGGCTACGGCCACAGCGCTAGCCTCTGGAAATCCGTCATCCAGGCGTATATGGACGTCGGCTACGATGGCATCCTCAGCATCGAGAACGAAGATCCCATTCTCTCCGGACCGGTCGGCGTCGAACGTGCCGCCTACGTCCTCAAGAATGTCCGCAACGAAATCCTGGGCTCGTGAGCATGCAGCGCAGAAAATTCCTCGGGGCCGCTGCCGCATCGGCACTGGCCGTTCCCCGCGCGGTCCTTTCCGCGCATGCCGGGAGCTTTTTCTCTGAAGCGTCTGCGGACTCTTCGCCTTTCCCGCTCTCCGTCATGTTGTGGACGGTCGAACCCAAGCTTGCCTTCGACCAGCGCCTGGAGATCGTCGCGCAAGCCGGCTATCACGCCTGCCAGCTCGTCAATGAATACAAAGGCTGGTCCAGCGAGGATTTCGCTCGCGCCCGCCGGAAAAAAGACGTCCTCGGTATCACTTTCGACGCCACCAGCGGCATCCACGGCAGCCTCTGCGACCCCGCGCAGCGCGAAGCCACACTCCGCGAAATTCGCGATCACCTCCCACATCTAGTCGAATTGCAATCCCCGCGCCTGATCCTCCTCTCCGGCAATCGTGTCCCCGGCCTCAGCCATGCCCAAATGCACGCTGCGTGCGTTGAAACCGTTCGCGCCGCCGCCGACCTGGCCGCCCAGAAAAATATCGAGTTGCTCATCGAAAACATCGACCCCGAAGAGAATCCCGAATATTTCCTCACCTCCGTCAACGAAGGTTTCGCCATCGTCCGCGAAGTAAACCGCCCGAACGTCAAATTTCTTTACGACTTCTTCCACGATCAAATCGCCGAAGGCAACCTGATCGCCAAGCTGGAGAAAAACATCGACGTGATCGGTCTGGTCCACATCGCCGACGTCCCCGGCCGCCACGAACCCGGCACCGGCGAAATCAACTATGCCAACATATTCCGCAAACTCCGCGACCTCCACTATCGCGGCAACATCGCCATGGAATTCGTCCCCATCGCCAACACCGTGCAATCTCTTTCGGCCGCCCGCCAGTTGGTCGATCATGTTTAGTCCACTCCTGCCCGAAAGCGCCTTCCCGGGTGGCCGGCCCTTTGCGGTTTGTGCAAACGGTCGGCGGCGCTGCGCCAATGTTAGCCGCAGACTCGATTTCTCAAAGTTCCTGCACCACCGTTCCATTGGAGGAAACTCATGCAACGCCGAGACCTATTCCGCCTGTTAGCCGCTGGCGCAGCCATCCCCGCCCTAAGCACCAACGTCCTCGCCATGCTGCGCGAGGAGCAAGCCGCCTCCGGCGGCGCTTTGCGCACCCTCAACCCGCACCAGAACGCCACCGTCATCGCCATGGCCGACCTCATCATCCCCGCCACCGAAACGCCCGGCGCTACCGGCGCGAAAGTAAACGAATTCATGGACGTGGTCCTCACCGACTGGGCCGTCGACGAAGAGCGCCAGCGCTTCCTCGCGGGCTTGGCGCACGTCGACGAGCGCAGCACGCGACTATTCGCCAAGCCTTTCGTCGACGCCACCCCCGCACAACAAGAAGTCCTCCTCCGCGCCATGGATGATGAATGGGTCCGCGAAGAATCGCTCCCCAAGCCCCACGAAACCGGTTACCAAAAACGCGACCAGCAACTCCAAGGCAATTTCTTCGGCGTCTTCAAACGCATGACTCTGGTCGGCTACTACACCTCGGACATCGGCTTCTCCCAGGAGCTAAAAAAGGTCATCATCCCCGGCGCCTATCATGGCTGCACCCCACTAACCGAGCAGGGCTGAAAACGCCTTTGTAGGGGCGCAGCATGCTGCGCCCCAGCTTGCCCGGACCAATCCGGTGCAAAAGTTTTTTCTCGCTTTTGAACTCGCGCGGAATAGGCAACAGAATTAAAGGAAAAACGGAGAGCCACAGAAAAAAATGCCCAAACAAATCTACGACGCCCTGATCATCGGCTCCGGCATCACCGGCGGCTGGGCCGCCAAAGAACTAACCGAAAAAGGTTTAAAGGTCCTGGTCCTCGAAGCCGGCCGCCCCATCGTCCCGGAAGTCGACTACGTCGAACACGTCCCCGCCTGGGAACTCAAATTCCGCGGCTGGGATCAGCGCGCCGAGCGCGAACGCACACAAAAAATCCAGCGCGAGTGTTATTACGCCTGCGACGAATACTCCCACAAGTTTTTCGTCAACGACCTGGAAAATCCCTTCACCACCGATCCCGACAAACCGTTCGCCTGGATTCGCGGCCGCCAGGTCGGTGGCAAGTCCATCATCTGGGGCCGCCAAAGCTATCGCTGGAGCGATCTGGACTTTGAAGCCAACCTCAAAGAGGGCATCGCCGTAGATTGGCCCATTCGCTACAAAGATATCGAGCCTTGGTACGACTATGTCGAAGAGTACGCTGGCATCAGCGGCCAGGCCGAAGGACTTCCGCAGCTTCCGGACAGCAAATTCCTTCCCCC
>PMOV01000089.1:16251-20364 GCA_003161195.1 Acidobacteriota bacterium | reverse complement strand
ATGATCTACACCTACGCGATTTCGCCTTACGACGATTGGCATCGCCAGGCTTGGGCCGCAGGCCTCGTACTGCTCGGCCTGATTCTCGTCGTAAACATTCTTGCCCGCGCCATCCTCGCGCGGGGCGTTTCGATACCGAGGTCCTGATCGACGATGGAAACTACTGTGAGGTCGCCTTTGCCTGTAAATATCGCTCCCCCAATCGGTGCGCTGGCCAGCCGCGAGATGCCGTCGCCCGCTGCCATGCGCATGACCGTCTCGCACGTCAATTTTTTCTACGGCGCGAAGCAGACGCTCTTTGACATCAACCTGGGCATCGCCGCCAACAAGGTCACCGCCCTGATCGGCCCTTCCGGTTGCGGCAAATCCACGCTGCTGCGCACCTTCAATCGCATGGACGAAACCGTGCGTCACACGCGCCTCGAAGGCGACATCCTGCTCGACGGCCAGGACATTCACGCGCAGGACGTTACGCAACTGCGCCGCCGCATCGGTATGGTCTTCCAGCGCCCCAATCCATTTCCCAAGTCCATCTACGACAATGTGGCCTACGGCTTGAAAATCAACGGCTCCAAATTGCCGCTCTCCGATGCCGTCGAAAAAAGCCTGCGCCACGCCGCGCTGTGGGACGAAGTGAAAGACCACCTGCACAAATCCGCTTACGAACTTTCCGGCGGCCAGCAGCAGCGTCTGTGCATCGCCCGCGGCCTGGCCGTCGAACCCGAAGTGCTGCTGCTCGATGAGCCGTGCTCCGCGCTCGATCCCATCAGCACCGCCAAAATCGAAGAACTGCTCGTGCAGCTTAAGGATCTTTGTACCATCGCCATCGTCACCCACAACATGCAGCAGGCCGCGCGCGTCAGCGACTACACCGCCTTCCTTCTGACCGGCCAGCTCATCGAGTTTTCTCCCACGCCGCATCTCTTCACCACGCCCACGGATCCGCGCACCGAGGCGTACATCACCGGCCGCTTCGGATGATTTTTGTTTCGCAGCGCGCAAAACGCGCTAGGCTCGTTGCTTCATTTAAAGTTGCGCGCAGCACGGCACCACGCAAAGCGCTCGCGGTTTTGTTTGGCCAAGCGCCAGCGGTACGGGCCCGCGGTACACAGGAAGGACGCCATGGAACGGCACTTTGAAAAAGATTTGAACGAAGCCAAGGAGCGCCTCCTCTGGATGGGCAGCCTCGCGGAACGCGCCGTCCACCAGGCGGTGCACTCCGTGCTCGATTCCGACGAAGCGCTCGCCCGCCGCGTGCTCGAGGAAGAGTCCGCCATCAACGAGCTGCAACTCGAGATCGACGACCGCGTCGTCCATCTCCTGGCGCTCCATCAACTCATGGCCGCGGACCTGCGCTTCGTCCTCGCCGTCTCGCGCATCAACAACGACCTCGAGCGCATTGGCGACCAGGCCGTCAACATTGCGCAAGGCGCCCTGCGCATCCTGCGCCATCCGCGCGTCAAGCCTTACGTGGATCTGCCGCGCATGAGCGAACTCGCTGAAGAGCAGGTCCGCCTCGCGCTCAACGCCGTGGTCCGCCGCGACGTCGAACTCGCGCAGCAAGTCCTCTCCAGCGACGATAAGATCGATAACTACCGCGATCAGATTTTCCGCGAACTGCTCACTTACATGATGGGGGATTCGAGCGTGGTCTTTCCGGCCTTCGAATTAATCCTCGTGGCCAAAAATCTCGAGCGCATCGGCGATCATGCCACCAATATCGCCGAAGACGTAATCTACATCGTGCAGGGGCAGGACGTCCGCCACCCCGCCGTTGATCGCCGCTAGTAAAACCGTCATTGCGGTTTGCCGGCGTAAAACGCATACGTCGCCGTGTACGGCACGCGCACGCTGGCATTCACGTGCGTCGCGTCACACCCGCCGCTGGGTGCCGCGCCACCATGCGTCTCGCTCCTTCGAATGTATTCCACTTTCGCGAATACCCCGTCGCCTTCGTGCGCCGAGGCCTTCAACAGTAACCACGCAACATCGCCGGCGGCGGGCGCGTCCTGCTTCGCCACTACCTGGCCCTTCACCACACTCCCATCCACGCTTTTCCACAACGGCCCCGCGCCATGCGCTCCCACTTCTTTTCCGCTGGCGTCCAGCAATTTCGCCTCCGGCGCCACAAACACCCACTTCGCCGCGCCATCCGCCTCCTTGCAGGTATAAATCTGCACGCCATCGCCCTTCACCGTCAGCACCGCCTGCTGCCCCGCCGGCGGTTGCGTGGCATCCTGCGCCGGCGTCGAGCCAAGACACCATCCGCAAGCCAGCACCAACGCCGCGCTCCGGCAAACCTGCGCCATTTTCTTCCTTGCCATCGTCATCTCGTCTCTCCTCCTTCGGTCTTTTGAAACCAAAACGCTGTCTCATCCACCCGGTTCATTTTGTGATTCAGTCCGCGCTTCACGAAAAATTCGTCGACCGCCTTCCGGCAACCTGGCCACGTCCCATAGTCGTCGATGGAAACGAATCCGCCCGGCGCCACGGCATCGTAAAACCTCTCGAAACACAGCTTCACCGATTCATACCAGTCCGAATCCACATTCAGCAGCGCGATGCGTGGAATCTCCACCGTCCGAAAGGTGTCCGCAAAAAATCCCTCCACGATGCGCACGCGCGAAAGGTCCGCGCCCGTTCGCCGCAACAATTTCTCCACCTTGCGGGCGTCGTACGCCAGCGCGCCCACCCAATCCTCCGCGCCGGGACCGTCCGCCTCCGTCACCGGTGGCATGCCCTGAAACGAATCGAAAAGCCATACCGTGCGCCGCATCGGTGAATGCGTGGCCACGCGCGCCATGGTCGCCGCCGAACCGCCGCGGTACACGCCGCACTCCACCACGTCGCCCGCAATCTGCTCCGCATCGATGCGCTGCGCCAGTTCCAGCAAGCTGGCTGCGCGCACCGCGTCAATCATGGATTTGCGCCGGATCAGCCGCGCCACGCGCTTTTCGTGCCAGGTCTTTAGTGTGTCCGCAAGCCAGCTCAAACGCTTCTCCGCTCCGCCAGTTGCGCGCGCGTCAAAATCAGCCCTAACGCTACGAGCGTCGCGAGCGATATGCCGTTGCCCATGCGCCGATCCCAGGTTTCGGCAAATCGTGCGGTTATGGTCGTATCGCCCACGCCAATCGGCACCACTATCTGCGCGATATCTTCCATGTGCTGCGGCGTGATTCCATGCTTGTTCCGTTCCACTTGCCACGCCGGATAATCCAGCAATCGCAGGGCGATGCGCGCCGGCTGCGGCGAAGTAATCTTCACGCGCTTCTCGATAGCCGTCCACTTCTCGATGCGCACCGTGGCCGCGGGCGCCGGCCCGTCGTCCGCGTCGGCCGCCAGCATGCTCACCTGCGGCGCCGCCGTCGGCAAATCCGTGTGGTCGTCGCCCCGCGGATCGTATTCGTCCGTCCCTTCAAAACCCGTGCCGTTCGTGATCGCCGCGCGAATCGTCGGCAAGTCTTCCGTATCCCACCAGGCCTGCTGCACCAAAAACGCCGCGCAGCCGCCGCAGCTCAACGCTACCACTACCGCCAGAATCCACCCGCGCCGCGATTTTCCGTACGCGCAAGCCAGAAACAGCGCGTAGCACACCGCCAGCACGCACATCCACCGCCAGGGAAACTGCACAAACCGCAACTTTGGCAGCACCCGCCACAAAATATTCGTAAACCGCAGCATTAGCACGGTCGCCGCTCCTGCGAGGAGCAGCACGGTTGTCCACACCGCCGTGTATGCCGTGTCGCTTTTTCTCGCGCCTTCAGCGCCCCCTGCCTCTCGCCGTCGCGCCAGAAGCGCCGCCACGCTGGTCACCATCATCAACAAAATCGCCGTCCCGGACGCCATCCAGTTAAACCACGTATGCTCCGGATCATCGATCGCCGTAAACAAAAAATTTTGCGCCGGTTGCAGTCCCAAAGCCAGTGCCTGCTCGATGTTCACCCAGCGCTGCTCATACGCCGCCGGTAAAATGTAAAACGCCGCCAGCCCAAATCCCAAAAGCAATCCCGCCATCCCGCGCAAAGCGGGCCGCAACGATATTCGTCGCAGAGAAGCCCACGTAAAAAGCAAAGCGATGGCGTAACTGGCCATCACGCCCGCCGGTGCATTCGA
>PMOV01000089.1:0-16218 GCA_003161195.1 Acidobacteriota bacterium | reverse complement strand
CCGCATTCCCAGCAGCAACAACAAAGGAAAAAACGCCGTCGCCAACTGTTCCGCAAAATCGCTCCGCATGTAAATCACCAGCAGCGCATACGGATTGGCCGCATAACAAGCCGCCCCGAACAGCGCCCCGCCCCGCGTCGTCACGTTCCGGCCCAGCGCAAACGCGCCGCACCCCGCCAGCGTCTGCACCAGCACGATGAACGTCACCGGCACGGCGCGCCAGGGCAGCAGCGATCCCAGACCCGCCCCCAGCATCCACGATAGCGGTGGATAAAAAATAAATCGTGGTTCGCCAAATCCGTGATTCGCCCACTCCGTCCACTGCGGAAAAGCAATTCCTTCTTTCCATTGCCCCGCCGCGTCCAGCCAGGACGCCACATGAAACTCAAAGTCGTGCCCGGACGCGATGCCCAGCACAAAAAAAGGCGCCACCACCAGCAGCGCCGTTCCCACACTGATTCCCACCGCCCAAATCCATTCCACTCGCTTCGGCAATCGCACCCTCTCTGTCGCAAAAATTCGCCGTCTGTGCACCCGTAAGCAAAAGCGGCACTCTTTATTTTATTCCGCTATCTCTAGCCACGCGCTTCCATCCCTGCCGTTCTCTAAGCCCGCCGTCTTTTTCAGCTGTGCGGTGGCCCAGGCCGCGCATTCATATTTCCCGGATTGGGTATTTACGTGGCTGTAACAATTCCCCGCAAATCCCTCATCCCCCGACAGACGCGCTGTTCGCCCACCCCGCAGTTGAGCGATAATACACGCTCTCATGGCCGCCTCGAACACAACGCCGCAAATCGCCTCGCCGACGAGTGGGACCGCCGGCTCCGAACCCATCATCGAAGCTCGCCAGCTCGAAAAGTTCTACGCCCAGCCGGACGGCACGCGCATCCAGGTCATNNGGTTGCGGCAAATCCACGCTCCTGCGCATGCTCACCGGGCTCTCCCCTGCCAGCGCCGGCGAAGTCTACTGGCATGGCCAGCCGGTGCGCGGCGAAAGCCCCAACGTCTCTATCGTATTTCAAAGCTTCGCGCTTTTCCCCTGGCTCACGGTTCTCGAAAATGTCGAAGCGCCGCTCGAAGCCCGCGGCATGGCCACCATCGAACGCCATAAGCGCGCCCTGCGTATTATCGACGCCGTCGGGCTCGACGGCTTTGAGAGCGCCTATCCCAAAGAGCTCAGCGGCGGCATGAAGCAACGCGTCGGCGTGGCCCGCGCCCTGGTCGTCGAGCCGGAAGTGCTGTTCATGGACGAGCCTTTCTCCGCGCTCGATGTGCTTACCGCGGAAACTCTGCGCGGCGAACTGCTCGAACTTTGGCTCGGCCACAAAATTCCCACCCGCGCCATTTTCATCGTCACCCACAATATCGAAGAGGCCGTGGTCCTCGCCGACCGCATTATCGTGCTTGGCCGCAATCCCGCGCACATTCATGCCGATTTCACCGTCACCATGCCCCACCCGCGCGACCGCAAGACCCCTGACTTCATCAATTTGGTGGACCAGATCTATCGCGTCCTCACCAGCCCCGACGACCACAAGTTTGTGTCCGCAACGGCGGAAGCCCATCCGGGCAAATCCACGCCGCACAAACCCATCATGCTGCCCCATACCCGCCCCGGCGGCATGGCTGGTCTGCTCGAGATTCTCGTCGACCTCGGCGGGCGCATTGACCTGCATCGCCTCGCCGACGAATTGAGCCTCGAAGTCGACGCCTTGCTGCCCACCGTCGATACCGCCGCGTTGCTCGGCCTGCTGCGTCTCGAAGAGGGTGACGCCATTATCACGCCCGAAGGCCAGGAGTTTGCGCACGCGGACATTCAGTCGCGCAAGGCCATCTTCCGCAAAGCCGCGCTTGCCAACGTCCCCCTGCTTCGCCAGATGGAACAATCGCTCAAGGCCAAGGCTGACCGCACCCTGCCCGACGAATTTTTCCGCGACCTGCTCGACGAGCATTTCAGCGAAGACGAAGCCCGCCGCCAGCTCGAAACCGCCATCCAGTGGGGCCGTTACGCCGAACTCTTTGATTATGATGCGGCCACCGGCAAGCTGACCCTCACCCCCGTTTCCGAGGTCTAATTTGCCCTCTACGGCGATCGCCTCAGAAATCACCACGCCCATTCCGCCGACGCAGCAGCGCCCCTCGGGCTCGCGCTGGAGTTTTGCTTTCCTGATCGACATCGCGGTTGCGTTGTTTGTCTTCGCGGGCATTTATGGCATCTATGCCATCGGCCGCTCCTGGCTCGGCCCGGTGCACGCCGGCGCGGAAATTTCCCAGGATCCCCGTATCCTGCCGCTCTATGCCCTCTATTCGCTGGTGCGTATCGCCATCGCCTATGTGATCAGCCTGGTGTTTGCCCTCGCGTATGGCTACATCGCCGCCCGTTCACGCCGCGCCGAAATCTTGATGGTGCCGCTGCTCGATATTCTGCAATCCATTCCGGTGCTCAGTTTTCTTCCCGGCGTGATGCTCGCCATGGTAGCGATTTTTCCGCACAGCCAGATTGGTGTCGAGCTTGGCTCCATTCTGCTCATCTTCACCGGACAAGTCTGGAATATCGCTTTCAGCTTTTATTCTTCGCTAAAAACGCAGCCTCGCGAACTGCGCGAAGCCGCCATCATTTACCGCTTCAGCGGTTGGCAGCGCTTTGTGCAGCTCGATCTGCCCTTTTCCACTATCGGCCTTGTCTGGAATTCCATGATGTCCGTCGCCGGCGGCTGGTTCTTCTTGATGGCCTGCGAAATGTTCGTGCTCGGGCCGCGCGATTTCCGCCTTCCGGGCCTCGGCTCCTTTCTGCAGACCGCCGCCAGTCATGGCAACACCGCCAACATTCTTTGGGGCCTGGGCGCGATGATCGGGGTGATTGTGCTGCTCGATCAACTGGTCTGGCGGCCGGTGATCGTGTGGGCCGATAAATTCAAATTCGAGCAGGTGGAAAGCTCCGGAAAAGTGCAGACCACGCTGCTCACCTTGCTGGGTCGCGCGAGCTTCGTCATTCGTTTGTATCGTCTCCTGCTGCGCCCGGTCATCAACTCGATCACCTTGTCTTTTGCGGTCGGCGCGCGCCGCGCCGCCGCCACCTTTGGCGCCGCAAAGCGGGAGAAGCCGCGCAGATTCCTCGGCTATTTTCTGGCTGCCTGCGCGCTGGCGGGCATCGCGGTCGCCGTCTATCACGGCGTGCGCGAGCTGGCGCAATTGCACGGCGAGGATTACGTGGATCTGTTGCGCAGTGCCGCGTTTACTTTTCTACGCGTCAACGCCGCGTTGCTGCTTGGCGCGCTGTGGACCGTCCCTGTGGGCGTGTACATCGGCTCCAATCCCAAATTTGCGCGCATCGCACAGCCGCTCGCGCAGATGGCCGCGTCCATTCCCGCCACTGCGCTCTTTCCCGTGATTTTGCTGTTCCTGATTCGCTTGCGCGGAGGGCTCGAAATCGCCGCCATGCTGCTGATGCTGCTGGGCACGCAGTGGTACATCCTCTTCAACGTCATCGCCGGCGCCATGGCCATTCCCACGGACTTAAAAGAGGCGGCGCAGATTTTCCAGTTCAATTCGTGGGATCGCTGGCGCTATCTGATTCTTCCGGGAATTTTTCCCTATCTCGTGACCGGCATGGTCACCGCTTCTGGCGGCGCCTGGAACGCCAGCATCGTCGCGGAATATTTTCACTTCCAGGGGCGCATCGTCTCCGCTCCAGGACTCGGCAGCACCATCGCCAGCGCCAGCGATTCCGGCCGCTTCGATATTCTGCTGGCTTCCACCATCATCATGGCCTCCGTCGTGGTGCTGATCAATCGCGTGGTCTGGCGCAAGCTCTACCGCCTCGCCTCCACCCGCTTCAAGCTCGAAACCTAATCGCTCCGCTGCTGGCATCCGCGCCTTTCTCCTCTCGCTTCTTGTTTACTCTGCGTCCCTCTGCGAACCCTGCGCCTCTGCGTGCTCTTTTTCTTCCGATCGTCAAACCACGTTATTTTGCGGCGCGGTCGTTTTTGTAAATCACGCCTTCTTTCATGACGAAGAAGACATGCTCAGTCTGGCGGATGTTTTCGAGGGGATCGCCGGGCACCGCGACGACGTCGGCGAGTTTGTTGGCTTCGAGCGTGCCGATTTTCGCCGAAAGGCCCAACAAATCCGCATCGGATGAGGTCCCCGCCCTTAGCGCATCCAGCGGCTTCATTCCGAGATCAACCATCTGATGGAACTCTTCGGCATTGCGGCCATGCGGATACACCGCGGCGTCGGTGCCCAGGCCGATCTTGATATTTTTCGCCAGCGCTTTCTGGAACGTTTGGTGCACGTGCGCGATAGCGTCTTCCGCTTTCACCTTGATGGGCGGAGGTATGGGAATCCCTCTCGCGATTTGTTCGGAGAGTCCCTGCACCGCCATGAGCGTCGGAACGTAATACGTGCCGCGCTGTTTCATCATGTCCAGCGCTTCGTCATCGAGAAACGAGCCGTGCTCGATGGAGTCAATGCCCGCGCGAATGGCGCGCTTGGCGCCTTCCGCGCCGTGCGCGTGCGCCGCGGTTTTCAGTTTCAGCGCGTGCGCTTCGTCCACCAGCGCGTCGAGTTCCGCCTGCGTCAGTTGCGGCGTATCCACGGCATCGGCGAGCGACAAAACTCCGCCCGTGGCGCACGTCTTGATGATGGTGGCGCCGTACTTGTGCGCCAGGCGCACCGCGTAGCGCGCCTGATCCGCGCCGTTGATCACGCCTTCTTCGGGACCAGTTTCTTTGCCGAAGACGCCGGAGCGAAATCCGGTTTCGTCGCAGTGTCCGCCCGTGGCGCCGATAGCGTGCACGCAGACGAGCATGCGCGGTCCGGGAACCACGCCTTTATCGATGGCGTTGCGCAAGCCAACGTCGAGAAAATCTTCCGAGCCCACGTCGCGCACAGTGGTGAATCCAGCCATGAGCGTCACGCGTGCGTTTTGCGTGGCGTCGATGGCTTTTTCGGGAATGGTTTGCTGCAGGCCGTCGAGCATGGCTTGCGTGTAGTCCTCGCGATACATCATGGTGAGGTGGGTGTGCGCATCGATGAAGCCGGGCAGGAGCGTGGCGTCTCCCAGATCGATGACTTGCGCGCCAGCGGGAATCGCGGCATCGGCGCCGACGCCCACGATTTTGCCGGCGCTGACCACCACCAGGCCAGGCTTGGTGAGCGCCTTGCCGTCGAACATGCGCGCGGCTTTGAGGACGTAGGTGGAACCGGGAGTGGGCTGCTGCGCGCGAGAGGGCGCGGCGAGTGAAGCGACGAATAGGAAAAGGATCGTGGTGGCTAGGGATTTCATGCTGGGCTCCTGTGTTTACTCGCGAGTGGGAGATGCGCGAAGTGGAGAAGATATCTTGTCCTTGGGGAAAGTCAAGGGTGGGGTACCCCTACCCCTTTTGGGGGTAAGTGCAGATTCTAAAGGGTTTACGCAGCGCGTAAGTCTTTTAGAATGAACACTTCCGGAGCCAGCCGCGGAAGTGTTCATTCTAAAGCAGTTAGGTATGCCCGGCGGCGGGGTGGGTGGCGGAGAGGATTACTGGATGGTAACTGTTGAAGGGGCCGGTTATATCCATGGAGGATAGGCGAAATGCAAAGGCACAAGATACCGCAAAGGCGCCCGCCGCAGACGGCGGCCGCTACACGGCGGGAACGCCGACGGGACGCCGGCGCTACTTGGCGGTGGCGGTTAGGCAGAGGTGCCAGCCGAAACGGCGTTCCAGCGCGCGGAACAGTGGTTGGGGCATCCAGGCGAAATAGGGTTCACGGACGTAGCGGTATTGGACGTAGTCGGGGATGCGGTAGGGGAAGATGTGATCGACCGCGACGCTGGTGACTTTGAAGCCGTGGCGCTCGAGGAGTTCGCGGCCTTCGCGGCGCGTGTACGTGTAGGCGATAGGGCAGCCGGTTTGCGCTTCGGCGTTGCGGGCGACGATTTCGCGGAGCTTCCAGAATTGGCCGCGGCCCTCGGTGAGAAAAATCCAGGCGACTTTGTAGGAGCGGCGATGGTAGACCATGATTTTGATGGTGGTGCCGGGTTTGGCGTACTGCTTTAGCTGTGCGAGGACGGCATCCGGGTGCGGGGTGTGATGGATGACGCCGAAGGAATAAATTAAATCGTAAGGCTCGACGGGAACGAAGCTCGAGAGTTTTTCGGCGTTGCCGGCGCGGAACTGGATGCGGTCTTCGAGGCCGAAGACGGCGGCGCGCTGGCGAGCCACCTCGATACTTTTTTCAGAGAGGTCCACGGTGGTGACTTGCGCGCCGCGGCGGGCGAAATTGATGGTGTCNNATGTGCGGCTCGACGAAATATTTGCGGGCTTCCACTTCGTCGAAATATTCCCTGGTGCCGATGGGTTGCGTGGAGTGGCGAATGTTGCAGGGGCGGGCGTTCCAGTAGTCCTTGACGCGAGTGATTTGGACGTCGGCGAAAGCCATATGCGATCAGTATATCGGAGGCGCTGCGGGTAACGGTAGGCGGTACGTGGCTACAGCAAGGCAAAAGCAAAAGATAACGCAGAGGCGCAGAATGCGCGGAGGAACGCAGAGAAAAGCAGAGAGCGGCAGAGAAGCGTCGAGACACCGCCTTCCCCAAAATATCTTAGAAGTCCTGAAAGACGTAGTCGGGATGCACGACGTAGTCGTCGAGCTTCTCGAAGGCGATGCAACGGGCGCTGGCCTGGATACCGAGTTCTTCATCGGGACGCATAAAGTGCGGCTTGACGACGAGGCGCAAATTGCGGGAATGCCGCGCGGCCCATTTGACGGCGCGTCCGCGAAAGCCGGGGGGCGTGCCGGCGGTGCTGCCACAAACGCGGTACGGGCGATTGGTGGCGATGAAGCGGCAGACCTGATGAATGCTGGGCCAATCGCAATCGTCAAAAGCGATGACGCCGCCGACGTTGAGAATGCGATCCACGTAGAAAAAGTCGACGATTTTCTGATCGAAGGTGTGGGTGCCGTCGATGTAGGCGAAATCGACCTTGAGGCCCTCGGCGACCATGCGAGGCAATGCGTCCTGGGAAAGCTCTTCGCGCAACTCGAGGAGATCGCCGAAACCGGCGGCGCGCACGTGGTGCAGGCCGATGTTATTCCACATGGTGCTTTGGAAGGCGTCGATGGCGATGTGGCGCCGGCCGCCGGCTTTGACCAGGGCTTCACAGATGCACAAGGTGGAGAGACCGTAAGCCAAACCGATTTCCATGGTGACGGATGGGCGTTTTTCGGCGATGAGTTTTTGCAGCAAGTGGCCGATCTCGGCGTTGATGGAGTCTTTGAGGGGCAGCGTGGCGGCGCCATCGACGGTACGGACCTGCTTGGAGCGCAGAATCTCTTCGACGAGAGGGAGCACGATCAGGCTTTCCGGTTGGCACAACCGCGGAGAAAGGTCATGCGAAAGTATAAGGGATGGAGGCGGGAGAAGAGAAAAGATAACGCAGAGGCGCAGAGTACGCGGAAATACGCAGAGAAAACAAGAGAAAAGCGGAGAACCGCAAAAGAAGAGGACTGCCTCTCGATCAGGAGAGGATCCAGCGGTCTTTTTCGTAGCGGATGATGGGCGGCAGGTCGGGGGCGTGTCGGTTATAGAGAGGGGCGAAGACGTAGCGATTCCAAAACCAGCGCACTTTGGGAATGGACTGGAAGAAGCGATGGAGGCGACGGAAGCGGCGAGCGGACTCGAGGCCCGGAGCCGCCAACTCCGCGGCAACGATCTGGTCGTGAACGCGGTGGCAGGCGGCCATGTCCTGCAGGCCGATGGAATCGGAGTGGCTGCGGAAGCCGCCGATGAGGGCGTCGACGGAATAGAGCTGCGCGTGGCGGAAAAAACGGACCCACAGCTCGAAGTCCGCGGCGATGCGGCGCGCATCGTCCACGCGGGCGCCGGCGCGTTGCCAAAGGGAGCGTCGCCAGAACGTGGATTCCTGCTGGATGTAGCGGTTGGCGCCTTTGAGGAAACGCTCGCGGGACCAGCGCGGCACGGCGCCCACTTCAACGGTCATGCCCTCTTCGCTGAACAGGACTGGGCGGCCGGTGAGCCATTCGACCTGCGGAAGATCGCGAAAGACGCTGCCGACGACGGCAAGGCCGCCCACCTGGTACTGGTCGGTGGCAGAGATCCAGCCCATGATTTCGCCGGTGGTGCGGGAGAAGCCTTTGTTGAGGGCGTCGTACATGCCGTGGTCCGGCTCGCTGATCCAGCCGGAGATTTGCGGCGCGTATTTGCGGATGATGTCCAGGGTGCCGTCGGTGGAGCCGCCGTCGATGATGAAGTATTCGAGGTTGGGGTAATTCTGCGAGAGGACGGATTGGATGGTTTGCTCGAGGTATTTGGCGGAGTTGAAGACGGGGGTAACGAGTGAGATGCGCGGCCAAGGGGAAACGATTGGAACGGTACGTGCTGACTGCGACACTAAGCTGGAAGCGGTGGAAACTGTAGACATGAGCTCGCTTCCATCATTTCAATGGATTGCCGCGACAGTCAAGCGAGGTAGCGGTGGAAATTCGCAGCCAACATTACCCGAGCCATCCCGAAACGGGAATAAAAAGTGTTGAAACGGAACCGGCTCTGCCGCTGCCCCGAGAACACCATGATCACCACGCGGTGTTTCACCGCTTCGCGCGATGGAGCGGACTCGTAGAAGCTGGCGTGGAGGTGGATTTCTTAGGCACGCGGTATCAGACAAAATATTTTGCCATGTTGCCCTCGCGGCAACGCGCTCGAGAAGAAACGACGGAGTATCCGGCGTTTGACGAGGAGTATTTTGAGTGGATCGATCTGCTGGAGTCCGTGATGGAGGCGAAAGAGCGCTTCACGATGATGGAACTTGGGGCGGGTTGGGGCCGCTGGACGGCGCGGGGGGCGGCGGCGGCGCGACAACGCGGAATCGGTTACTCGCTGGTGGCGGTAGAAGCGGAACCGACGCATTTCGCATGGCTGGTGGAAAATCTGCGCGACAACGGCGTGCGCCTGGAAGACTGCAGTTTACTGCGGGCTGCGGTAACGGGCGCCGACGGCAGCGTGGGATTTCATGTGGGAGATGCGGCCAGTTCTTACGGGCAATGCATTGGCGGACCGGTGGCCGTGGCGTCGAAGAGCCTGGCCACGCTACTCGAGAATCATGACCTGGTGGATTTAATCGATATGGATGTACAAGGCGCGGAGCTAGAGATATTGGCGGCCGGCGTCGCCCCGCTGCGGAAAAAAGTCCGGCGGGTGCACGTGGAAACGCACAGCCGGCAATTGCATCGCGAGATTCAAGAATTGTTTACCCGCCTCGGTTGGCATCGCCATTTTCTGTTCGAAGGCAATACCGGGGACCAAACGCCCTGGGGACGCGTGAATTTCCAAGCGGGCGTGCAGAGCTGGTTAAATCCCGCATTACACACGAAGCGCGAGTTGCGCAAAGCGGGAACGTTTGGGAATTCGCTGGGATTCAAGACCATACAAACCGGCCGCAGGATCATGGATAGCATTGCGCCCATCGGAACGCAGCGCCGGGCGCTGGTGCGCTTTGCGCTTTCCGGAGCGGCGGGAAAATTCCAGCGGGACGCCGAGGATGGGTCGCGGCGGCCGATGGATTGGTGAAAGATGCGGGCGCTGGGCCCCGAAGTGAGCGGGCACGAATGCAATCGTGAATCCCCTTCGCGGGCTGGCTTGACCGCGGTGGGCGCACAGTGCTGAGATGGAGCGCATGAGCCTATTGCCCCCAGTGCCATGATCAAGCAGCGCGCAAAGAAACTTCTCAACAGCATTGGCTTGGAACTGCGAAGAACACCGCCGCCAGCGGATGCCAAGGCTATCGAAGCGGCGAATCGCACCACGTTCCGCGGAGCCTTGCGGCAAATGCGCAAGCTGGGGCTGACTCCGAGGACCGTGATTGATGTGGGCGTGGCGTTTGAAACGCGGGAACTGTACGAGGAATTCAGCGATTCGCAAATTCTGCTGGTCGAGCCATTGATCGAATTTGAGCCATTTTTACAGAGGATTTGCGCGGAATATCACGCGCAGTACGTGCTGGCGGCTGCCGGGGAATCCCCCGGGACAATTTCGCTGAACGTGCACAAAGATCAGCTCGATTGCTCGAGCGTGTTCCATGAGGCGGAAGGTTCCCAGGTCGACGGCGAGCCACGCGAAGTGCACATGGCGACGCTGGACGAACTCTGCGAGGAGCGCGGGCTGACGGGGCCGTATTTGCTGAAGGTGGATGTACAGGGCGCCGAATTGCGGGTGCTGGCCGGAGCAAAGAAAATACTGCGGGAGTGCGACGCGGTGATTCTGGAAGCGACGCTGTTTGGAACGATGATCGGGGGCCCGCAGTTGGCGGAGGTGGTGGCGTACATGCAGGGCCAAGGATTCGCGACGTACGACATCTGGGGGATGTTGTACCGGCCGCTGGATGGCGCATTGGCGCAGGTGGATATTGCGTTTGTGCGGGAGGATTCCGTACTGCGAGAAAGCCAGGGCTTCGCTACGGAGGAGCAGCGGAGAAAGTTTGCCTGGGATTTAAGAAACGGGAAGCCGCCTCAGTAGCTCTGCGATCATCGCGAAGCGCTCTTGCCCGGCAAGCGCAGAAGACGCGCCACAAACACACGAAGGTTCAATATTCTTGCAGCGCAATATTCGCGCGCTCTCGCGAGACGAGTGCTCCACGGGTCGGTGTCTCCATAGTGCGGACGAAATGGTTCCGGCGCGAGCACCAGATTTGAAACATCGAGCGAAATCTTCGAACCCACTAGAAAAGTACGAGACTGCTTGCGATAACGAGTGGCCCTGTATTGTTCCCCAGGGGGAAGTTGCGCGAAGCGATAGACAAACTGGAATCCTGACCGATACAGCATCTTGATAAGACATAATTCCGACGGGTAGAAAGCCACGTAATTCATGCCCTGATTTGGGGCGGCGGCCTCGTCGAGGAGATCCATCATGGGTTGAGCGCCAGGCACGTACATGCTCTCGACCAGCAACACCTTGCCAGTGACAGAGAAGAGATTCCGTATGGCGCGAAAGGGATTTTCCAGGTGGTATAACAGCCCAAGACACAAAACCAAATCAAAAGCTCCGAGTTCTGCGATGGACTTATCTTCGACGTCTTGTACGAGAAATCTGATGCCAGGATGACGATTGCTGGCTTCGGTTACGTTTTCTTCACGTCCATCCAGCGCAAGAACCTGAAAATGCATGCGCGCGAGAAATTCCGAGAAATATCCCACACCGCATCCAACGTCCAAAACGGACGTTAGCTTGGTGCGCTCGCGTAGTGCGCCAATGAAGGTTTCGATAAAGCTCTGCCTGGCTTCATTCAGTTGTCTCGCTATCGAGACATCAAAGACGGATTCTTTTTCCACATTCTCCTCAAATTGACGTATGTGGCGCGGGCGTGCAGCGTATGGCTGGTGTTAGCCACGATGTTCCGTTCCTAGGTCACAGTTGAGTCGGCGCCGCTATCGATCGCAAATTCAGATGGCATGTTCAGGATGCCGTTCCAATCGTCGTGGCTGTGCTGGTGGGATTCGGTGGCGACGATCATTTCCGGGAGGCAGTCCCAGGCATCGAGATTTTGGCCGTCTTCGTAGAGGCTAACTTGCCAGGAATAGGGGCCGGGGCGCAGGGGAAGCATGGGAAAAGTATAACGAAGTTCGTGGCGGCCGGGCTGGAACTGCAGTCCTTCCGCGGCGCAGGCCCAAATGAGCTGGCGTTCGCTATTGAAGAGGGCGATGCCGTGATGGCCGTTGCGAATGGGCGCGTGCACGGAGAGAGAAAAGTTGACGGAGGTGGGCGCAATGGCGGAAAGGATGTGCGGGTCCGGCCCCGTGGGGGCGACCACTTCCCAACTGAGGAAGCGCGTTTGCGCGACGGCGTGAGCGTCGCGCGCCGATTCTTCGCCAAGAGAATTTCGCGCCATCACGGATTCGTAGGCGGAGACGACCTGATGCGTGTTGCCGTCCTGGCGGATTTGGCCGTCGTCGACCCACACCACGCGATGGCAGAGGCGGCGGATTTGGTTGAGCTGATGGGACACGAGGACCACGGTGCGGCCGGTGCGGGCGACGTCGCCCATTTTGCCCAGGCATTTTTTCTGGAAATTTATGTCGCCCACCGCCAGGACTTCGTCGACGAGAAGAATTTCGGGTTCGAGGTGCGCGGCCACGGCGAAGGCCAGGCGGACGTACATGCCGCTGGAGTAGTGCTTGACGGGCGTGTCGATGAATTTTTCCAGCTCGGCGAAGGCCACGATTTCGTCGAACTTGCGGGTGATGTCGCGCTTGCTCATGCCAAGGATGGCGCCAGAGAGGAAGGCGTTTTCGCGGCCGGTGAGTTCGGGGTGGAAGCCGGTGCCGACTTCGAGGAGACTGCCGACGCGGCCGTGGATTTCGGCGAAACCGGTGGTGGGGCGGGTGATGCGCGAGAGGATTTTGAGCAGGGTGGTTTTGCCGGCACCGTTGCGGCCGATGAGGCCGAGGACTTCGCCTTCGTGAACCTCGAGAGAGACGTCTTTGAGGGCCCAGAAGGTCTCCTGTTTGGGGCCACGGAACGCGTTGAGAGGATTGCGGACGAAATTTTCGAGGGCGTGGCGGAGGCCGGGGTCGGCCTGCAGGCCGCGGCGGTAGTTCTTGCCGAGGGAGGCGACGTGGATGACGGCCGGGGCGGTCATGGGCGTGCGGCCTGGAAGGCGATGGCAGGGCGCGCGGTGGCGGATGCCGTTTGCAAAAAAAGGCTCTCAGCTTTCGTGGTGACGAGACGCGCGACGCGTGCGCGGCGCATATTTCGTCAAATTTAAAATACGGCCTCTAGAGTAGCAGAGATGGCAGCTGGAGAAAGGGCGGGAGTGACGACGGATGGGGGAACGTTTCCATGGCGGGAGAACCCGACGAACGCAAAATTCTAAGTGCATGCGCGTTTTGGCCGATGCGGGACCCCGCTCTCGAGAAGCCGAGAACGGGGTCCCACGTCAGCAGGATGGCCGCGTTTACTTGCCGGCGGCTAGTGTGGTTTTCAGCAGGTTTTGCAGGGCCGCGCCGTTGACACTGCCGAAGCCGGTGCAGGGGTTGAAGGGAGCCGTCGCGGCGTAGCCCTTCACTTTATTGTAGGTGTTGTTCTGTGGGCCCGGGGGGCCGCTGATGCTGCGGAAGGCGTTGTCGGCGGCGCTGTACAGCGCCGGATTAAGGAATCCGGCGGGCACGCCAAGGTTCGAGTTGATGATGGCGATCAAGCCGGCATAGAGCGGCGCCACCGCGCTGGTGCCGCCAACGGGCTCGGACCTGCCGTTGATGAATTGCGTATAGCCGCTGAACGGGCTGGCGTTCCCGGCGATGTCGGGCAGGCTGCGCCCTGGTTTGCCGGTGCCATTGCGATTGTCGAGCTTTACGCTGGACTGATACGCGGGCACGTCGAATTGCGCGCTAATACCCCCGCCGGTGGCGCCGCTATCGTTCCAGACATATTCCACGAAGGTGGCGGCGTTTTCGTCGCCGATGGCGGTGCCCCCGCAGGCCGTGACCCACGGCTCGCTGGCGGGATAGCTGGTCTGCGCCTGGGTTTTGCTCTCGATGAACGCGCCGGAATCGCCGGAGGAAACCAGGACGGTGATGTTCAGGTTGGCGGCGTCCTGAAAGAGCTGCGTGATCTGCTGCAGGTCCTGGGTGGAAAAGCTATCGGCGGAGGGATCGTCCGGGCCCCAGCCATAGCTGATGGAGACGATGCCGGGCTGCGGCGCGCCGGCGTCCGGGTGAATCATGGATTGCAGCGCGTGCACAATACTCTGCGAAGTGCCGCCGGTAAAGTAGACGGCGATCTCGGCGGCCTGGGCGATGGCCCCAGCTACGGTGATGTCCAGGCCGGTTTCGCCGTCGGAGGCGCCGGAGTTGGTGACGCCGTCGACGGAGACGTTGGTGATCTTGGGCAGCGGGAGGCCGAAGGCCCGCATGGTGCTGGTGATGTCGGAGAGGGCGTAGCCCGCCGGGCCGCTATTGGTCTCCATTTCGTAGAGGCCGATGGTTTGTCCGGCGCCGGCGCCGCCGTTGGTGGCCGCCGGAAAATTGTAAAGCTTGGCCACTTGCTGCGGCGTGACGGAAACGGTGTTGGGGGGATCGTTGGGCTGCTTGCGCTTTACAAAATGCGTGGCGGGAATTTTGCGGTTGTCCAGGCCAATGACGGCTTCGACCATGTCCGCGATGGCCGCGGGGACTTGGGCTGGGCCGGTGTGGCCGTGGTATTTGCCGCGCGGCGAATCGTAATCATGCAGCTGGACGGCGAAGGCCTTGTTCATCTCGGCGGCGGTGCCGCTGACGACGACGGAACGGCGCGAGGCATTGGCTTCCACCACCGTCAGGCCCCGGGATTTGGCGTAGTTTTCGACGGCCGCCAGTTCCGCGGGATCCGCGCCGTGGTTAGCGGCGAAATCCGCGCGCGACATGGAGCTGCGCGGGGTTCTGGCTTGCGGGGAAAATTCCTCGAGCTTCTTCAGCCGCGTACCGCGCGGGGTGCGGCGCACAATCAGCGTCGCGGTCACCGTTTGGCCGGCGGCAGTGGGATTTAACACCTGGTGGCTGGCGGCATGCATGCGCTCCGAACCGGCCACCGGTTTGAAATTATCAGTTACAGCCATGGCTTATCTCCTTGCTGGGAAGCACCGGGAAAACCTTCCGGCACTTCCATCGGACTTGTGATGTTATACCTTATTATACGTTACCGATGCTATAAAAAACGGTCCGGCGATGGACACGGCTCGTACAGCCTCGGCGGAACATGGAGTAGTGACGCTGAGGGAGAGAACGTTACAGAGGGATGGCGCATTTTTTGCGACCGGCGATGGTGACGCCGGCGGTTTGTCTTTATGACGGTTTGGCGAAACTGGGAGTGGCTGTGGAGTCGCTAGCCGGGATTAGAGATTTCAAAGGAATCGCCACGGAGCCGACGCTGCCGGAGCCGGCGTCGCGCACAATGACGCGGAGCTGCACGGCTTTCGGGTCGACGGTGACGTGGCGGAGCAGGACCATGCCCGCCCTGGAAAGGTAGGCGAACTGGCGGTCTTCGAGATTTACGTCGAAGTGCTGCTTTTCGGCGGAGAGGACTTCACCGGTGGCGGATTGCTGGAGGAACATCATATCCAGCGCGCCTTTACGGTGGCCGGCGGCGGATTGCAGGAGGAGTTGCTTGGGGTCGAGACCGACTTGCAGCTCCAGCTTGTGGTCCGGAGGCGAGGGCATGGATTTCCCGGAGACGATCATGGAAAGCGCGGTGGAATCGAGCGGGCTGAAGGCGGCGTCCTGCAGATCGGCGGCGATGGCGTTGGGGCTGCTCACCTGTTCGGGGACGGCGAAATAGCCGCGGCGGTAGCGCAGCTTGACGCCGGGAGCGCGCACCTGGATTTTGATTTCGCGGTATTTGCCGTTCCAGGTGTTGTGATCGGGGTAGAAACCGATGGTGTAGGTGTAGCGGCCGTCGTCGAAGGCGCGGCGGATGCCCTGATTGATATCGTTGTTGCCGTAGAAGGCCAGGCCGCCGGTCCGGTCAGCAAGGATGTTAGAGGTGTCGCGGGTGTTGAAGCGATCAAAAAAGCCGCCATCGGCGAGACTGGTGGAGGGCGTGCGATTGTCCGAACTCATGCCGGCATGAAGCTCGACGCCTTTTACGTCGATGGGATAGATGGAGACATTGGCGCGATTGAGAGCTTGCACGGCGGTGGCAACGTCCGGCGAGTTGGAAAGCTGCTCGCGGTCGGGGCGCGTGAGTTGATTGGGAGCGCTGCTGCCACCGACGGGATTGTCGGAGGCGGTGGAGGCCAGCGTGCCAGTGGCGAAGGTCTGCGTGTCGCGGTCGACGCTGCCGATGCTGGTGAGCCCGATGCTTAACGGGAAACCGCCGGAAACCCACACGAGACTTTTGCGGCCGGGGACGATGGAGATGTGATTGGCGATGGCTTCAATGGCCGAGGCGGTGGAGATGACGCGATTGATGGTGTTCTGATCGGCGATTTCGCCGTTCGCGTTATTGAGATTGTTCTGGAAGGCCGCCCAACTGCTGTCGCCGGTGGCGGAGACGAGGTCGATCATGGCGGTGGTGGAGGCGTCGAAGGCAGCGGATTCCTTGGGGGTGAAGCGGCCGATGGCCTCGACCAGGGCGGCGGAGTCTTGCGTGAAGTCGTGCAGGATGTAGAGATGGTTGGTGAGCGCGTAAAGGGCGACGTGTTCCTCGGGCTTGAGCGTCTGCAGGAATTTCAGGAGTTGCTTGCG
>PMOV01000060.1 GCA_003161195.1 Acidobacteriota bacterium | reverse complement strand
ATCCTCAAAAAAGCCGCCGCACTGGTCAATCACGACCTGGGCAAGCTGGACATCGAAAAGACCAAGCTCATCACCCTCGCCGCCGACGAAGTCATCTCCGGCAAACTCCAGGATCATTTCCCGTTGCGCATCTGGCAAACCGGCAGCGGCACACAAACCAACATGAACGTCAATGAAGTCATCTCGAATCGCGCCATCCAACTCGCGGGCGGCCAAATGGGCAGCAAAAAACCCATTCACCCCAACGATGACGTGAACATGTCGCAATCCTCCAACGACACCTTCCCCACCGCCATGCACATCGCAGCCGCCACGGAAACCGCCCGCCGCCTGCTCCCCGCCATCAAAAGTCTGCGCGACGCCCTCGAAGCCAAACGCAAGGAATTCGCCGACGTCGTCAAAATCGGCCGCACCCACCTGCAGGACGCCACGCCCCTCACCGTCGGCCAGGAATTCTCCGGCTGGGTCAGCCTGCTCGACCGCGACGGCGCCCGCGTAGCCGTGGCCCTCGACGGACTGTACGATCTCGCCATCGGCGGCACGGCCGTCGGCACCGGCCTCAACTCTCATCCCGAATTCGCCGAACGCGCCGCCCGCAAAATCTCCGAACTCACCGGCCTCCCGTTCCGCTCGCACCCCAACAAATTCGCCGCCCTGAGCGCCCACGACGAAGTGGTCTTCGCCAGCGGCGCGCTGAAAACCCTGGCCGCCAGCCTAATGAAAATCGCCAACGACGTTCGCTGGCTGGCCAGCGGCCCCCGCTGCGGCCTCGGCGAATTAACTCTCCCGGAAAACGAGCCCGGTAGCAGCATCATGCCCGGCAAAGTAAACCCCACGCAGTGCGAAGCCCTCACCATGGTCGCCGTCCAAGTCATGGGCAACGACACCGCCATCACCATCGCCGGCAGCCAAGGCCATTTCGAGCTAAACGTCTACAAGCCCGTGATCATCTTCAACTATCTCCACTCCGTCGAACTCCTAGCCGACGCCGTGACCAGTTTCGTCCACTACTGCGCCGAAGGCATTGAGCTAAATCGCGAAAAAATAGCCCACTACGTCCAGGACTCCCTGATGCTCGTCACCGCCCTGGCCCCCAAAATCGGGTACGACAACGCAGCCAAAGTAGCCCACACCGCCCACGTAGACCACTCCAGCTTAAAAGAAGCCGCAGTAAAGCTGGGCCTATTAACCCCCGCCGAGTTCGACGCCGAAGTCCACCCCGAACAAATGACCCATCCGTAGTACGCCTCGGCACCCACGCAAACGCCATCCTTGGCGCCAGCGGGAAATTTGAAGGCGAATCTAGTTCGACTTGGCGGAGCCTTTGTTTGCCGTGGGCCTGGCGAGAATGGCGGTGGGGGCGGGTTTGGTTGGCGTGAGGGGTTCGGAGCCGGGGTTGGGGCGCGCGAAATAGCCTTGGCGGGCGCGGACCTGGTAGCCCTTGTGGTCTGGGGTGTCGATACGGATTTTGTGGTAACGGCCGTCGAGGATACCGTTGGTGGGGAGATAGGCTATGGAGTATTGGTTGCGCAGTTCGTCGCCGATGTCCTGGAAGGATTGGTCTAGGTCATCTACGCGGTAGGGGAAGAAGGCGCGGCCGCCGGTTTCATCGGCCAGGTCTTGCAGAATCTTGTCGTTATCGGTGAGGTGATATTTCAGCGAGCCGCCGGTGTTGGCGTCTTTTTGCGTGGTGGAGATCCACTCGGTGTTGGTGCTAATGGTGTAGATCACTACGTCGGTGATCTGGGCCATTTGGATGGCTTCGGAGCGCGTGTGCGTCGAGAGATTGTCGTCGCCATCGCTGATCAGAATCATTACGCGACGGACCACGTCCGGCTGGTCGCCGGGCGGGCGGGGCGGGTGGCTCAGTTCGTTTTTGCAGGCGGTGTAGATCGCGTCGTAGATGGCGGTGCCGCCGCCGGCGCGCGTCTTGACGATTTCGTCGCGCAGCTTGCCGGTGTCTCCGGTGAAGGCTTGCAGGATTTGCGGCTCATCGTCGAAGGTCATGACGAAGGCTTCGTCTTTGTTGCGGCGCAGCACGCTATATAAAAAACTGACGGAAGCGTCCTGCTCGAAGCGCAGGCGGTCGCGAATGCTGTTGGAAGTATCGAGCAACATGCCGATGCGCAGGGGCAGGTCGGTTTGTTTGGTGAAGTAGCGGATCTGCTGTGCGACGTTGTCGTCGAAGACCTGGAAGTCGGGTTTGTCGAGGTCCGACACCAGCTTGTTGCGTCGCGTTAGCACGGTGAACAGGACATCCACGAGGTTTACGGAAAATTTCAGGGCTTGGCCGCCGCTGTTCGCATCGGCGCCGGGAGTTTGCGCGGGCACAGCTGGTGTGCCCGGATTTTGCGCGGGCGGAGTTGGTGCGGGCGGGGTTTGCGCAGGCGTTTCTGTTTGCGGGCCTGGCGAAGGCGGAGATGTTTCAGAGGGCGATTGCGCGGGAAGCTTGGCGGGCAACACGAGAAAGACGAGAAGCGCGAGCGCGGCGGTGAGCGCGACTTTGACCGGAAGTCCGACCGCGGTTCTAACGGGAACTCTTACAACGAAAGGGGCCTGGCGTTTCATGGGTGCAACGATTATAGGTAGGGCGCAAGAGTAGCGTCAATCGCGGCGGGGTCGGCGTTGGAGGCATGGGCTAGCTCGCGGAGAAATTGGTGGAGGCGGGGCGGGAGGGGAGCGCGGATTTCGAGCCATTGGGCGGTGCGCGGCTGGCGGAGGCCGAGTTTTGCGGCGTGCAGAAAATTGCGGTGCAGCGGTTCGAGCGTAGCGTCGCCTACGTGGAGACGGGCGCTTGCGCCGTAGAGCGTGTCACCCACGACTGGATGCTCTAACGCGGCGAAGTGCACGCGGATCT
>PMOV01000171.1 GCA_003161195.1 Acidobacteriota bacterium | reverse complement strand
GCCACAAACTTTGGCCTTGGTAGATTATTCCAGAATCCCGCCGTATCGCAAGCACTTCATACAACTTGCACAAAAGCCCGCGCTTTATGCCGTGCCGCGAACCACGCACCGTAATGCGCATTTCCCCGCAAGAATTTACTCATATCTACTGCCAACCGCCTATACCTTGTTTCCGGTACTCGCCCGTCAAAAGTTCGATGCTCGTCGGCGACTGCTGGATAGGTGCAACTTTTTTTGCGGCATCCAGGCGCGCGCAGTGGCGCGGCCGATCGCGCTCAAGCATTATCAAGCTCCGCCAAATACCCCTCCTTGACGGGCGTGAAAAAGACAAGTACTGTCCCTTGCATAGAGGCAGGCCGCATCCAGATTGACTGCCACACCGCTACTGAGTAGTCTCTTGCCTCGTTCCAACTTGGAACGAGGAGGCAGTTATGAACAAGTGGCTCTCAATCCTGGTGTTGGCATTATTAATCGTGGTGGCTGGCGTGGCGTGGCGTGGCGCGCTGCAACGTGCGTCGCACGGGAAGAATGCTCCCGTGATGACCGCGCAAGGCGGCCGCCCGGTACCCCCAACGCCCTGGCGTTAGGCGCCCCGGCAACATCGTTCAGGGCCAGGCCTCTATAATACAGAATGCTTGGCCCCTTCGATGTCGTTGTTTGGCTCGCCGCCTTCCTTGGGGAAGCGTTTGTCCTGGCTTGGGCTTTTCGAGATCGTACCCTATTACGGCACCGCACTCTGCTGGTCTATGTGGCCGCGCTGGCCGTCGATGAGGTCCTCAGCTACACCATCCTTCACCGTTTCGGCTTCACTTCCTACGAATACCTCTACTACTACTATTACAGCGACGCGGTGTTGACGCTGCTGATGTTCGTGGCCATCGCGGGGTTGTGTTCGCACATCTTTCAGGAGCAAGCCCGCAGCGACCGCGTGCGCCTGCTGGCCGTCGCGATTCTGGGAATCATCGTGGTGTACGCAGGGGCCGTGACCGCCATCAAGCATCAGTTGCTGGCCACGCGCTTCGCCGTCGAGTTTTCCGGAAGTTTGTACTTTGCGGGCATGATCCTCACCTACGGCGTGTGGATCCTGCTATTGAAGCGGCGCGACCCTCGTTTGCGGCTGGTCTTGGTGGTCAGCGCGTTTGGCATCTATTTTGGCGGACAGACCATTACCTACGCCCTGCGGGCTATCCTGCCGAATCTGCCGGTGCTGCATTATCTGCCTCCGGTGCTGGGCGCCTGGTTGCCGCTTTCCATTGCTTATACCGTTTCCAAAGTTTCCGAGGAGGCCCGCATCCCCCTCGAGCAACTGGCAGGGGTGTGGTAAGTGCACCAAGCACTGGTTCTCGTCCTGGCCAGTCTTTTGACCTCGTATCTGGGCATCCGATACTGGCGGGCGATGCTGTGGTCGGCCTCGCGCTGCCGGCTGTCAGAAGCCACACGGGATTTGGGCGTGTGGATTGATGGTCCGCAGGGCGAACAGGCGCTTGGAACGATTTGCGCGCTACTCAAGGTCTGCCCGAAATTGGAACGTGGGAGCGAACAGAAGATTTTTGCCGTGCGCGCCTACGATGGCTTCTTGCGGTTTCTGCAGAGCTTCAGCGGCAAGCCCGGGGGCCAGCCACGGCCGTGGATTGTCGCGGAACGCCGCGCGTGCGCTTATTTCGCGGCGGTGCTGCTGGACCAACGCATCACCCGCACCACCCAGTGGCATGCCGGTCGGGTCACCGGGGCGAGCTCCTAAATCATCCTCAACGGTCCTGAACTGTTCTAGCCGGCGGCCACTTTTCTCTTCCGCGTGTCTCTGCTATCACTTTAGCGCGTCGATAAAAAAATCCGTCGCTCGCTGCATCATGAGCCGGCGCGCCGCGGGACTGTTGATCCCGTGCCCCAGTCCCGGGAACGGCATGACCTCGATGAATTTTCCCTCGGCGATCGCCGCATTGAGCAGCGTTAATGTATTCGCGAAGTGCACATTGTCGTCGCCCGTGCCGTGGGCGATCAGCAGCTTGCCGCGAAACTTTGCCACGAACTCGACCGGCGAGGATTCCTGGTAGCTCTCTTCGTTTTGCGGCAGCAGGCCCAGGTAGCGTTCCGTGTAGATGGAATCGTAGTACGTCCAATCGGTGACCGGCGCGCCGGCAAATCCGGCCTTGAAATCCTCGGGATCCTCGAACACCGCGTGCAGCGTCATGTGCCCGCCGTAGCTCGCGCCCCAGATGCCCATGCGTTTCGCGTCCACGTAAGGCAGCGACCGCAGATAGACCGCGCCATCGCGCTGATCGGAAAGTTCCTGCGCGCCCAGGCGGAAGTGGATGGGTTCCTCAAATAAGTGTCCCCGGCCGGCGGAGCCGCGATTATCCAGCGCAAAAATAATAAAACCCTTTTGCGCCATCAACTGGTGCCACAGGAAGCGGTCGCCCTGCCACTCGTCCACCACCACCTGTACGCCTGGGCCGCCGTAGGTAAAGACCAACACCGGGTAATGCTTCGCGGGGTCGAAGTCGGGTGGCTTGATCATCATGGCATTCAGTTGCACGTTGTCATGCGAACGTACCTGGAGAAATTCCACTTTCGACAAATGGAAGGTCGCGAGCTCTGCCACGCTGTTCTGGCGTATTGTGGCTACCCGCCTGCCATCCACGGCGTAGAGCTCCTGGCGCGGCGGGGTCATGGCGTTGGAATAGATGTCCACGAAACAATCCGCGGCGATGTTCATCACTGGATGGTGCGTGCCGGCGTCGTGTGTGATGCGGGAAAACCCTGTGCCGTCGAGTTTCACGGTATAGAGATGACGCTCGAGCGGCGACTTCTCCGTGGCTGTGAAATAGATTGCGCCACGGCGCTCGTCCACGCCTTCAAGGCCCGTTTCCTCCCATTCGCCCTTCGTCAGTTGGGCGAGTTGGCGGCCTTCCAGATCGTACAGGTAGAAATGCCGATAGCCGGTGCGCTCGCTGGACCATAGAAAGCGCTTGCCGTCGCTGAAGAAATAAAGATCGTCGCTCAGATTGATCCAGTACAGATCCTTCTCATGCAGCAACACGCGGGACGTGCCGGTGGACGCGTCGGCCACTAAAATATCGATCTCCGTTTGCGCGCGGTTGAGACGCTGAATCGCCAAGTGCTTGGCGTCCCGCAGCCATTCCACGCGCGGCAGGTAGATGTCTCCCTTGCCCGTGTCCATCAAGCGCGGCTCGCCGCCCGGCAGCGAAGCGACAAAGACGCGTGGGACGGGATTTTCTCCGCCCGCCACCGGATAGCGCTCGAAGTCCGCATCTCCAATCGGCGAATCAAAATCCACCAACGGATATTGTGTAACTTTGCTTTCGTTCAACTCCAGATAGGCAATCGCGGAAGAGTCCGGCGCCCACCAGTACGCTGTCTTGATTCCCAGTTCTTCGGGGTAGACCCAGTCCAGCTCACCCTTGCGCAGCTCTTCCGTCCCGCCATGCGTAATGGCGCGCGGCTTACCGCTCGCCACGTCCACGATCCACACATTGTGTTCGCGCACGAAACTGACGTAACGCCCGTTCGGCGAAATTTTGGCATCGGCTAGCGTTTCTTTGCCGGAGACCAGGGTATGAGGCGTTTGCGTCTGCAAATCGAACCACGTCAGCGAATTTTCGCCCTGAAACAGCAACGCTGTGGACTGCGGCGCCCATTGATATTGGCTCGGCGCAATGCGGCCGAGTCCGGTAGATTGGTTCGCCTTGGCCGGCGGCGCGGGCAACACGCTCAATAGTTTTTCCGCGCTCACCAGCAAACTTTTTGCGCCCGTGGCGGCGTCCATCGCCCACAACTCCGTGCGCGCGTCTTTCCCCTGGCCCTGCACTTCCAGAAACGAAACGCGCTTGCCGTCCGGCGCCCAGGCCACTCCCCTCGCCAACTCGCCGCTCAGCGAAGGCCGCGAATAGATGCGGTCTACGGTCAATACGCCGGGAGCTGCGCTTTTCGCCGCAGCCTGGGCGCGTCCGGGTTCTTGCGCCAACGTGTCGCAAGCGCAGTATGCCGCCATCCCTGCGCACAGTATCGCTGCCACCAGAGCTCTTCGCATCATTCGACACCTTTCGTTTCGCAGCGCGGTACGGAGCAGCCTCCGCTCACGCGGGTTCCACGACAATTTTTGCATAAGTATTGTCGGCAGCGCGCTAGCCGGGTGGCCACGTGAATTCGCGTCCGCCCAGCAAATGCATGTGCAAATGAAACACCGTCTGCCCGGCGCCGGCGCCGCTATTGATTACCGTGCGATAACCATGCAGCAGATGGTGCTTTCTTGCGAGTTCCGCGGCCACCAGTTGCATCTTCCCCAGCACCGCTTGATCTTCGGGCGCGGCTTCATTTAAGGAGGAAAAATGGCGGCGCGGACAGATCAGAATATGCGTCGGCGCTTGCGGTCCGATATCTTCAAACGCAAATACGTCCTCGTCTGCGTGCAAGATCTTGGCGGGAATTTTTTTCGCCCCAATTTTGCAGAATAGACAGTCCGCGTTCATTGGTTACTCCTCGGGGTATCGCCGGACTCGTCCAGCCGCATCACAAACGTCGTAAAACCTTCCCGCGTGTGCAATCCTGAGGCGTATTGCCGGGCGGCATCTTCGCCCGAAATCTTGCCCACGCGTACGCGGTAGAACGTGCCGTCGGGGGAATCATACGTCTGAATGTAAATCGGCGAGTAGGAGCCGCTCAAACGCTCGCGCAGACGTTCGGCATTGCCACGCTCGCGAAACGCACCCACCTGCACGGTAAAGAATCCCGCGGTGACGTCCACGGTGCCGCCGCCGGCCGCGGAAATTACTTCCAGGCGTATGGGCACGACTCCCGGTCCCACGGACTCAATCTGCTGCGCCGCGGCAAACGACAAATCGATGATGCGGTTCTCGACGAATGGCCCGCGGTCGGTAATGCGCACCACCGCGGACTTTCCATTGCTCACGTTCGTGACGCGCACCATGCTGTCGAAAGGAAGCGTGCGATGGGCGGCGGTCAACTTGTACATGTCGTAGATCTCGCCGTTCGCGGCATGTCGTCCGTGGAACGGCACGCCATACCACGAAGCATTTCCTTCTTCCGTATAGCCCACGGGCGCGGGAAGCACCGGTGCCTTGCCCCGCGTTCCGGGGCGCGCCGCGGGCGCAGCGTTTCCAGACCCAGACCCCGTCGATGACGCGGACGATGGCTCCGGCGGAACGTTTGTGGAATTTTTGGCGTTTTCTTCGGTGCGCTGAGGTGTGGGCGAAGGTTGCGCCGGGGGCGGCTGGCGATCGGCTACCGGATTGCGCGCCGCGCAGCCTGCGAGAAGCAGAACGCCCGCGTGCAAGGCAGAAAAATAGAGCAGCAGCACACACCGACGGAACTGGCGCTCGACGCGGCAATTCAACAAGAAACCCGCGTCATCCCTGTGGCTTCGGATCGCCCGGCGGCACGCTGGTCGCTGTCCGTACGGCCTGGCGGGCTTCCAGCTTTTTCGCGGCCTCGCCGAGTTTGTGGGAGATTTCCCGCAGCACCACCGCGCCGCGACGCTCCGTCTCTGGCGCGACCTCGTCCTCCAAAAAATGGCGCAGGCGGCCCAACTCTTCGTCGATCTTTCGACCAAACTCTTCAAACTTATCCATGTGCATTGGCCTCAATTCCACAAACACCGCAGTGCCACCGGCCTACGCAAGCTCACGCGCCGGGAGCGCCTCCCGCGACTTGGGTATTATAGGAACGGCGCTTGCGCGTCGCAAGGAGCAGAATGGCTCTTCCCTATGAGTGGCAATTGCGCGTGGACAAAATGAAAAATGCTTTGCGCCGTCTTTTTGGCGGCGCTCCGGAAGCCCCGCGCCCGAAGATGTGCCCGGCCTGCGGCACGCTCGTGGGCATCAGCGCCACGCGCTGCCACGCCTGCGGCACCAGCATGACGTATTCGCTAGCCGCCGCCGGCCGCGGCGTTTCCGGCTTCTTCGGCGGCAACGCGCCGGTGACTTCCGTGATTCTGGTCGTGAACATTCTGATGTTCGCGGTAACCCTGGTTTCTTCCCTGCAGCGCGGCGAGCCGCTGAGCCTGACCGATGGGATCAATGGCGAAGTGCTCTACCGCCTCGGCGCCTCCTTCGCTCCGGCGATTTTTCTGGGGCACCAATATTTTCGCTTGGTGACTGCCAATTTCCTGCACGGTAGCGTATTGCACATTTTTTTCAACATGTGGGTCTTGCTGAGCATCGGCCCCATGCTCGAAGAGCTCTACGGCTCGGCGCGTTACCTGTTTCTGTACACCGTTACCGGCATCGCCGGCTATGTCCTGAGCTCGTGGCAAGGGCATTTTTCCGTCGGGGCCAGCGCCTCCCTCCTTGGGCTGATTGGCGCCCTGCTGGCCGTGACTACCAAGCGCGGCGGCGACTACATCCGCGCAATGCGCAATCGCCTGATTTTCTGGGTGGTGCTGATTTTCGCCCAGGGCCTGGTGATCAGCCAACTGCAGGTGGACAACTGGGCGCACTTTGGCGGATTGGCGGCCGGCTTTGTGATCGGCAAATTGCTGGCCGACCGCCAACCCTTGCCGGGTCCGGAATTGAAGCGCGCGTATGCGCTCGGCTGGTTCGCCGCCGCGATTATCGTGGTGAGCTTCGGATTGATGATTCTGCAAGCCGGCAAGCCGTTGGAATGACGCCGCGAAACCCGGCACCGTTTGCTGACTAGCCGGCGCCGTCGCCGCTATCCGCGCTGCTGAGTTTGCGCGCCAGGGAAAACGAATAATGCAGCGCGGAGCTTACCGTTAGCGTGGCCACGGTATAAATCAACGCCGTCTTGATGGGCAGAAGATACTGGTGCGGGTACGCCGCGCTGAGCACCACCGCGAAGATCATCACAATCTGCGCGAAGGTGGTGCATTTGCCGAGAATGCTCGGCGGAAACGGCCGGTAGCCGTACGTCAGCAGGACCACCACCGCCACCATCAGAATGATGACGTCGCGGCTCAGCACGAAAATCATCAGCCACATGGCGATCTCATGCTTGAACGCCAAAATCACGAAAGACGACGAAAGCAATAATTTGTCGGCGATGGGGTCGAGATAGGCACCGAGCGACGAGCGCTGATTCAAGCTGCGCGCCAGCAGGCCGTCGGCGCCGTCAGACAATCCCGCGAGCACCAAAATGACCAGCGCCCAGCGGTAATGCTCGTAAGAGATGGAGACGATGAAAAGCGGCAGAAAGCCGAGCCGCAGCAGGGTAATTTGATTGGGTAGCGTCCAGATGCGGCCTTTCATTGTGTTTTAGGATAACGCACTTTCGCCGCGGAAAGTTTCCGCAAACGCGCTCGACGCACACTGGGAAGATGATTTCCTGCCGCGTCCCGTTACACGCACGCGTCGACGTCTGACGTTGCGAGTGGACTCTGGCGATGAGGTGTTTCACTTCGATGCGGTGATTCAGACGAAATGGGCCAGATATTCGCGCAGCGAACGGCCGGCTTTGCGCTCGAACAATTCCGCCATGGAGGGGATGGCGCCGGAAGGCTCGTCGAGGGCTATGCGTTCGACGCGGGTCATGGGAAAGAAGACCGTGGGCAGGCCCGTGCGCTGATTGTCCGGGTCGTGCAGTTCGCGCACGAAGTGATCGAAGGAGTTTAGGTCCACGCCGCGGATGGTGACGCCGGCGGTGTTCAGCGACAGCAGTTCACCCCAGAATTTCTCCTTGGGACTGTGCAGACTTACCACGACGATCGAATGTGGATCCATGGCCAAGTTTGTAAGCGATGCTGTCCCTAGTTTAGCCGGGATGGGGTGGGAATTGGCCGGTTTTTCCGATACGGCAACAGGACCAAAGGTTCCTAGCGCGCTGGCCGGAAAAAAGCACATTGCGCCCCAGGGGGTGGGGGGGTATGCACCTCAAGTAATTGATTATAATATACTTAGGTACAAATGCGCACCTGTAATTTCGTAAGTGTTGATTCTAATGGGGTTGCAGAGCTGTTTTTGGGAAGTGTTCATTCTGCTGGGGTTATCCTCACTGTGTGGGAGAACAGATTTAGGATCGTGGGGCGGCTTTTTGCCACTTTTGACGCGAGCAAAACGTTGAACCCTGCGTTGCGGGCAACGCTGGTGTGGCAACGCCAGCCCGGCAACGTCAGCTTTGCATTGCGGCGGGGCCGGACGGTGGGAGGAGCAACCTGGGTTCGGTTAGGGATTGGACTTGGTCGACGGTGGCGTCGGCGGCGACTTCCAGCAGGAGCAAACCTTGGGGCGTAATTTCGATGACCGCGAGTTCGGTGACGATGTAATCGACTACCTCGACGCCGGTGAGCGGTAAGGTGCAACGTGTCAAGATTTTCGGTTGGTTGTCGCGTGTGGCGTGTTCCATGGCCACGAAGACGCGCTGGGCGCCAGCGACCAGATCCATTGCGCCGCCCATGCCCTTCAGCATTTTCCCGGGGATGGCCCAGTTGGCGAGGGTGCCCTTTTCATCGACTTGCAGCGCACCGAGCACTGTCAGATCCACATGACCGCCGCGAATCATGGCGAAGGAATCGGCGGAGGAAAAATACGCGGAGCCGGCGAGTTCGCTGACGGTTTCTTTGCCCGCGTTGATGAGATCGGGATCGACTTGCGCATCCAGTGGATACGGACCCACGCCGAGCATGCCGTTTTCCGATTGCAGAATTACTTCCATCCCTGCGGGCACATAATTGGCCACCAGCGTGGGCATGCCGATGCCGAGATTGACGTAAAAACCGTCGCGCAGTTCTTTGGCGATCCGGCGGGCGATGCGTTCCCGTTTTTGTTCGTCGGTTAGCGGCATGCTCTAGGATTTCCTGGTGGTGCGGCGCTCGATGCGTTTTTCGTAATTTGCGCCGTGCAGAATGGCGTTTACGAAAATTCCCGGGGTGTGCACCTGATCTGGATCCAACTCGCCCAGTTCCACGAGTTCTTCTACCTCCGCTATCACGTAGTCCGCGGCGGTGGCCATCATGGGATTAAAATTGCGCGCCGTCTTGCGATATTGCAAATTGCCCCAACGATCGCCCCGCCACGCCTTCACGAACGCAAAATCGCCGCGCAGGCCGCACTCCATCACATACATGCGGCCGTCGAACTCGCGTGTCTCCTTGCCTTCGGCGACCATGGTGCCGTAGCCCGTGGGCGTGAAAAACGCGGGAATTCCCGCGCCGCCGGCACGAATGCGCTCCGCGAAGGTGCCTTGGGGATTCAGTTCCAAATCCAGCTGTTTGGACATGACCAACTGCTCGAATAACTTATTTTCGCCGACGTACGTGGAGATCATTTTTTTGACTTGGCGATTTTGCAGCAGGAGGCCGATGCCGAAATCGTCAACGCCGGCATTGTTGCTGACGATGGTGAGGTTTTTTGTGCCCTTGCGGCGGACGGCAGCGATGAGATTTTCCGGAATGCCGCACAGGCCGAAGCCGCCCATCAGGATGGTGGCGCCGTCGTGCAATTTTTCGATGGCGGCGTCCGCCGTAGCTTTGCGTTTGTCCATTACGAGAACCTGCGCCCCGAGTCTATCGCAGAAGCGGCTGGCGCCGAAGAACCTCACCGCAAAATGGGCGCTAACGATGCGGCATCATGGCGCACAACAAAGAGGCGCAAGCAATCGAGGGTAAGAATCGAAAGCACCGACGAGGCGACGCGGCCATAGGGAAAATCCGCCAGCGCGGGGCTAGAGAGAACGCAGAAGTTTGTAGAGTTCGTTGGCGGCGTCGAAGTCGGATTCGAGTTCGCGGGAGTTGAGGCGTTCGCGGAGGTCGTCGAGGCGGCGGGCGAAGAGGTCGAGTTCGGCGGAGAGGATTTCGCGGTTGGTGAGGACGATGTCGCGCCAGGTGGAGTAGGGGCTGCCGGCGAGGCGAAGGGAGTCGCGCAGGCCGGGGCCTGCCAGTGTAATGGGGAGACCGTTTTCGTCGAGGCGATCATAGAGGAAACTCGCCAGGGCTACGGCGGCGAGTTGCGGGAGATGGGAGATTAGTCCTACGGCGTAGTCGTGCTGCTGCGCGCCGAGCCACAGCGGGCGGGCGCCGATTTTTTCGAGCAGCTTGACGAAAGCGGCGACGCGCGGGTCGCGAGCGTGGGCGTGCTCCGCGGGATGTTGTTCGCCGATCAGCGCGTAGGTGGCGTCGCGAAACAGGTCGGGGCTGGCGTTGGCGATGCCGGAGACTTCGCGGCCGGCCATGGGATGACCCGCGAGGAAGATGGGCCCGGCGCGATGGGCGAAAGCTTCGGCAGCAGCGCTAACGATGCGCAGCTTGGTGCTACAGGCGTCGGTGATCAGCGCGTGCGGCGGGGCGTGCTTGACGATTTCGGGCAGCAAGTCCAGCGTGGCGCCGATGGGCAATGAGATGTAAATGAGGTCGGCGCCGCGAAGCGCTGCCGACAAATGCTGGTGATGAGCTTCGTCCACGGCGCCACGGGCGTTCGCTTCGCTCACGGCGTCGGCACGGTCCCATCCGGCGATGTGCAAATCAGTGGCGTATTTTTTCAGCGCCAGCGCGAAGGAGCCACCGATGAGGCCGGTGCCCAGGACGGTGACGCGCCGGATTAAATGAGGGCTGGACATTTTATCGTGGGCAATTAGGCGGCCATGGTGCGGCCGATGGCGGGGGCGATGATGCGCAGCTCGCGCATGAGTTGATCGAACTGCGCGGGGTCGAGCGATTGCGCGCCGTCGGATAGGGCGTGATCGGGGTCGTTGTGTACTTCGATGAGCAAGCCATCGGCGCCGGCGGCGACGGCGGCGCGCGCCATGGGGGCTACTTTGTCGCGGCGTCCAGTGCCGTGCGAAGGGTCAGCCATCATGGGCAAGTGCGAAAGCTTCTTGATGACGGGGATGGCGGCGATATCGAAGGTGTTGCGCGTGTAGGTTTCGAACGTGCGGATGCCGCGTTCACAGAGCGCCACGTTGAAATTGCCGCCGGCCAGCATGTATTCGGCGCTGAGCAGCAGCTCTTCCATAGTGGCGGACATGCCGCGTTTGAGCAGGACCGGCTTTCTGGTTTCGCCCAGGGCGCGCAGCAGGAAATAATTCTGCATGTTGCGCGCGCCGACCTGGAACATGTCCACGTAGCCGGACATCATGGGGATTTGCGAGAGGTCCATGACTTCGCTGACGGTGAAGAGGCCATGCTTTTCCGCGGCGGTCTTCATCATTTCCAGGCCCTTTTCGCCGAGCCCTTGGAAGGCGTAGGGCGAAGTGCGCGGCTTGAACGCGCCGCCACGCAAAATCTTGGCGCCGGATTTAGCGATGCTCTCCGCGATGGAATTGATTTGTTCGGGCGATTCGATGGAGCACGGACCTGCGGCGATGACCACGTCGGGGCCGCCGATTTTCACGCCGCGGCCTAAATCGATAATCGTGCCTTCCGGGCGAAATTGGCGGCTGGCTAATTTGAAGGGCTGGGTGATGCGCATGACTTCGCGCACGCCATCGAGCAATTCGAAATCGCGATGATCGAAATCACGGTGCACGCCGACCGCGCCGAGGACGGTGTGCGATTCGCCGGTGGAGCGATGCACGTTGAAGCCGCTGGCGATGAGGCGGTCGATGACCTGCTGGATTTGCGCGTCGGAGGCGCCTTCTTGCATTACGATGACCATGAATTGGCTGCTTCCCTTCTGCCTCTGCTCAGTTTGCGGGAAACTCTAAAACACTAGGTATCCCGTTCCGGACTCTTGGCGCCTGCTTCCGCGTCCGAATGCATGGCATCGCGTTCGGCGGCGCGGGCTTCGTCGATGATGCGTTCGAAGAGGCGGCGAATCGCGGCGTTCGAAAGCGGGCCGGGATTTGCGCGCTCGGCGTTCTGCAAAACTTCTTTCTCGCGGTCCGGCTGATACAGCGGCAGCTTGGCGGCTTGCTTCAGCTTGCCGATTTCCAGAGCGCAGTGCGAACGGGCGTTGAGGAGCTCGACTAGTTGGCGGTCGATTTCATCGATGCGGCGTCGCCAGTCGCTCAAATTCATGACGCAACATCCGTCTGCGCAACTCCCGCTTGAGCAACCCCGGCCTGCGCCTCGCGCCGCGACAGACCGTGCCGTGCGGCTGCTTTCAACACACGGATGCGTGTTGCCAAGGCATCCGCGGCGGCCTCTGGCGATTTCGCGTTTTCAATTTCGGAAACCAGGGCCGAGCCAATTACCGCGGCATCCGCCAGGCCGCCGAGCATGGAAACGTGGCCGGGCTGCGAGATGCCGAATCCCACGGCCAGCGGCAAATTCGTTACGCTGCGCACGCGACGCAAAAGGCCAGGCAAATCCTCGGGCATGGCGTCTTTCGCGCCGGTGACGCCGGTGCGCGAAATGACGTACAGAAATCCCGACGATACCGCGGCGATGATGGCAAGGCGCTCGGCATCGGAAGTTGGCGCCGCGAGGAAGACAGTATCGAGCTGATGCCGCGCCAAAATTTCGCGATATTGCGCCGATTCTTCGGGCGTCAAATCGGTGACCAGCACGCCGTCGGCACCGGCGCCGGCGGCAGCGGCGGCAAATTTTTCCAAGCCCATTTGCAGAATGGGGTTGTAATAGCCGAACAACACCAGTGGAACTTCGCGCGCCCTGGCGCTGGCGGAAGATCTGATCTGCTTTACCAGATCGATCACGCCGTGCAGCGTGGCGCCAGCGCGCAAGGCGCGTTCGCTGGCGCGCTGAATCGTGGGGCCATCGGCTACGGGATCGCTGAAGGGCACGCCAAGCTCGATCACATCGGCGCCCGCTTCAGCCAGTGCTTCAACAAACTTTTGCGTGGCCGCGAGCGATGGATCGCCGGCGGTGAGGTAAGCGACAATGCCGAGTTCCCCAGCCGTGCGCAATTCGGCGAAGCGGCGAGAGATGCGCGTCGAGTTGGGCGCCAGGGCGTGCACTTGGGTTGCAGGAAAGATTAGAGCAGACGCTTATAGGTGTCCATGTCCTTATCGCCGCGCCCAGACACGTTGAGGATGATAAGGTCGTCTTTGCGCAAGCCGGAAAGGCGCGACACGAGTCCAGCCAGCGCGTGGGCCGATTCGAGCGCGGGGATGATGCCTTCGGTACGCGCGAGCAAACTGGCGGCGGCGAGGGCTTCGTCATCGGAGACGGCGGCGTAGCTGGCGCGATTCTGGTCGGCGAGCCAGGCGTGCTCGGGCCCGATGGCGGGATAGTCGAGGCCGGCGCTGATGGAATGGGTTAGCGCGATCTGGCCGTCTTCGTCCTGTAGGACGTAAGTGTAGGTGCCTTGCAGCACGCCGGGGCGCGCGCCGGTGAAGCCCTGCAATACGCCGAGGCGCGCGGCGTGTTCGCCGAGGCCGTTGCCGCGGCCGCCGGCCTCGATGCCGACCATTTTCACGTCCGCATCGCGCAAGAACGCGTGGAACAGGCCGATGGCGTTCGAGCCGCCGCCCACGCACGCGTACAGATAGGTCGGCAGGCGCTTNNGCTTCGTTGATGGCGTCTTTCAGCGTGCGGCTGCCGGAATCGACGCCGATCACTTCGGCACCGAGCATGCGCATGCGGGCGACATTCAAGGCTTGTCGCGCCATGTCCTGGGTGCCCATGTAGACCACGCATTGCAGGCCGAGGTGCGC
>PMOV01000148.1:1256-4476 GCA_003161195.1 Acidobacteriota bacterium | reverse complement strand
CTGTACGCGGGTTCTTCCCGCAGCACCGCCTGCACTGGCCAATCTTCTGCTTCGCACCCCACACCCTTGCAGGGTCCGGCTTCACCCGCGATGCCCACTCCACGTCCATACCCCATCATCACAACTCGCACCAAGCGCCGGAGGCGCGCCACAAGCTAGCCCAGCCCGCCAGGGCTGGGTCCCAGTCGCAACAAAAAGATCGAGCGCCGTACGCGCGGCACATCCTCCGCCGCGTAGCCCACGCCCCCAATGAAAAAATGCGCACCTACACGAATTTCGCGATTTCCACAGAACGTCCTCAGGGTAAAATGTCCGCATCGCTGGAACAGCGCCTTGGCGCAGCTTCGTGTTTTCTTCGCCGCGATAGGAGAGTCATGGCTACTTCGGTTTGGAAAGGTTATTTAACGTTCGGGCTGTTATCCATTCCCATTCGCCTGTTCAGCGCGGCGCGCTCCGAACGCATCTCTCTCAATCAGCTGCACTCCGTCTGTCATTCGCGCATCAAGATGCCGCTCTTCTGCCCCACCTGCGACCGCAAGGTCGAGCGCTCAGAAATTGTCAAGGGCTACGAATACGACGACGATCAGTACGTCCTCTTCAAGGAAGAAGAGCTGGACGAGATTGAGCCGGACTCCGGCCGCACCATGGAAATTCAGGAATTCGTCAAACTCGAAGAAGTCGACCCGCTGTACTTCGAGTCTTCCTATTACGTCACGCCGGAAGACGAAGGCAGGAAGGCTTACCATCTTTTGCTCAAGGCGCTCGAACAATCCGGTTACTGCGCCATCGCCAAAATCACCATGCACCAGCGCGAACACGTGGTGATCATTCGCCCGCGCAATAATGGCTTGACGCTGCACACCATGTATTACCAAAGCGAGATTCGCGACCTCGCCGAATATGGCCGCACCGACAACATCGAACTGAAAGATGCGGAGAAAAAACTCGCCGTGCAACTGATCGAAAATCTCGCCGCGGAGTTCGAGCCGCAGAAATATCGCGACGAATATCAGGAAGGTTTGCGCGCGCTGATTGCCGCCAAGCAGGAAGGGAAGCAAGTGGCCGGCGTTTCCCACCCACAGCGCGCTCCGGTCGTGGATTTGCTCGCTGCGCTGACCAAGAGCCTCGAGCAGCGCCCCGTGGCGCCCGCCAAGAAAGCTCCCGTGCGCGCTATCTCCATCGACAAAAATGCCAAAAGATCGGCGAAGAAGGTCGCCAGCTAGCGCGTCATGCGCACCAGCGAGCAGTACACCCGCGCCGATCTCCGCCGCATCCTCAACATTACCGACAAACAGCTCAAGCAATGGGAGGAGTATCAGTTTGTCGCGCCGCTGCAGCCTAACGCGAAAGAGTTTTACGATTTCCGGGATCTCATTGCCTTGCGCACCGCGCGGCAGTTGATTGACGGCGGCGTTTCCCCGGCGCGCCTGCGGCAGTCGCTGCAATCGCTGCGGCAGAAACTTTCCGAAGTACACTCGCCGCTCACCGAGCTGCGCATTATTTCCAACGGCAAAGATTTGATTGTGGCGGACCCGGCGGGCGGGCAGCTCGAACCCATCAGCGGGCAATTCATTTTGAATTTTGCGACGCGTGAGCTGGTGGAAAACGTGCGCATGATGCCGGAGCGCAGCGCCGAAGCGTGGTTCCGCGCGGCGTTGGAGCTGGATTCCGACCCGGACGCGCGAGAAAAAACCATCGAAGCGTACGACCGCGTACTAGCGCTCGAGCCCAATCACATCGATGCGCTGCTGAACCGCGGTGCCTTGGCCTTTGAGGATGGCGAACTGGAAGCCGCGCGCGATTTTTTCGAGCGCGCGGTGAAGCTGGCGCCGCAAAATCCCGTGGCGCGCTTCAACCTGGGAACCACGCTGGACGATTTGGGACAGCTCGCGGAAGCGCGGCAAAACTTGCGGCTGGCGGTGCGGCTCGAACCGCAGAACGCCGACGCGCGCTACAACCTGGCGACGGTCTGCGAAAAGCTCGGTTCGCCCGCGGAAGCCCGCGAACATTGGATTGCCTACCTGAAGCTCGACCCTTCGAGCCCCGCATCGGATTATGCGCGCGAGCGCCTTTCCGCTGACGCCTAGTTCCCGCGAGTCGGCCAGGCCCCTCGTCGCAGTGCGGCGGATGCTCAGGTGCTCCTGAAGAAAGCGTGTATCCATTCTGATGCGCCCGGTCATCTGAGCGAACAGCGGGTGAAGCGTTCGTTGCGGTTGCGCGAGCTGGGTGAACGTGTTCATAGTTTGCCCGCAGTTCGAATGCAAGGGAGAAACAGAAACGGCAAGTGAGGAGGAACCATGAGCATTGAGAAACCGCAAAGTGTTTCTGCAGCGGCGGCCAGCGGGGCCGCGGGAACTGGCGGGGCGGCGGCGCCTACGCGACCGCCTTTGCCGCCGTTCACGCGGGAGACGGCCATCATCAAGGTGCGTGGCGCGGAAGACGCGTGGAATTCGCGCGAACCGGAGAAGGTGTCGCTGGCGTATAGCATCGACTCGTATTGGCGGAACCGCGCGGAATTTATCAACGGGCGCGCGGAGATTGTCGCGTTTCTGAAACGCAAATGGTCAAAGGAATTGGAGTACCGGCTGATCAAGGAGTTGTGGGCGTATGACGGGAACCACATCGCGGTGCGCTTTGCGTACGAGAGCCACGACGATTCGGGAAACTGGTTCCGCTCGTACGGCAACGAAAACTGGGAGTTCGACGAGTTTGGGTTGATGCGGAAGCGGTTTGCGTGCATCAACGATCTGCCGATCAAGGAAGCGGAGCGCAAATTTCATTGGCCGCTGGGCCGCCGTCCGGACGAGCATCCGAGCCTGAGCGATCTGGGCCTGTAAGCGCGCGGCGGGCGAAAGATTTTTAGAACTGGAAACAGTCAGAAAAAATAAACTTCAGGAGAGATCACCGGATGAGCGGACTTGAGTTATACACGTTGGTGCACGTGGCGATCAGCTTGATTGGCATTGGCGCGGGGTTGATTGTGGCGTTCGGTTTGTTGGCGGCGAAACCGTTGAACGGGTTGACGGCGATTTTTCTTTACAGCACGCTGCTCACGGACGTCACCGGGTTTCTCTTTCCGTATCACGGGTTCAAGCCGTCGTACGGCGTGGGCATTATCGATACCGTGCTGATTCTGGTAGCGATGCACGCGAAGTACGGGCAGAAACTGGCGGGCGGCTGGAGCCGCACGTACGCCGTCACCGCGGTGCTCGGGCTGTAC
>PMOV01000148.1:0-1219 GCA_003161195.1 Acidobacteriota bacterium | reverse complement strand
GGGTAGTATACTAGATAAATAATTTAAACTATGGGTTATCATTCGGACTGTTGAATTGAGCCTCTCGCTACGAATCGGGGAACGTCCCATTTGCCGGTTTCCTCCGATTTCCATCGCGGCACGCTAGGACGGAACGCGCAAAGGGAAAGGTGTGCTCCTGTCGTAGTCGATGCGCAACCATTTGAAGCCATGGATTAAGAGTTGCGCGAGGGGGCTTGTGACGTCAGCCAAGTCCCGCATCTGTTGGATCGAAAATGACTCACCACCGTCCCTCGCAATTGAGCTCGCATACGCTGCGAGCGCCGGGCTCGCAGGTGACGTCGACGGCGCAGCGGTTAAGAGCGCTTCAGCCGCGTCAGGCATTCCCCCAAGAACATAGACAAGCTTATTTGCTTACGTCGGTCGCGACTATCTGCTCGGTCGAGGACTCAAAACGGCCGCCCACCAGCCTGGACCGCAACTCAAGTTTCTCGATCCTTGGATGGTCGTCAGCGTCGTACCCGGCAATTATCACATCCAAGGCATATGTTTTTGCCGACGTCGATGGGTCAAACGACTGCCGCGCGCCTGCCACACCGGAGAGTATTAAATTAAGGCGGAACTCCAAGTCGCGAAGTTTGCCGGTGATTGACCGCGTCGTTTTTCCTGTGAGTTCTTGGCGGTAGGCATCGATTATCGCCCCTGTACTCGGGTAAAATGCTTCAAACGGTATGCCCGCGCTTAGAAGGCCAGCTATTGTGCAAACCGTCCGATCGTCCAGTCTGAATAGCTTTTGAGCCGGCTCAGCCAATTGTTGGTTCCCGGAGGTGGCCATGCTATCGGTCAGAACCACTAAACCGTTGGCGTTGCCCAGGACCAAGTTGATGGTTCCGTGCGACGCGGCTCCGGGATCTTGGCCCCGAGCCTGCGAACCTGGGATGAACAGTATTATTGCTGCGACAATCAGCCACGGCTTCATTTTCGGCAGCTCGCCATTAGAACGGCGCACTAAGATTATCTTGCAGTGTACAGAAAAAAACTTGGTCCGCGCCCTTACGGTGTCACTGACTCGGTGCATTTCCATTTTCGTTTTTCGTCCGTTGTGAGGGTTGCGCCGATTGGAAATGCGCTCGGTGGCGAACGCAGTCCTCGCGGGCTGGGCTAAATTGTGACGCGCCTACGGCGCTCAGGAAGGCCGGCGGAAGATTTGCACGGGGGTATAGCGGATTTTGCGGGAGGC
>PMOV01000093.1 GCA_003161195.1 Acidobacteriota bacterium | reverse complement strand
GCCGCTCCGGCAGTGCCCGGACGAGCGCCCGTGGCTCCAGTCGTGCCAGGTCGCGCCCCAGTCGCAGCTCCCGTGGTGCCTGGGCGAGCACCGTTAGCCGGTGTGTTGGTTTTCGGCGCGGCCGCAGGAGCCTTCGGCGCCGCTGCCGGGGCCTTCGCCGCCGGCGCGGGCGCCTTGCTCTGCGTCTTATCATTAGCGAGTGCCACGTTGGCGGTGACCAGCAGCACTCCGGCCAAGCAGGCTTGCAGACTTTGTTTCGACATCCAGGCGAGCTTCATAGCGATCTCCTAAAGAATGCGCGTACATTCCGCGTCGTTTCATGAAGTGCTTTCATGAACAGGAATGGTGGCTGCAAAGACGAAATTGTGGGGCTCGTGATGGCGTGGAGGCATCACGCGGAACCACGAGTCGCGCAAACAATATTGGGCTTTTCCGCGCGAGTCAACGGTTTTTTTTCTGCGCAAAAGTGGTAATTTGCTGCGCACGGGCCGATTGCGGAAATAGCCAGCCCCGGATGGCATCACCCGCACCACACGCCAGGTGTGGCGCTGGATGGAATAGCGCGAAGGGCCACGATCGAGCGTTGACTTTGCAGGCCGCGTGCCTTAAGATTGCGGTTTGTCTCTACAGGGAAAGGTGTGACTGTTGCAATGAGGACGTACGTAGCCAAGGGAGCGGAAGCAGAAGCGCTGAAGATCGGCGCCGATTGGTTCGTGGTCGATGCCACGGACGTAGTATTAGGCCGTTTGGCGACCAAAGTCGCCCGCATGCTGATGGGCAAGGATAAGGCGACCTTCACGCCCTATCTCGATTCTGGTGATCACGTCGTGGTCATCAACGCCGACAAGATGAAGATGACCGGCAACAAGGTCGAGCAGAAAATATATTATTCACACAGCGGCTACCCCGGCGGATTGAAGGAAGTGCCGGCGAAGCGCCTGCGCCCCATCAAAGCGGACTGGATGATTCGCGAAGCGGTTCTCGGGATGCTGCCGAAAAACAAGCTGCGCGCCCGCCGTGCCAAGAAACTGCGCATTTATCGCGACGCCGCGGGTCTTGCGCGTCACGCGGGCCAGAAGCCGCAAGCAGTAGCAGTATAAGTTCGAGTTTCGGTGGGATTGGGCTGTGGTTCGCCGCGGATGTGAGACGCGGCGTCCCAAGGCGTTAGCAAGAAGTGGTGGTCGCAGCGGGGATTGTTGTTCTGGTAGGTTGACAGCCTGCAGTATTCCAGTCTCCCAGGAAGTGCCATCGGATTCCCAGGCGCCTTAGCCGGTGCGCGGGACTTGCTGCCTCGGCGGAATTCGTGAACTACGCCGCGAGTCGGCCGCAATAGTTTGAGATTGCCAGGAGGAACTTTGAGCACCACTGTATCGCCCCTTGCGGGCAAAAGCGTATGGATCATGGGCACGGGCCGGCGCAAAGAGTCCGTGGCGCGCGTGTTCCTTCGCGCCGGAAGTGGCAAGTTCACCGTGAACGGCCGCACCACCGAGCAATACTTCCCGAATCACGCGTGGAAGCATGACGCCACCGAGCCGCTCAAGTTCACCAGCCTCGGCGACCAGGTGGATGTGATGTGCACGGTGCACGGCGGCGGCGTGGGCGGACAAGCCGGAGCGGTGCGCATGGGTCTATCGCGCGCCATTTCGCGCTACAACCCGGAACTGCGCCCGGCGCTGCGCACCAACGGATTCTTGACGCGCGATTCGCGCATGAAAGAGCGCAAGAAGTACGGACAAAAGGGCGCTCGCAAGCGCTTCCAGTTCACCAAGCGCTAGTCTGTAGCGGCCGCCTGCTGAGGCGGTCGCGTTTGTGCTGCGTCATCGCAGCGATAAGTTTTGGCGCAACTCGCGCCATAAGACCTCCAGTGGTTCCGCGAAAGCGGCTCCACTGAGATCACGGCCGGCAAGAAGCCGGCAAAAGGCTGTTCTTCAGGCCCCTGTAGTGGCCGCCTTCTGAGGCGGGCGCCTTTGGGAACCTGCTGCAAGCAGCTATCTAACGAGGAGGGAACTTGGCAGTAGAAATCACCATGAAAGAGTTGCTGGAGGCCGGAGTCCACTTTGGCCACCAGACCCGTCGCTGGAATCCCAAGATGAAGGAATATATCTTCGGTGAACGCAACGGCATTCACATCATCGATTTGCAAAAGACTTTAAAGATGTTCCGCGAAGCCAGCCGCTTCGTGAACGATCTTTCGGCGCAGGGCCGCACGGTCCTGTTTGTCGGCACCAAACGCCAAGCGCAGGAAGCGGTGGCGGAAGAGGCCCGGCGCTGCGGCGCGTTNNTCCAAGAAAGAAAAAGCGCGCCTGGGGCGCGAAATGAAGCACCTGAACCAGAACCTCGAAGGCATCGAGAATATGGCGCAGTTGCCGGATGCCATGTTCGTGATCGATTCCAATGCGGAAGAAATTGCCGTGAAAGAAGCGCGCCGCATGGGCGTGCCGGTCGTCTCCGTGGTGGATACGAACTGCGATCCGGACGTGGTGGACTGGATTATCCCCGGCAACGACGACGCGCTGCGCGCCATTCGCCTCTTCAC
>PMOV01000137.1:2775-13260 GCA_003161195.1 Acidobacteriota bacterium | reverse complement strand
TCGGCGGGTTGCTGATTCTCAAAGATGCGCGCTTTGGCGCGCGTGTAGGCTTCGAGTGAGCCATGACGGTCGAGATGGTCGGGAGTGAGATTCAGCAGCAACGCGATGCGCGGGCGGAACGACGCGATCCACTCGAGCTGAAAGCTGCTCAGCTCGGCCACTACGCGGGTGTCGTCGGTGGTGCGGTCGACGACGCCGATCAGCGGCGTGCCGATGTTGCCCGCGAGCAGCGTGTGCAGGCCGTTGGATTCAAGGATGTGCGCAATCAACGACGTAGTGGTGGTTTTTCCGTTGGAGCCGGTGATGCCGATCAAGGAAGTGCCTTCGTGCAGGAAGCGCGAGGCCAGTTCGATTTCGCTCCAGATGGGGATTTGCGCGCGGCGCGCGGCGGCCAGCAGCGGTGCGTCGGCGGCCACCCCGGGGCTGGGGATCACCAGTTCCTGTTGATCAAGGACCGCGGCGTCATGCGAGCCAAGATGCAGCTGCACACCTGCGGCGCGCAACTTGGCGGCGCCGGGAATTTCCGCTTCGCCGCGCAAATCCGTGGCCGTCACGCGGGCCCCGCGCGTTGCGCAGAAAAGCGCCGTAGCCATGCCGGTGCGCGCCAGTCCGATGACCAGCACGCGCTTCCCTCGCAACTCGAGCGGTACAGCCATTCCTTTCCTTACCGCCTCCTAGCGCAATTTCAACGTCGTCAGCGCAAACAGTGCGAACACCAGCGCGGCGATCCAGAAACGCACGATGACTTTCGATTCGCTCCAGCCTAACAGTTCGAAATGATGGTGAATCGGGGCCATGCGGAAAATGCGTTTGCCGCGCAGCTTGAACGAACCGACCTGCAAAATCACCGAGACGGCTTCCAATACGAAAACTCCGCCCACAAAAAACAGCAGAATTTCCTGTTTGATGATCACGGCGATCACGCCGAGGGTTCCACCGAGCGACAACGAACCCACATCGCCCATGAAAATCTCCGCCGGGTGCGCGTTGTACCAGAGAAAGCCCAGCGAGGCGCCGACCAGCGCGCCGCAAAAGACCGTCAGTTCGCCGACACGCGGAATGTACTGAATGTCCAGATACTGCGCCCAGCGGTAGTTGCTGCTGACGTACGTCAAAATCGTCAACGCGCCGGCCGCGATCACCGTGCAGCCGATGGCCAGCCCGTCCAAACCATCCGTCAGATTCACCGCGTTCGAGGAGCCCACGATCACCAGCGCGATGAACGCCAGAAATGGAAGGTACGCCAGTGGCCACAAGTGCCCGCCAAAAGTCCCGGGATCTCGTAGCGATTGCACTACGAGATCCGGCTGGAAGCGCTTGAAAAACGGAAATACCAGTTGCGTCGAATGCGCGCTGCGCGAGGCCAGCACGAGCAACACAATGCCGATGGCCAGGCTGAGCGACACTTGCAACAGAAATTTGCGGCGCGCCGTCAAGCCAAGATTTTGCCGCTTCATCACTTTGGCGTAATCGTCCACGAAGCCGATCGCCGCAAAGCCGAGCAGCGCGAAGAGCGTCAGAAGCACGAAAGGATTGCTCAAGTCGGCCCAGAGCAACGTCGGAACGGCAGTGGAGAGCACAATCAGTACACCGCCCATGGTGGGTGTGCCGGCTTTTTTCTTGTGCGCCTCCGGGCCTTCCTCGCGGATGAACTGCCCGATCTGCAAGGCCACCAGGCGCCGGATCAGCCACGGGCCAAACACCAGCGCCAGAAACATCGCCGTGAGGCTGGCGTACACCGTGCGCACGGTGATGTAGCGAAATACGTTCAGCGGGCTGAAGTAGTGCACCAGGACGCGGTAGAGTAGGAAGTACAGCATGTCAGTGGCGGACCTCAGCGTCCGGCACGGTTGCTGGCGCGCGCGACGGCTCCGCGTGTTGCGCGATCAAGGCCTCCACAATGCGTTCCATTTTTACACCGCGCGAACCTTTCACTAGCACCACGTCGTCGGCCACGATAAGGCCGCGCACAAACTCTGCCGCTTCTTCGCTGGTGGCAAAAAATTTCGTTTGCGCCTTGGGCATGCCCGCGTCGAGCGCGCCGGCAATCAGATCCTCGGCGTGACCCGCCACCCCGATGATCCAGTCGATGCGCCCGGTGTGCGCGACGAAACGGCCTGCCGCGCGATGCAGTGCCGCCGAAGATGGGCCCAGTTCGCGCATTTCGCCGGCCGCCAGAATGCGCCGCTGGAAATTCGGCGTAGCCGCCAGCAGTTCGGTCATGGCTTCGAGCGCCGCCGGGCTCGAGTTGTAGCTGTCGTTGATCAGCGCCGCGCCATTGGAGAAACGCAAAAGTTCGCCGCGCATGGCCGGCGCGCGCAATGCGCGAAACACTTGCTGTGCTTCCGCCGCGCCGATGTCCCAGACGCTGGCCGCCGCCAGCGCCGCCAGCGCGTTGTAAATTGCGTGTCGCCCGGGTACGGAAAGCTCCAGCCGCACGCGTCTTTCCGGGCTGACATAGTCAAACGCCGAGCCCAGCGCGCCGCGGTCCTCGATATTTTCCGCCGCGAACAATGCCGGCTCGTTGATGCCGTAGGTCAACACGCGTCCCGGCGCGTGCGCGCCAAACGCCGCCACGCGCGGGTCGTCCGCGTTCAGCACCGCCGTCGAGCCGCTGCCATTCAATCCTTCGATCAATTCGCGTTTTGCCAGGGCAATCTCTTCCACCGACGAAAAGAACTCCAGGTGCGCCGCGGAAACACGCGTCACCACGCCCACATCGGGCCGCGCAATCGCCGCGAGTTCCTTCAATTCATAGCGGCGCGACATGCCCAGTTCCAGCACCATGGCCTGATGCTCCGGTTCCAACCGAAATAGCGTCAGCGGCAGCCCATACGCGTTATTGAGATTTCCTTCCGTCTTCAAGACCCGCAACTTCGCGCCCAGCAATGCCGCCAGGATCTCCTTGGTAGTGGTCTTCCCCACGGACCCGGTGACCGCGGCGATTTTTCCGCCGAATGCGTCGCGCACCGCGTGCGCCAGCTGGTGCATCGCGAGTAGGGTGTCGTGGACGATGAGACAGCGTTCGCGCAGGCCTTCCGGAAGCTGTCGCGCTCGCGCTTCGCCGACCACTGCGGCAATAGCGCCACGCTCCAGCGCGCCCGCCAGGTGATCGTGTCCATCGTGACTCGGTCCGTGTATGGCGATGAACAACTCTCCGGGCAGTAGCGTGCGAGAATCAATCGAGACGCCGGCCACCCGGGCCAGGGCGTCGACGCGCCCCCCCAGCTTCGCCAGCATCGGCTCAGAAATTTGTAGTAGCGTCCACCGCATACATTCCTCAACGAGTTAGCGAAGCGAACTGCGCGCTTGGTTTTCACCGTATAGAGGGCTCCTCCATTTCATGGCCAAACAAATTCGCCCCGCGCGCTCGGTACGGGCTGCCCCTCAAGCTACTCCCTGTACGGCAGGCGCACCAGTCTCGCCACAATTAAAAGCGCGCTACGTGCCAAACTCTTTTTCGCCGCTGTTCCGCCGCCAGCTTCGCTCCTCTTTCGCTCCGGCGCGCGTGACCAACCTTCATAACCCTGCGCCATAGCCCCGCGTGCGTAACGCCTTGCGCGCCATCTCGCGATCGTCAAAGTGCAATGTGCCGCTCGACAGGATCTGATAGTTTTCGTGCCCCTTCCCCGCCAGCAGCACGATGTCTCCGGCACGTGCTTCATCCATCGCCAGCCCGATAGCCTTCTCGCGGTCCGGTTCGATCAAATATTTCCCCGAGGTCTTCTGCAAGCCCACAATAATGTCACTGATAATCTTCAGCGGATCCTCGCTGCGCGGATTGTCGCTCGATAAAATCGTCAAGTCGCTCAGCCGCCCAGTCACCTCCCCCATCACCGGGCGCTTGGTGCGGTCCTTTTCTCCGCCGCAGCCAAATAACGTAATCACCCGCCCGCGCGGATTCAGCTCCCGCGCGGTGCGAATTAAATTTTCCAGCGCATCGTCCGTGTGCGCGTAGTCCACGATCACAAAAAACGGCTGGCCTTCGTCGATCCGCTGAAAACGCCCGGAAACGCTTTCCAGCTCCCGCAAGCCGCGCTCGATCGATTCCTGCGCGATGCCGAGCGCCTGCGCCGCGCCAATGGCCGCCAGAATGTTGTATACGTTGATGCGCCCCACCAGCGACGACGAAACGTTCACTTTGCCGTTCGGCGTCTCCGCCATAAACGCCAGCCCCGCGAACGTCAGCTTGAACTTCTTCGTGGTGATGTCCGCCGCGCTCTCGAGGCCATACGTCACCGTGCGCTTCGCCAGCCCGCCCAATTGCTTGCCGTAGGCGTCGTCCACGTTGACGATGGCCACGTCCGGCGCGCCTGCTCCCGTTCCTGCAAACAATCTCCGCTTCGCCGCGAAATAATCCTCAAACGTCTGGTGATAATCCATGTGCTCGCGCGTCAAATTCGTGAACACCGCCGCAGCAAAATGGCAGCCCCACAGCCGCTCCATCGCTAGCGCGTGCGAACTAGCCTCCAGCACCGCGTACTTGCCGCCCGCATCGCGTATCTCCGCGAAAAATCTCTGCAAGTCCAGCGATTCCGGCGTGGTGTTCGGCGCCGGATACTCCCCGCGCGGAGTGTGATACGCAATGGTGCCGAAGAGGCCGGTCTTCGCGCCGGACGCGCGCACCATCGCATCGATCAACGACGTGGTCGTGGTCTTTCCGTTCGTGCCGGTCACCGCCGCCAGCTGCAGCGCCGCCGCCGGGTGCCCGTAAAAATTAGCCGCCGCCACCGCCAGCGCCCTGCGCGGCGCGCGCACCTGCGCCCACGCCACGTGCGCCGGCAGCCATGCGGGCGCGGCCTCCGCACTGGCCACCGCCACCGCGCCGCGTGCCACCGCGTCTTGCACGAACGCCAGCCCATCCGCCTTCGCTCCGTGCAACGCAAAAAATAGCGCCCCTGAACCGGTGCGCCGTGAATCGCACGCCACCTGCTGAATGGTCAGACCGGGTTGTGCCACCGGCGACACCAACTCCACGCCGTGCAGCAGATCTTCCAGCGTTGTTCCGCTCATACTGCGTGCCGCCATCGAGGAATTCTCGCGCGCAGCGCCCATCTCTCGCGGATCGGAATCGCCCGCCGCCGGCGCTTCGCGTTCTTCTTCCCGTGTCCCACTCATCCCCGCACTCATGCTATTTCTTGTCTTTCGACAATTTTCCGCCCTTCTCCGCACGATCGCCAAACTCGACCGTGACCTTCGCACCGCGCGGCAATTTCGTTCCCGCCGCCGGCGTCTGCCCATTCGCCACGCTGGTGCCCACCAGCACCGGATTCAGCCCCAATCGCAAGCATTCGTCCGCCACGACGCGCATGGTCTTCCCCAGAAAATTCGGCACCACAATCTCTCCGCTCTCATCCACGGAAACGGGCCCCGCAGGCGCAGCCGCTGCGGCGGCCTTCTCGTTTTTCGCGGTCATCACCGCACTGCCCGCCGCGCCACGCGTCGTTCCCATCGCGCTCGCGCCCGCGGTCACCGCCACCGTTTTGGCATCCGCGGCGCCAACCGTTACCTCCTCCGGCTCTTCCGAAAAATCCGCCGCCGTAAAATCTCCTAACGACCCTTCCTCCGCCTCCGACGGCTGGTACGCCGCTTGCACCAGCTTGGCATTCACCGGCACATCGCGCGGCACATCCAAATACCCAAGCACCTGCTCTGCCACACGCTTAAACACCGGCGCCGCCACTTGCCCGCCCTCATGCGGCCCCACCGGCGAATCCAGCGACACCAGAATCGCCACCGCCGGCTCATTAATGGGCGCAAATCCCGTGAACGACGCGATCAAATTCGTCGGCGAATATCTTCCCGTGTCCGGATCGATTTTTTGCGCCGTCCCGGTCTTCCCCGCGGCGGTCCAGCCGTCCAAGCGCGCCAGCGGCCCGGTTCCCCCCTTCAGCAGCACACCTTCCATGAGTTTCCGCAGCGTCGCCGCCGTCTCCGGACGAATCACGTTCCTCGGCTCCGCGGGCGCCAGCACCCCTTCCGCAGGCAACACCTCATTCCCGCGCCGCAACTGCGACACCACGTGCGGCCGAAACAGCGTGCCACCATTCGCGATCGCCGAAACCGCGCTGACCATTTGGATCGGCGTCACGCCCACTTCCTGCCCCATGGACACCGCGCCAATGGAAATCGGCGTCCAGTGCTCCAGCCGGTGCAGCAAGCCGCGGCTCTCTCCCGGCATATCCACGCCCGTCGGCGTGCCGAATCCAAACGCCTTGATATAATCGTAAAACTTCGGCTCGCCGAGCCGCAGCGCCACCTCAATCGCCCCCACGTCGCTGGACTTCGCCAGAATCTCCGACACCGTCAACGCCCCGAACGGCTTATGGTCGTGGATGCGGTGCCCAAACAGCACGATCGAGCCGTTCTGGCAGTCGAACACTTCCTCCGGCTGCGTCACTCCCTGATCAAACGCCGCCGCCAGCGTAATCAACTTAAACGTCGAGCCCGGTTCATAAATCGCGCTCACCGCGCGGTTCATGCGGTTTTCCGCGGGCGCCGCTGTGGCCGCGTTTGGGTCAAACTTCGGCCAGTTCGCCAGCGCCAGAATCTCCCCATTGTTGGGGTTCATCACGATCACCGTGCCGGCCGGCGCGTGCGTTTTCGCGATCGCCGCCGCCAGCTCGCGCTCCGCGATGTACTGAATCTTTTCGTCCAGCGTCAGCACCACGCTGGCCCCGCGCTCCTTCTGCGTTTCGCCGCCGTCAAACTTGCGCTGCCGCGCGTCCGCCAGCACCAGCACTTTTTCGCTCTTGCCGCGAATCAGCCCGTCCAACTCGGACTCAATCCCGCCCAGCCCTTTTTCGTCCGGGTCCACAAACCCGATAATATGCGCCGCCAACTCGCGCTTCGGATAAAAGCGTTGATTCTCTTTCTGCAGGTACACGCCCTTTAAATTAAGCTGCGCAATCGCTTCCGCCTGTTCCGCTGGCAGCTTCCGCTGGATCCACACAAACGTTCCGCCCGAGCCAAGCTTCTCCTCCAGCACGTCGCGCGGAATGCCCAGCACGCCTGACAACAGTTTCGCCGCCAATCCCGCGTCGGCAATTTCCGACGGCACGGCGAACGCCGAATCCACCTGAAGGCTCACCGCCAGCAGATGTCCGTTGCGATCCGTAATGTCCCCGCGCTTCGGCGAAACCTCCACCGTGCGCTGCTGCTGCCGCAACGCCCGCGCCAGATAATCGCTGTGCCGCACCAGTTGCACGTACGCCAGCCGCCCAAACACCGCGCCCATCCACACCAGCGCAAGCAGCGCCACGATCAGCAGACGCTCGGTCGGCCCATGGGACGCCCCGCAACCCGCACCTGCGCCCACTTCCGCAAATCGCGCGCGTTGCTTGGCCATCATCGATTTTTCCGGGGGTCGGGAGAAACGCTCCGACGTTGTCTGTCTGGCGAACATCGGGGTTCCGCCCCTCGAGAAGTGCTGCCGCATTTTTTCGTTGCGTATCCGCACGCGGTAAATAAACCAGTCGGGCGGCAAACCTGTCCGCGAAAAGATGCGCTACTGGAAACTCACGCTCGCCGGGGACGGCAAGCTCTTACGCTTACGGACGGCTCGCTCGTGTGTAGCGCACCGACGCCACCTCAGCACCATTTGGCGCGCCGCTCGGTGTCGCATACTCCTGCACCTGCGCCGGCTGAATCTCCGTCAGCCCCAGCCGCGTGCGCGCAATGGCGTCGATCCGTCGCGGGTCCGAGAGGCCGGCAATCTCCAGGTTCAACGCCGCATTCCGCCCCGCCGCGTCCGCCTGCTGCGCTTTCACCGCCTCGAGCTGAAAACTCAAATCGATGCAGCGAAAGTGCTGGTAAATGTACAGCGTCAAAAACGCCGCGATCAGCCCGCCGAGCGCCATGGTGCGGTACAAATTCCGCAGCTTCACCGGCTCCACGTTCCGCACCAGCCGCGAATTATCAATCCGCCGCACCGTCTGGTACTCCGTCGCCACCACCTTTTTCTTTTTCAAGCTTCGCCGCGTCATAACCCTACCCGCTTCTTTCCGCTAACCCACTCCAAACTTTACTTCGCACCGCCATTTCGCTTCGGTAGCTCAGGCACTCTTGCCTGTGCGCTTCCCCGCAAGCCGCTATGCCGCCGCGCGCTCCGCGCACCGCAATTTCGCGCTCCGGCTCCGCGGATTTTCAAACAACTCTTTCTCTCCCGGCACCACCACGTGCCGCGTCAACACCCGCAGCACGCCTTCCCGCTCGCCCGCCTGAAACGCTTGTTTCACCATCCGGTCTTCTCTCGAGTGGTACGTCAATATCACCAGCCGTCCACCCGGAACTATTGTGGTAGGGGTCCTACTTAGAAACTGCCCGAGTTCCTCCATCTCTCGATTCACCGCGATCCGCAGCGCCAGAAACGTTTTTGTTGCGGGATGCAGTCTCTGCCTTCCCCATTGCTTTCGGGCCCCTGCCACAATCGTTGCCAAGTGCGCGGTATCGCGGATCGGCCGCGCGCGCACAATCATCTTGGCGATTCTTCTCGAATCATGCTCATCCGCCTCGCGGTAGAGCAGGTCGGCAATCTCATTCTCCGACCATTGATTCACAATTTCGTCGGCCGTCAGCTCATCGTTCACGGCGTCCATTCGCATATCCAGAGCCGCCGCCTCGCGGAACGAAAATCCCCGCTCTCCGCGATCAAGCTGCATGCTCGAGACCCCCAAGTCGGCCAAGACCCCGTCCACCATCGGAATCCCCAACTCGTGCACGACCTCCGCAATCCTCGAGAACGCCGCCTGCACCAGCGTCACTTTGGTGCCGAAGCCAAGTAGGCGACTTTTCGCCAACTCCAACGCCTGTGCGTCCCGGTCCAGGCTGATCAATCTTCCGCAGGTCAGCCGCGCCGCGATCGCTGCCGAGTGGCCCCCGGCTCCCGCGGTCGCGTCTACGTAGCTTCCTTCCGGCTTGATTCGCAGCCATTCCAGCACCTCGTCCAGCAAAACCGGCGTATGCGGCAAATTCCCCTTCACGCAATCTCATCTACCCGCAGCGCTTCTTGTACATCGCTCTCGCCACCAAGCTCTCGTTTACCCTGAGCGCTGTGCGCGAAGGGTTTACCTCCACCCGCGCATATTGCGCCGCCCCTAAATCCCCAGCCCCTCCAGCGTCCGCGCATCCTCTTCCGTAAACGGCTCGTTCTTCAGCTCGTCCATCACCCGCGCATGGTTCATCACCTCGAGATAGTCGAGGCTCCCGAGAACATCCACGTCGCCTTTGGTTTGCGCTTCTTCCCGCAACACCGCCGGAATCAGCAGCCGCCCCTGCCCATCCAGCTCCACCGTCTGCCCGAAATAACTCGTGCGCTTCAGAAATTTTCTCTTCGCCGGGTTCTGGCTGGACACTTTGGCCAGCTTGTCCTCGATCTCCGCCCATACCTTCATGGGATAGATCCGCGCCGACTCCCCCGTGGGGCTGGTCACATAGAACTGGTTGCCGAACTCCGTCAGCTCCGCAAGAAAGGTTGCCGGTATCTTCAACCGACCTTTCTCGTCCACCTTCGCCGGGCTGTTGCCGCGCAGCTTCATGTGCCTCAATCCCTGTCGCCGTTCTCGTCGTCGCCTGCGAGTAGCTCATAAGCTCCGCGCGCCCGAAGTTCCTTGCAAAGTACTGCCAAAATCCCCAGCGAAGGCCCCTGGCCCAAACTACCCAAATCGATAAAAACTAGTTGAAAAGCCCCGGTATTGCGCCCAGAATGCCCTTGCTATGCCCTATTTGCTGCCAAAACGCCTTTGCCCTACTGCCGCCCAATCCGTTCTATCGCCCTCTACTACTTCCCACTTCACTCCACTTTGGACCACATAATATGCTGAACTCCCACCATGTCAATAGCAAAATTCTGTTTTTCTGAAAATAATTGCAAAAACTAGATACCCCTACAATTCCCAGTATTTCCCTACCGCCCGTTGTGCCAAGCTTTTTCGTTCACCACAATCCCCCGTACCCCATTTATTTCCACAGCTACGCCACGCTCAGGGTAGGGGCATCCCGCTTTTGTGGGGTTTAAATCGCGGCCGCGCCCACACAGTCAGTTAGCGGGTTTACTCGTCCCCTTCGCCAGCCACTTCTGCAGTGTGTTCGTGTAGCAGTCCGGCATCTCCCGGAACGCCAGGCCCATCCCGCGCTTGGCTTCCAGATAGGCCACCGTCGCCGCCGTCTCCACGGATTCCGAATCCGTGAAAATCTCAATCGTCACATTCGTTCCCTGCGGGAAGGGATTCGTCGTCTCTACGTAACATCCATGCATGCTCAAATCACTAATCTTCGTCGAGGTGCGCGCCTGTTCGGTTTCGTTCACAATCTCCGCCAAGGCATTAAACGGATACCGTCTCTCGCTACGTCTGTCAGCTCGCATTGGCATATTCCCCTTTTTTGTATCGCTGTATTGGGGAAGGGGTCTAGTGAGGATGCTACCTTCTTTGCACGATCATCCGCGGCCCACGCCATCGCTCTGCCGCCAATCCGCCACTCTTCGGC
>PMOV01000137.1:0-2751 GCA_003161195.1 Acidobacteriota bacterium | reverse complement strand
AAGCTTCCCAAGGAGCCACCTCATGGAATGGACCACCCCGCAACACGAAGAAATCGACCTCAACTGCGAAATTAGCTCCTACGCCAACGCCGAACTCTAGTCTCTTCCGGGACTTGGCAGCCGTACCCCAACTTGGCTCGGCCGTTGCCTGCCAAAGCGTCACGGCCTCGTAAAGTCCGCTCAAGCGTCCCACCGCTTGCCCTAACTCTTCGCGGCGTTCTGTCTGTATCATCGGTTCGTGCGAGCGCTCCTCATTAGCAGTGTCTCAACGCCCATCTCCGTGAACTGAATCTCCATGCGCATCAAAATCCTCGGCTCCGCGGCTGGCGGCGGTTTTCCGCAATGGAATTGCTCCTGCCCCAATTGCCGCCGCTTTCGCGATGGCAAAGTCCGCGCCGCCGCGCGCACCCAAACGCAAATCGCCATCGACGCCAACCCATCCTACGCCCAGCGTGTCTACTGGACGCTCATCAACGCCTCGCCCGATCTGCGCCAGCAAATCCTGGCCGCCAAAGAGCTCCGCCCTTTCAGCGACGGCCACAGCTCCACGCCCATCCGCGACATCTATCTCACCTCTGCGGACGTTGACTCCGTCGCCGGACTCCTCCATCTCCGCGAGTTCCAGGGTTTCCGCATTCTCGCCACGCCCGCCGTGCGCCGCATCCTGCAGGAAGAAAACTCCATTTTCCGCGTCCTCGGTCGCGCCGCGCCGCCCGTCGAGTGGGTCAACCTCGAGGTCGCCTCACCCGGCAACACCACCCGCAAGTACGACCCGCAAGGTCCGCCGCTGCTTTTCTCGCGCGCCATCTCGCTCGGTGGCGAATTCCCGGACTACGTCAGCGGCAAGCTGCGTGCCATCCTCGCCCCGGAAGAAGCCGTCATGGGTTTCGTCTTCGACTATTGCGGCAAGCGCCTGTTCGTCTCGCCCACCCTGCCCAGCAGCAACACCGGCTGGAAGGACTGGGCCGCCTCCGCCGATGTGGTGCTCATCGACGGCACTTTCTGGAGCGACACCGAACTGCTGCAAACCGGACGCAGCAAGAAAACCGCCCGCGAAATCGGCCACATCCCGCTCGCCGGACCAGGCGGCCTGCTCGAGCAATTCCCCAAAGCACCCAACGCCCGCAAAATTCTCCTGCACATCAACAACACCAACCCCATCCTTGACCAAGACAGCGCAGAACACCGCGCCGTGCTGGCCGCGGGCTTTGAAATCGCCTACGATGGAATGGAGTTGACTCTGTAATTCGCAGTGACGCGACCGGTAAACGCCCGGCATCGCACCGTAAAACACCGCTGGGCGCGGCGAGAATCGATACTGCAACGACGATGACCACTCCGACGATGCAAAGCGAACACCACTCTCTGCCCGAGCCGCAGTTCATCGCCGGCTTTCACGCCATCGGCAAAGAGCGTTACCACCATCAACACCCGTTCCACCTCCTGATGCACGAGGGCCAGCTCACCCGCGCGCAGCTGCAAGCTTGGGCGCTGAATCGCTACTTCTACCAGAGCCACATTCCCATGAAAGACGCCGCGCTGATCGCGCGCAGCGACGATCCGAGCTTCCGTGCCGCCTGGCGCAAACGTCTCGTAGACCACGACGGCGACGGCACCCATCTCGGCGGCATCGAGAAGTGGCTCAAGCTCGTCGAAGCCACCGGCCTGCCGCGCATGCAAGCCGTCCGCGGCGAAGGCATTCTCCCCGCCACGCGCTACGCCGTCGATGCCTACGTGCACTTCGTCTCCACGCGCTCGCACCTCGAAGCTGTAGCTTCCTCGCTCACCGAGCTTTTCTCCAAGGATCTAATCACCCTGCGCATCGATCGCCTCAAGCACTACTATCCGTGGCTCGCGACCGGCCTCGACTATTTCAGCGGCCGCCTCACGCAAGCCACCGAAGACTCCGACTTCGCCCTGTATTGGGTGGTCAAGCACGCGCGCACCCGCGACGAACAGGAACTCGCCTACGCCGCACTACGCGCCAAATGCGATATTCTCTGGGCGCAACTCGACGCGCTTTACTACGCCTACGTAAATCCCGCGTATCCGCCGCCCGGCGCCTTCCAACCGAGCGACCTCTGATGACTGACGCCACGCCATCTCCGGCTGTCGCGCCGCCCAGCCCCGCTTTTGTAGGGGCGCAGTACTGCTGCGCCCCATCTCGGCAAGGTGTCCAGTCCTACCAGGCCCCAATTTTGCAAAATAATAATCCGCGGAGGTCTTGGCCGCCGCAATGATCGATCCGCAAAGCAAGCCACGCCTCGCACCCGGCTGCCGTCTCAGCGACCCCGGCAAAGAACCACGCATGCTGCTCATGCCCGAACGCGCCCTGCGCCTGCAAGGCCCCAGTTTCGAGATCATCGAACGCTGCGACGGCCAGCACACCGTCGCGCAAATCGTCGCCGAACTGCAAAAAATTTACAGCAAAGCCGCCCCGGAAAAAGTCGCGCAAGATATTGTGGGTTATCTAAAACTGCTGCACGACCAGCGCGCACTGGACCTGTAGCGGCCGCCTTCTGAGGCGGGCGCTTTGCTCGGCCATGACCCCAACTCCCGCCAATCCGCTGGCCTTAATCGCCGAACTAACCCACCGCTGCCCCCTCCACTGCGTCTACTGCTCCAATCCGCAAGAACTAACGGCGCGCTCTAGCGAACTAAACACCGCCGATTGGTCGCGCGTCTTCGAGCAAGCCGCCGAACTCGGCGTTCTGCAAGCCGACCTGACCGGCGGCGAACCTCTCGCGCGCA
>PMOV01000315.1:21147-21368 GCA_003161195.1 Acidobacteriota bacterium | reverse complement strand
ATCGCCGGCGCGTTTGGTTACGACCGCGAACGCGGGCGCTTCCACCTGTTTCGCGCCAAGGCGGTGGTACTGGCCACGGGCGGCATCGGCCGCGCGTTCAAAATCACGAGTAACAGTTGGGAATACACCGGAGATGGCCACGCACTCGCCTATGACGCCGGGGCGGCGTTAATGGACATGGAATTCGTGCAGTTTCATCCCACGGGGATGATCTGGCCGCC
>PMOV01000315.1:0-21084 GCA_003161195.1 Acidobacteriota bacterium | reverse complement strand
TGACGCGGGATCACGTGGCGCGGTGCATCAACCGGGAAGTAAAAGAAGGGCGCGGGAGCCCGCACGGTGGGGTGTTTCTGGACATCGCGTGGATCAAGGAAAAACTTCCGCATGCCGCGGAGCACATCAAGAAAAAACTGCCCAGCATGTATCACCAGTTCAAGCAACTGGCGGACATCGATATCACGCAACAGCCGATGGAGATCGGTCCCACCACGCACTACATGATGGGCGGTGTGCGCGTCGATGGGGATACGCAGATGTCCGACGTGCCGGGGCTTTTTGCGGCGGGAGAATGCGCGGCAGGGTTGCACGGCGCGAATCGCCTGGGGGGAAACTCGCTTTCCGATCTGCTGGTGTTCGGCAAGCGCGCGGGAGCATACGCGGCGAGATTCGCGAAAGAGAACGCGCTGGCGGCGGTGCATCCCGAGGAGCTGGCGGCAACGGAAAAATGGAGCCTGGCCCCTTTTGAACGCGACGGCGCCGCGAATCCTTACACCGTGCAACATGAGCTGCAAGGCATGATGCAGGAGCTGGTGGGCATCGTGCGGCAGGAAAAAGAGATGCTTGAGGCGCTGGAGAGGATCAAGGCGCTGGCCGCCACGGCCGNNCACGGTGAGCGTCTCGGGCAACCGTGAATTCAATGCGGGCTGGCACACGGCGCTGGATCTGCACAACCTGCTGACGGTTTCGGAAATCGTCACGCGTGCGGCGCTGGAACGGCGAGAGAGCCGGGGGGCGCACTTCCGGGACGACTTTCCGGCCAAAGACAATGAATTCGCCAAATTTAATCTCGTGGCGCAAAAAGCACGAGATGGAAGCGTGCAGCTCACACGCGTACCGATTACCCCGATGCGCGCGGATCTGAAACAAATCATTGAGGAGATGAAGTAATGGCCAGCACGGCAACGTTTCGCATCTGGCGCGGTGAAAAAGGTCAAGGGACGTTTGCCGACTATGCCACGCCAGTGGAAGACGGCATGGTGGTGCTGGACGCGGTGCACCAGATCCAGGCGCAACAGGCCGGGGATCTGGCGGTGCGCTGGAACTGTAAGGCGGGCAAGTGCGGATCTTGCTCCGCCGAAATCAATGGCATGCCGAAATTAATGTGCATGACGCGGCTCAACACGCTTCCGCTGGATAAGCCGGTCACCGTCGAACCCATGAAAGCCTTTCCGCACCTGAAAGACCTGGTCACCGACGTATCCTGGAATTACGCGGTGAAGAAGCGGATTCCCAAATTCCAGCCGCGCAAACCGGACGCCGCGGATGGGACGTGGCGCATGGCGCAGGCGGACGTGGACCGGGTGCAGGAATTTCGGAAGTGCATCGAATGTTATCTGTGCCAGGACGTTTGCCACGTGCTGCGCGACCATCACATGCACGAGCAGTTCATCGGCCCGCGCTTCCTGGTGTACGCCGCGGCCTTGGAAATGCACCCGCTGGACACTGCCGATCGCTTGCCGGCGTTAAAGGAACAATTCGGCATCGGCCTGTGCAACATCACCAAATGCTGCACGAAAGTCTGCCCGGAGAGCATCACCATCACGGACAACGCCATCATCCCGCTGAAAGAACGGGTGGTGGATCGCTACTTTGATCCGCTGACAAAAATCTTCCGCATGTTTAGCGGCGCAAAAACATAGCTTCGCTGCGGAAAGGATGGGGCGGCGGGAAGAATAAAGGGGGCCCCATGCAGTTCGAGCGGGGAGTCTGCACCGAGCGCGCGGAGAGCGCAGGGTCATAGTCCTCAGGTGGGCATTTTGAGGAAGAAATATAGACCGAGAAAGAAAAAGGCCAAATCCGGGGACCAGCCTGCCAGAAACGGCGGCAACTGGCCGATGCCGCCCATCGAATCGAGCAACTTCACCAGCAGGAAATAGCCGATGCCAATGGACACGCCGATGGCGATGCCGCCCACCGCGCCGCGCGTTCCTACATAAAACGCGAAGGGAATTGCCACCAGCATGCTGATCGGGGCCATCAGCGGAAACGCCAGCTTGCGGTGCCACTGCACGGTCAGCGCGGCTACGTCGTATCCCGCCTGCTGCAAGCCATCGATGTACGTGCGCAAATCGCGCCAGCTCATCTGAAACGCTTGCAGGAATTCGCGATTGAAATAGCTGGGCGGCTCGGTCAGTTCCGGCAAGTCGCGGATCTTAAAGGGCTCGAAGCTGGTGATACGATCGCCGTCAAAATCGCGCACCCAGCCGCCCTCCAGGATCCACACCTTCTCGGCATCCGACCATCTGGCGCGTGAGGCAAACACGCGCCGCCGTACCTGAAAGGTCGTCGGGTCGAGCTCCAGCACTGTCAACCCGCCAAAAAGATTTTGCGTCGGTTCGAACACGTCGTAGTTGTAAACCTTGGAGGATTCGCCAAAGATCCAGCGCTGTGGCCGCAAATAGGTTTGCGGCGGTTTGCCCTTGATCTGGTTGCGCAAGGCGTCCTGTCGCTGGTTGGCGTAAGGCAGATACACATCGTCGAGCACCACCAGGGTCGCCGCGAGCACCATGCCCGCAGCCAAGAGCGGCAGTGCCAGCCGGTACAGGCTCACGCCGCTCGCCTTGATCGCGACAATTTCGTTGTTCTTGCTCATCACGCCGAGGGTTACCAGCACGGCGACGAGCGCGCCGAGCGGGGCGAGGTTGTAGACGAGGAATGGCGTCAGGTAGCGGAAGTAGTCGACCACCACCAGGAACGGAATGCGGTGACGTGCGATATCGTCGAGCAATTCGAAAAACGTGAACGCTTCGAACAGGAAAATGAACATGGCCATCAGCAGCGCGAAATAAGAAAAGAAGCGCTGGAGCAAATACATATCCATTAGGCGGGGAAAGCTGCTGCCGGAAGGTTGGTCCAAATCCCGCGCGCCGCCATTTTCCACCGCGGCGGCCGCCCGCGCCGAAGCCGCACGCGCGCGGGCCAGCGCCTTGCGCTTGCGGCGCAGCTTTAGCCACATGGTGAAGCGGCGCAGCCCCGCCAGCCAACTACTCTCGTTGCGAAACTGCTCCATGCGCGGCAAGAGCGAAAGGCCAATCACCGCCAGCAAGGCATTGGCAAACCATATGCCCACCGATGGCGGCAAAGTTCCCTGACGCGCCATCCCGCTGCCCACAATGAGCAGCAGGTAATAGCAGGCGATCACCACCACGGCAATGAGCGAGCCCGCCGCCTGTCCGCCGCGGCGCGGTTGCGCGCCAATGGGCACCGCGATCAACGCAAAGACAAAGCAGGCCACCGGAAATGCCAGCCGCCGGTACAACTCGACGCGGGCCTCGCGCCAGCCGGGACCGCGATCCTGCGCGAGTTCGCGCCAGCCGCGCTCCGGATTGCTGCGCGCGCGCGTTTCGCCGGTATCGATGGTGTTGAACTCGATGGGCCAGTCGCTTTGACCGAAGGCCGTTACCGAATAGTGGTTGGCATCCTCGCGGGAAAACTCGTGCGTGGTGCCGCCCTGCAGGTGCAGCTCGAGCTTGCCGAGATTCGGTTCGGCAATCACCACGGCATTCTCCGCCACGGTGAGGTTGGCGCCGCTCTCGGCCCCGGTCTCCGCCATGAACACGCCGTGCCACTGCGTGCCACTGGCGGAGACGTCGTTGACGTAGAGGACCAGGTGCGGAAAGCGCTCGTCGAACACGCGGGGCTGCACCTGGTAGGAAATCTGCGAGGTGATGAGGTCGGTCTCGATCTGGCGCAAGGTGGTGAGGGCCAGTGGGGCGAGCCACAACGTGAACAGCAGCGTCACGGCGAAGCCGGTGAAGGCCAACACGCCCACGGGCAACAGGATGCGCCGCCGCCCGATGCCCAGCGCCGTCAACGCGATGATTTCGCTGTCCGCGGACATGCGCCCGAGGCCCAGCAGCACCCCGATCAAGATGGCCATGGGCACGGTGAAGGTGAAGACGCCGGGAAAAATGCACAGGAACAACTGCAGGACCTGCAAGCCGTTGCCGCTGTGGCGGACAAACAACTCCATCAGCCGAACCAGTTGGGGAACGAAGAAGACAAAGGTGAAGACGACGAGTCCGAGGAATGCGTGGCGGAAAACTTCGCGGACGATATAACGGTCCAGGATGCGCATGACGGAATTGAAAAGTGTAGCACGGCTGAAGAACTGGCAAAGAACTGGCAGCGCACACCGCGTCCCACGAAAGAGGAAAGGCAAGGTAGAATTCTTCGCAGGGGTACGGGCTGCCGCCCCAGCAGCCCGGTCGTTCGGAAGCAGAACAAAAGGGAACCGCCGGACCAGGCCAACGATGAGTCGAGTGAACTTAGTGGTGCTGTGGCACATGCACCAGCCGCAATATCGCGACCCGGAGACGGGCCGTTACGTCCTACCTTGGACCCGCTTACATGCGCTGAAGGATTACTGGGGAATGGTGGAGGTGATGCGCGAGTTCCCGCATTTCCACGCCACGTTCAACGTGGTGCCGTCGCTGGGAATTCAGTTGCAGGAATACGCCGGTGGGGTATTCAACGAGCCGTGGTTCACGCTGGCGTTCAAGGACACCGCGGAATTGACGCGCGAGTGCAAGGCGGAGATTCTGGCGCGCGCCTTTCAGGTGAATCACGAGCGGCTGATGGCGCGCTTCCCGCGCTTCGTCGAACTATACGAATGGGCGCAGCCGGCCGGCGGGGCGCAGGCGCTGGTCACCTTTACCGCGCGAGACTGGCGCGATTTGCAGGTGCTCTCGCAACTTGTGTGGATGGACGAGGTGTGGCTCGAGAAGGAAGAAGCGGTCAGCCGGCTGGCGAGCCAGGGCAAAAATTTCTCCGAGTACGACAAAGCGGTGTTGAAGGCCAAGCAGCTGGAGTTCATGAAGCTGGTGCTGCCGCTCTATCGCGACGCGGCGCAACGCGGGCAGATCGAGCTGAGCACCACACCCTTTTATCATCCGATTATGCCGTTGCTGTGCGATTCGGACATTGCGCGCGTGGCCAACCCCAGCACGCCGCTGCCCCGGCGGGCATTTCGCCGGCCGGAAGATGCGCGGGAACAGTTGCGGCGCGCGCGGGAGTTTCACCAGAACGCGTTTGGAGTCGCGCCGGTGGGTCTATGGCCGTCCGAGGGATCGGTTTCGGATCAGACACTCTCGATTGCCGCGGAAGAAGGCTTTCAATGGTTTGGCAGCGACGAAGGGGTGCTCGGCCGGACGTTGAATGTTGCGTTTTTCCGCGACGCCAACGGCTTGCCGGCGAATGCGGATCGCTTGTACAAACCCTGGCGCGTGCAGATGGGCGAGAAGGGAATCACGGGGCTTTTCCGCGATCATCATCTTTCCGATTTGATTGGCTTCGTTTACAGCCGCATGGATGCGCGGGCGGCGGCCGCGGATTTGCACGGGCGGCTGCGCCACATCGCGGAACGCATCGGGAGCGACCAGCCGGTGACCATGTGCCTGTTTCTAGACGGCGAAAATGCCTGGGAATATTACGCGGGGAACGGGCGGCAATTTCTGCGCGAATTTTACGGCCTGGTGCAAGGGGATGCGGAGTTTCGCGCGTTGACGGCCAGCGAAGCGATTCAAGCCGCGGCGGATGTGCCCACGACAGGCGGGATTTTCCCGGCGTCGTGGATCAACGCCAACTTTGATGTGTGGATCGGGAACGCGGAGGACGTGGCGGCATGGGAACTGTTGTGGGACGCGCGCGAAGCGTACGCGTATGCGGCAAAGGCGCACGAGGAGAATCGCCAGGGCGCCACGACCGCGGAAGGATTAAAGGTGGCGAAGGAGTCGCTGCTGGCTGCGGAGGGCAGCGACTGGTGCTGGTGGTTTGGGCCGGAGCACAGCACCGCGAATGACGCGGAGTTCGACGCGCTGTTTCGCAAACACTTGACGGGGATTTATCTGGCGCTGGGGATGGAAGCGCCGGATGAGCTGGCGAAGGCGATAAAACGCAAGCCGGAGCACGCGCTGCAGATTGCTCCGGCGGACCTGCTGAACGTGAAGGTGGATGGGCGCGATACCTCGTACTTCGAGTGGCTCAGCTCGGGATTGTATGCGCCGGAGCGGCGGGGCGGGTCGATGCACGGCCGGGTCTTTTATTTACACGAGTTGCGCTATGGATTTGAGAAGGAGCGATTTTGCCTGCGCGTGGACGCGTTTGCGGAGGCTTTATCCGAAATTGAAGATCCGGAGTTTCGCATTACGATTTCGGCGGGGGATGAGATTGCCGTGGTGGTGCGCCTGGAGCGTGGACGCATCCTGGAGTTTGCGGTGGAGCGGGGCCGCGCGTGTTTGCTCAATCCGAAGGATTTCGCGGAAGTGGCGTTCGACACGATACTGGAGGTGGCGGTACGGAAAGATAAGCTAAAGCTGGAAGGTGTGTCGAAGTTGAAAGTTGGCGTGGCACTGTGGCATGGGGGGCTGCCCGTGGATATTTTGCCGTCGGAGGCGTTGCTTGAGATTCCGCTGGGGGAGGATAATGCGGCTTGGGCGTCGGAATAATCCTTTCGAGTCGTCGTTCGAATCGCCTAGAGGCCCTGAGGATTAGCATCCGGAGGCGAAGGTTCCGGGGAAACCGCAGTTAACTAAGCGCAAGATGTGAACGGCCAATATGCCACGCAAACCGATGGTCTCGGCGGCGTCACCGCGTTCACCTATGACGCCCAGGGCCACATCACGCAATCCATCGCCCCGGACGGCTCGCAGATTTCCTCCGTCTTTGATGCGGATGGGCGCCGCACGCAGTCGACCGACGCATCGGGCGTTACCTCCTCGCTCGTCTACGACGCTGTTGGCAACATTACATCAATGTTCAACACGCAGACGGGTGGCTCGGCCAGCGCGACTTTCGACGCCAACGGCAACAAGCTTTCGGATACGGACGCCCTCGGCAATGTCACCACCTACGCCTACGACGCCGACAATCGCCGCGTGAGCACCATCAACGCTTTGCATCAAACCACCACCGTCACCTACGACGCCAACGGCAACAAAACTGCCGTCACCGATGGCAGCGGCCATACCACCACCTTCCAGTTCGATACAGCTAACCGGCCCATCAAAACCACCTATCCGGATGGCACGTCCGAATCCATCGTTTATGACGCGGTGTCTCGCGTTATCTCCAGAACTGACACCGGCGGCAAAACCACGCAATTTACCTACGACAGCAAGGGCCACATCCTGAGCGTAACCGATGCCCTCAATCATGCAACGTCGTTTACCTATGACGAAGTGGGTAATGAAATTTCCCAGAAAGACGCCAACGGACACATCACTAGCTACGTCTACGATCAACTAGGTCGTCGCACGAGCCGCACTTTACCCGGCGGCCAGTCCGAGAGCTACACCTACGACGCTGTGGGAGACGTGCTTACGCACACGGACTTCAATGGGCACACCACTGATCTGCCCCCTAGCTGCGCGCGCGGAATCATACGACGCCGAGACCGCGAGGACGGAATTATTTTCTGGTGGCGCGCTGTGGTGGCTGGCTACTGGGTATCAATGACAAATCGTCGCTCATGAAGTAGACGCTAATCGCCACGAGCATCAGCGCCAACCCGACCCAGAAGCGCCAGTCGTGATGTGCCCGCTTCCAATAGGGATTGTCCTCTGCGGATGCGTGCTGCCCATCCACGCTCGGGGCGTGCCTGTGGCGGTGCTTGTCTTCCTGCATGCCTATCCGGCTTTCTCGATCAAGGTCTTGGACTTAGGCGGAAATCAATTTACCTGCGCCGTTGGATTCTTCGGCGACGATTTCCTTGGCTTTGATGGAGCGGTCCTGGCCGAGGCCCATGGTTAGCGCGGTCATTCCGGCCAGGCCGCCCAATTCCATGGTCTCCACGGCAGAGCTAGGAACGATGACGATGGTGGAGTTTTGCTTCAATCCTTCATACAGCATATTCATAGCGCGCAAATGAAAGGCGACGGGATTGTTGGCGTAGGTCTTGGCCGCTTCACCAAAACTTTCCGCTACTTGGCGCTCGGAGTCCCCGAGGATCACGCGGGCCTGCCGCTCGCGCTCGGCCTGGGCCTGCATGGACATGGCATTCTCCAAGGCCGGCGGAATCAATACGTCTTTGACCTCCACGGAAATTACGTTGATGCCCCAAGGCTCAGTGCGCTCATCGATGATCTTTTGCAGGATGCCACTGATTTTATCGCGACCTTCCAGCATCTCGGACAGCATGGTTTTGCCGATCACATCGCGCAGAGCGGTCTGCGACGCCCAGCCAATCGCGGTCTGATAATCCGCCACATCCAGGGCAGCCTTCTTCGGATCGATAATTTTCCAGAACAACACAGCATCGACGTCCACCGGTACGGTGTCTTTGGTCAAGGTTTTCTCCGCCTTGAACGAACTGGTGAGCACGCGGATGTCAATCCAATACGGAATGGTGTCGATAAGTGGAATGATCAGGAATAATCCAGGCCCCTTGAGGGAGTGAAATTTGCCGAGGCGCAAAACGACCGCTTTGCTCCATTGATCGGCAACCTGAATGGCCGAAGAGACCACGCAGGCGACAACTACGGAGGCACCGAGTAGCCATAAGCCCTGGAAGCCTGCGGAAAACAGCCGCATCGCGTATGCCGCGAGTGCCCCTGCGGCTACAATTACAAAAAACACCAGCATCGGAAAAGAACTGTTCCTCTTCATTTTCAATTACCTCTTCTTGTGTTCTGGACGCGTTTTCCAAGACTCTTAACCGATGATGGCTGAATCTAAGCATGACTGAGACCAAGCAGGCTGTACCGAAATGGACACTTTTGCGATTCGTGCGGTTAATCGCCGTTTCTTGGACAGGGACTGTCCACTACGGAACACGGTTTGGGCGGCAAACCTGTCATATTCCTCTCTGGGGTTTGGCTCTTTCGCTTGAGAAAAGAGCAAGAGCCCGAGGAGATTGTTCAAATGTCAGCACAAAATTCGGTGGTCGCAGTGTATCGCACGCATGTGGAAGCAGATGGAGCGGTGAAGCAACTACAAAAGGGCGGCATCGACATGAAAACCTTATCGATCGTTGGGAAGGGTTATCATACGGATGAGAATGCGGTGGGCTACTACAACACCGGCGACCGCATGATGTATTGGGGAAAGTTGGGCGCATTCTGGGGAGGTTTCTGGGGACTTTTGTTCGGTTCGGCCTTTTTCATGATTCCCGGTCTGGGCCCAATTTTGGCGGCGGGACCAGTGGTCGGCTGGATCGTGGGAGCACTCGAGAGCGCGGTGGTGGTTGGTGGCCTTAGTGCCGCAGGAGCGGGTCTGTACAGCGTGGGCATCCCGAAAGACAGCATCGTAAAGTACGAAGCGGTGCTCAAAACCGATCAGTTCTTGCTCATCGTGCATGGCGCCGCCGCAGATGTTGACAAAGCCAAAAGCATCATCGAGAGCACCAACCCAGTCAGCTTCTCTCTGCACTCCGGCCAACCTTTGGCTGCAGTGGCGGCGAAGTAAGCCCTGGAACAAACGCGTGGGTCAAGTTCTTTTGGCGCTTGGCCCACGCGCTACTTCTCGATCTGCTGACGCGTAACCACATTTCGGCCTGAGACGACTGGTAATTTCCCGAGACGCTGGAGCTAAGGTACTCGCGAAACGCCTGGCCGCCGAGTCCGGAATCGGCGGCCAATGCTCCGGTTTAAGGGCGGCTGACGGATACCTCTTCCCAGTAAGGCGTGTATCCGTAGTGCTTGTAAATACTTTGTCCCCAGTCGGAGTTGGCTACATCCGGCCAGTTGTTTTTATCGAAGCCTGGAGCAGTTTCGAGTAGTTTCTTGTCCACGTTAAGCACTATGCGGCTTTCCGGCGGTAGATTAAATTTGAAAGCGTTCCAAGGAATGGCGAAATACTTGTCGCCCATGCCGAGGAAGCCCCCAAAAGACAAAACCGCGTAGGCAATGCGTCCAGCGCTGGCGTCCAACACCAAGTCCTCAATTTTACCGAGAGACTCCCAATTGGCGTTGACGACATCGCTGCCGATGATGGTCTTTGCGGGCACTACGTGCCGGGAGGAGTACGTCGCTAATCTTGCTTCTGCCATGTGATTCTCCTTTTGCCAGAAGAGTCCGACCAGAACAAGTCGAGTGGTCCGACGAATTCTTCGGCATGGCGCTTACGATACGCGGGATCCATGGAAAGCACTGTGCTATTGGGCACAGGGAGCGTTGTTTGGCCGCCGTTGACTCTGCCGGTGAGATTTGCCTACATGCCTTAGATTAGATTTTCCTAAAAATCCGCTTCAGTGCGTAGCATCACCACATTAAATTGCCGAGACTGTGCAATATTGAACAGTTTTTTAGACCTGAGATGCATAGCATCAGCGCACTTCGGGTTGACGTCACCGTCCAACCGGAGACCTCAAGGGAGGTGCACGGGTGCCGAGAGTTGGTAAAAGTGTCCGCCTCTTCGCGTCGTGCCTGATCGTAATTACGGTTCTGTCGGTCTTCTTGATTAGCAGTTTCGCGGCACGCCAACCGCCCGCTCCGTTCGCCGACGGAACATCGCAAACCTCGCAATCTCCCGCCGCAAATACCCCGCCTGCCGCAGCGACTGCTCCCCCACGAACGAATGCACCGGCGGCAAGCACGCCAAGCGCACCGGCCGCGCAAGGTTATGTAGGAGCGGAAACCTGCAAGACCTGTCATGCGAAAATCTACGACGGCTGGGCGAATACTCCCCACTGGCAAACCACGCTGGACACCAAGGGCGGTCCCTCGCACCAGGGCTGCGAGGGTTGCCACGGCCCCGGTGCGGAGCACGTTGCGGGCGGCGGTGACGTAAGCAAGATTTTTACTTTTAAGAATGCCTCCACGAAAGAGATCAATGCGCGTTGCATGACCTGCCACGCTAGCGGCGCACAGCACATGAATGCGATCAATTCCCTCCACACGCAGAACAATGTGAGCTGTATTTCCTGCCATTCGCCGCACAACGCCACCACCAAGGATTTTTTACTGGTCAAAAAGCAGCCGGAGCTTTGCTACAGCTGCCACCTGCAACAGAAGTCCCAGTTTGAGATGCCCTTTCATCATCGCGTGAACGAAGGGCTGGTGAAGTGCTCGGATTGCCACAATCCGCATGGCACTGCGGGGCCGAAGCAGGTACGCACGTCGTCTACACAAGATCAGGTTTGTTTTACCTGCCACACCGACAAACAAGGGCCTTTCGTTTTTGAGCACGAGCCGGTGAAGATCGAAGGCTGCCAGTCTTGTCATATCCCGCACGGCGGGGCCAATCCGCACATGCTGCGCGTTAGCAACGTTAATCTGCTGTGCCTGCAATGCCACACGAATTCCGCGCCCAACGGGAAAACCGGCGGCGCGCCCGGTACGCCCTCGTTTCACAGCCAGCAGACTTTCTTCAAGGCTTGCACGCTGTGCCATATCCAGATCCACGGGTCGAATTTTGATCCGACGTATTTCAAGTAGCGGCCGCCATGACGACTAATGCGCCATCGCGAAGGAAAGAAGTCCCGCAGACAGCGGCACCGCAGCGGCGGTGGCGTCACGCGGAGGTGCCCATAATGCGTCATAGCCTGGCAATGCGTGGCGTCGTCGGACTGGTTCTGGCGGCAATGTCGCTGCTGTTTTCGCCGCTAACGGCGGCGCAAAGCGCCAGCGCCACGCCGGAGACCACCGGCATCAACTCCGGTGAGTACAACATCCAGCAGTCCATCGAGGCCGGTTACCGGACTTCGGATATCAACGGAAATATCGCCACCTACGACACCTTCATCAATCTTGGGTCCGGTGTGCGGCTTTTTGATTACACGCTGGATATGCGTTCGCTGAACCACAATGGCTTTCTGTTTGATAACCTCAGTTTCAGCAATTTTGGCTATGGTGGCGATCCCAACGATGTGACGCGCCTGCGCATCGAAAAAAACAAGTTTTACGATTTCCGTGTGTTGTTCCGCCGCGACAAAAACTTCTGGGATTACAACCTACTGGCCAATCCCCTGAATCCAGCGATCTCGACGCCTGAAACAGCCATCGCTAATTCGCCGCACGAACTGAACCTGGTGCGCCGCATGCAGGATTACAACTTGACCCTGCTGCCGCAGTCGCGGATCACTTTCCGTCTGGGCTATTCCCACAATCGCGATGAAGGTCCTGGCTACTTCACCACCGACGGCGGGACCATCGCGCAATTCAACCAGCTCTATAGCAATACCACCAACTCCTACCGCGCCGGCGTGGACTTTCACATCTTGCCGCGCACGACCATTTCCTACGACCAGTTCCTGAGCTACTACAAACAGGACAACATCGTTACCGATAATCCGCAGAATTCCGGCTTCACGCTGGCGAACGGCACGCCCGTGGATCTGGGCATTATCTGGAGCACCTTGGGACCAGTGGAAATTCTGCCTTGCGCCGCGCCGATCATGACCGCGCCCAACATCGTCAATCCCGAATGCAACGGCTACCTCTCCTACAGCCAGGCCAGCAACCCGCGGAATTACATGCCCACGGAACGATTGCGCTTTCAATCGGACTATTTCAAGAACTTTTCCACCGAGGGTTCCATCGGTTACAGCACGGCAAACAACACGGTTCCCGATTTCAATGAAGTGGTGAACGATCTTACTACCCGGAACGGCACTCGGGGCAGCACCGCTGGCGGCCCCGCGGATGCCAAGCGCGTTTCCGTGAATGCCGATTGGTCGGGAGCCTATTCCATCACCGCCAAGCTGCGCCTGATCGATTCCTTTCGCTACGACAACTGGCGCACACCCGGACTTTGGAACAGTGCGGAAACCAACATCTTTGGCCAAATGCAACCCGGCCTGGTAGGTTTGAACCAGCCCCAGGCTGTCTTCGATACAGCCAGCTTTATTGCGCAATGCCCGCCGCCTTACACCGCCGTGACGTGCCCCGCGCACACCGCCAGTTCCTCGGCCGACGTAGTGGACGGTCCGACCTCCACGTTCCTCGGTCAGAACCTTCGCTCCAACACCTTGCAACTTCAGTACGATTTCAGCCGGCGCTTCACGGCGCGCATCGGATACGACTACACGGCACGGACCATCGCCGATTTCAGCGCCACGTTTTATACCGCCGAAACGTATTTCGCGGGAGGCGCCGGCGGTACGGCAGCCAACGACTATTTCGCCGCGCGCGGGGACTGCGCCGTGCCGGCAGCCTGTACCGCCACCAACGATCCCGGCACCGGAGACCTTATCTCACTCACCTTCTCCGGCCCTGCCGCCGGCAACGATACTGGCCGCAATATCACCGACATCCACGAACATACCGCGCTGCTCGGCTTCACCGCTATTCCGATGGATACGCTGCGCATCGTCGGCGATTTTCAGTTCGGCTCCAATGATTATTCCTTCACGCGCATCAGCCCCCGGCAGGTGCAAAGCTATAAACTCCACGCCAATTACAAGCCGCGTACCTGGATCAACTTTGACGCCGCACTCGACCTGCACGAAAACCGTGACAACGTTTACAGCGTCAACGACATTGAGCACGGGCGCACCTACAGTTTCGTAACCACGCTAATGCCTGGCCCGAAATGGTTTTTCGACCTTGGTTACACCTACACGGACATCTACACCGCCGACCAAGTTTGCTATTACGTGAACGCCTTCGGTCCTCCGCCGGTAACCGCGTGCCCCGCCAGTCTGGGTTATGCACCGGCAGCAACTTCTGGCTTGGGCGCGTACTCCAGCAGGCAGCACTTCGCGTATGCAGGGGTCATGTGGAAACCGATTCCGCGCGTCACGCTGGGCCTCGGCTACGCTGGGACCTTTGTTGGGGGCAGCACGCTAGGTATCGATGCCCTGCAAGTCCCCGGCACGCTGGCCTTCAACTATCAGAAGCCCTACGCGCGCATCGTTTTCGATATCTACAAAGGTCTCAGCTACCGCATGAGCTGGAATTACTACGGCTATAACGGCCGCGGGCAGTCCTCCAACAACATCGCTGGCCTGGCGCCCATACCCAATCAGGATTTCGACGGCAGCACCGGGGAATTTGCGTTGCGGTACAGCTTTTGAGGAAGGGAACGCGAACAAGTTTCGCGTGGCCCGCCCGCAAGAGCTAGAGCTGAAAGAGCGGCGAACTTGGCGGTTTGCCGCTGCGGTTCTAATGCTAAGCATTGGCGAGTGATTTGCGGAGGTTTTGTGATTGGGCCGACTGGAGTCGTCGTGGCGCTGGTGGTGGTCACGATTGTGGCGGCGGCGGTGTTTTTCGTGCGCCCGTCCATCACCGGAGGAATCACGGGCAAGATTTTGGCTTTTGTGGGCCTGTGCATTCTTCCCGGGCTATGCATCGTGATGGGCATGTCGTTCCACATGCAGCGTTCCGAGCAGACCAAATTCTGCATTTCCTGCCACAGCATGGAAGCCTACGGGAAAAGTCTGTACGTCGATGACGCCAAGCACATACCCGCGCAGCATTTTCAGAACCACCGCGTCCCGCCAGAGATGGCCTGTTATTCGTGCCACACGGACTACACCATTTTCGGCCCGCTAAAAGACAAGCTTGCGGGCGTAAAACGCATTTACTTGCAATACGTGAGCACCCCGCCGAATCCCATCACCATTGCTGGCGGATTCAAGAATGCGCAATGCCTGCACTGCCACCTGGGTGCGCGCGCTTTTGAAGAAAATCCGGTGCACGTCAGCATCATGGATTCGCTGACCTCCAATCAGATGTCCTGCCTCTCCAGCGGCTGCCATGACACAGCACACGACGTGGCCAATTTGAGCCACGAGAAATTTTGGAAGCCTGGCACATGAAACTCAATACCATCGGAATTGGCGGTTTTTTTCGCGTCTCGAGCGCCTTGGTCATCGTCGGCCTGCTGCTGGAGATCGTAAGTCTCTTGTGGTTTAGCCCCCTTTCGTTCGTGCTTTTTGCTTTCGTAGCGGCGTCTTTGATCGGACTGGGGATTTTGGTTTATCTCGCTTCTCTGGTCTTCGCTGCCGTGCCGGCCTCTGAGAACCGCGAATGACATTTGCGGGCTCGCTGGTCGGGGCCCAGGCGGTTTCCCCGCGGTGTGCGGTATGGAACAGTCCGGATTTCGTCGAGTTGCATAGAATCTCGCACGAGACGTGAGAGAGGTTCTGAGGAGGCGGGAAGTTATGGCCATACGCTCGGGTGTTTATATCGTTCCGACCAACGAGTGGTACATCGAACGGACGGTGTGGTTGATCGCCGGTGTGGTGCTGTTAGCCAGTACAGTTATGGCGTTGTTGGTGAGTCGCCTGTGGATCCTGGGGGTAACCGCCACCGGACTCGTTTCGATTAATGTGGCCTTGACAGGCTTTTGCCCCATCGGGAGCGTGTTACGCTTCTTCGGCTTCCCACCCATGCTGGGAGCGAAGGCCATCACCCGCTCGAAGCTGTACTTCATGCAGATCGATAAGTGGTATCTCGAACGCCGCATCTATCTTTTCGTTGGCATCAACATCTCCACTGCGTCCGTTCTCGTTTTGTTCTTTAGTCCCTGGGTAACTCTATTCACCCTCTTCGTTGGCGGAGCCATGGTGTGGTTCGCCGCCACCGGTTTTTGTGTCATGGCCAACGGACTTTACTGGCTGGGCGCCGAGCCGCGCTTGAACCCCGAATCCCTGCCTTCCGGCGGCTGCGTGGAATGTCCCAAGTCCGGCGAGTGTCTGGGCGGGCATGCCATCTTGGCCCCTGGGGGAAACGCCCTAGTTATGACTCCCGCAGGAATTTCGTCTATCGAGCCGACTTACTCGCTTCCCGTGCTTTCTGTGCGAGGCAATTAACACCACGTTTTGGCGATGAAGACTCGCACCCGGATCGACGGTTTCTGGAGGCGGCGATGACAGCACCCACGTGCGGAGTCCCGGCAGCCTTACAAGTGCGCGGCGTCTCCCGTCGCGAATTCGTAAGGTTTTGCAGTTCCATGGCCGCCACACTGGCGCTGCCTCCAAAATATCTGGGAGTTATCGCCAGCGCTCTCGCCAAAGCTGATCGTCCCATTCTCGTGTGGCTGGAATTTCAAGATTGCGCCGGCAACTCTGAGTCCATGTTGCGCAGCAGCAATCCTCCGGTTACGGAATTTGTTCTGGATCTGCTGTCTTGGGAGTATCACGAACTGCTTATGGCCGGCGCCGGGAAGCAGGCTGAGGATGCCCTCGAACGGGTGGTGCGCGAGCACGCTGGCCAGTACATCGCCGTCGTGGAAGGCGCCATTCCGACGGCGGACGGAGGCGTCTACTGCACCATCGGCGGCAAAACGGCCCTCGACATCGCGAAACACGTTTGCAGCAATGCGGTGGCAAATATCGCTGTCGGTGCGTGCGCGTGGGACGGCGGACTGGTGCGCTCCAACCCCAATCCAACCGGCGCACTCGGACTACAGGATGCCGTTCCCGGCTTGAAAAACCTAATCAACTTGGGCGGCTGCCCCCACAACCCGGCGAACACCGCCGCAGTCTTGGTCCACTATCTCACTTTTCACGAATTGCCCGCGCTCGACGAATATCGCAGGCCGCTATTCGCCTACGGCGACATCATCCACGATCAATGCGAACGTCGCGCGCACTACGATGCCGGACGTTTCGTTGAGGAATGGGGCGATGAAGGTCATCGCAAGGGCTATTGCCTCTACAAAATGGGCTGCAAAGGACCGGAAGCGACGTACAACTGTCCGACCGTCCGCTGGAACGACGGAACCAGCTGGCCGGTGAAAGCAGGGCACGGCTGCATCGCCTGCGCTTCGCACCGCTTCTGGGACACCAAATCGCCCTTTTACAGGCGCTTGCCGTCGGTACCCGGCTTCGGCGTGGATGTTACCGCGGACCAGATCGGCTGGGGCATCACCGGACTGGCGGTCACCGCCATGGCTGCGCAGGTGGTTGGCGACATCGTCCGCGACAAAGTGAAGGCCAGGAAGGAAAACGCCGAGACTCCCGAACCACCGCAGTCTCGGCAAGCCTAGGAGGGCTGAATGGCGCGTATCGTGATTGATCCGGTCACGCGGATTGAAGGACATCTCCGCATCGAAGCCCAGGTGGATGGTGGCACGATCAGCGACGCGTGGAGCTCCGGCACCATGTTTCGAGGCATTGAAATGATTCTGCGCGGCCGCGATCCTCGGGAAGCATGGATTTGGGCACAGCGCATTTGCGGCGTATGCACTGCCGTTCACGCGCTCGCTTCGGTCACCGCGGTCGAAGATGCTCTGGGTATCGAAGTACCGGACAACGCCCGCATCATCCGCAACATAATCGCCGCCACGCAGACCATGGCGGATCATATTATCCACTTCTACCAGCTCCACGCGCTGGATTGGGTGGACGTGGAATCGTCCTTGAAAGCCGATCCGGCAAAAACTTCGCAGTTGGCGCAATCCATCTCCGAATGGCCTCTGTCCAGCGCCAAGTATTTCAAAGGCGTGCAGGACCGCATCAGCGCGCTGTTCGCCAGCAAGCAACTCAGCATCTTTGGTACGGGTTATTGGGGACATCCCGCATACCGCCTTCCTCCCGAAGCCAACCTAATGGCCCTCGCGCACTACCTCGAAGCCCTACAGTTCCAGAAAGAGTTCCTGCGTATTCACGCCGTGCTCGGCGGCAAGAATCCGCACCTGCAATCTTTCCTCGTTGGCGGGATGTCCACCGCCATGGACCCCAACGAACCGGACGCCACCATCAATCCTGAGCGCATCGATTTTCTGCTACAGGTGGCCAAATCGGCTAGCGCGTTTGTTAGTCAGGTCTACATTCCGGATGTCCTCGCCGTAGCTGGCTTTTACCCCGCGTGGTTCGCGCTGGGCGCCGGTGTCGGAAATTACATGTCGTACGGCGGCTATTCGCAGGGTTCCGTCAACGATCCCTCGAGCTTCTTTCTTCCCCGTGGCCTCCTCCTAAGCCGCGACCTATCCACCGTCCATCCCGTGGATACTGCGAAAATCAAGGAATACGTAGCCCGCTCCTGGTACGAATATTCGGGCGGAGATCAGATCGCCAAGCATCCCTTCGAGGGCGAGACCATCCCCAAATATTCCGGGCCTAAGCCGCCCTACGAATTCCTCACCGTCGAAGAAAAATATTCCTGGATCAAAGCCCCGCGCTACGATGATCAGCCCATGGAAGTGGGACCGCTAGCACGCATGCTCGTGGCCTACGCGTCCGGTCAACCCGATGTTAAAAAGATATTTGACGCCGCCCTCGCAACGCTAAAGGTTCCGATCACCGCCATGTTTTCTACGCTTGGACGCATTGCCGCCCGGGCCCTCGAAACGCAACTTCTCGGCGATCTGAATATCACCTGGATCGAACAACTGGGCACCAATCTCGCCACCAGTAATGTGCGTATTCACAATGGAGAAACATGGGATCCTGGTTCCTGGCCGAAGAGCGCACGTGGCCTGGGCTTTTTCGAAGCCCCGCGCGGTTCGCTGGGACACTGGGTCGAGATCGAAGACCGCTCCATCAAGAACTATCAAGCCGTCGTTCCCTCCACCTGGAACGCCGGCCCGCGCGACGCTCGCGGCCAGCGCGGGCCGTACGAAGCCGGCCTGCTTAAAACGCCCGTTGCCGATCCCGATCGTCCGCTCGAACTCCTGCGTACGGTCCACTCCTTCGATCCCTGCCTCGCGTGCGCCGTCCACGTGGTCGATGCGCGCGGATATAAGTACGCCGGCGCGCACGGCTAAAACTCGGGGGGCCTGCTATGAAGAAATCGCCAACCCATGTGCCGCCGGAATGGCAATGGCCCGCGCATGGCCAGGTACGCATTTACGTTTGGCAATGGCCGGTGCGAGCCGCCCACTGGATTATCTTCGTCACCATCATCTCGCTCTCCTTCACTGGCTATTACATGCACTCCCCATTCGTCACCCCGCATGGAAAAACTGCCTACCTCATGGGCACCATGCGCTTCGTGCATTTGCTTTCCGGCTTCGTGTTCCTGGCTGCCGTGCTGGTTCGCATCATCTGGATGTTTATCGGCAATCGCTGGTCGCGTTGGGATCAATTCATCCCCACTACCAAAGCCCGCATCAAAGACTTTCTGGCAACCGGCCGCTACTACGGTTATATGAGTTGGGCGCCTCCTCGCCATATCGGGCACAACGCCATTGCAGGTTTCTCTTACGCAGCCGTTTACGGCATGGCCGTCGTCGAAATTCTCACCGGTTTAGCGCTCTTGTCCAATGTCCTTGGAAATCGCACCCTGGCCTTTTTCATCGGCTGGCTTCCCCGCCTCATCGACCTGCAATGGCTGCGCGAAATCCATTTCCTCGTTATGTTCGGCCTGTGGTCCTTTTTCGTTTACCACGTCTATATGGCCATGCTGGTTTCCGTCGAGGAAGAAAACGGCGTCATGGAGAGCATCTTCACCGGATACAAGTTCCTCTCTGAGAGCGAACTGCGCCAGGCCAAAACCGAGGTGGATGGGACCGGAAATCAGCAACTCGTGGATCACGTGCACCGCAGCGAGTGCGGTGAATACCACGGCGGCGATTCGCCTCCCGCTTCAGGAATGTAAAATGGCGGTCCAATTTCCTTCACAAATCGTGGTCATCGGCGTCGGCAACATCATCCTCTCGGATGACGGCGTTGGCGTCCACGCCGCGCGTCTGCTCCTGGTTGATCCCAGAATCCCCGCTCGGATCAGGATCCTTGACGGCGGCACTATGGGCCCGGAACTCGTTTCGTATGCTTCCGACGCCTCTCACGTGCTGCTCTTGGATGCCATGAATTTCGGCGCTCCGCCGGGAACTATCGAGCACGTGAACGGCAGGGAATTGCTCGCCGCCAAGCGCGGCTCGAGCGTGCATCAATTGGCGGTGGCTGACCTCATTTCCGCCCTCTTCTTGGTGGCTGCCCCTACACAAGAAATTGCCTTGTTTGGCGTGCAGCCCGCGAATGTCGACTGGGGCACAACCTTATCGCCACCGGTCCAAGCCGCACTCTCGCCCCTGGTAGATGCTGCCGTTGTGCAGCTCCAGATGTGGCACAAATCGCTAACCGTTCATCGCCACGAAGAACTCGCATCGCTTACGCTAGAGACATCTCCGCGATGCGCTTCGCTCACGTCCCGGGAAAACGTCGGCCCAGAAGGAGACCGCTGAACGTGTGCCTGGCCATTCCTGGAAGAATCCTCTACACCGAAGTGCGAAACGGCATCCGCCTCGGACTCGTCCAATTCGGTGGCGTGACGCGCGACACGTGCCTCGATCTCCTCCCTGAGGCCTCCGTCGGCGACTACGTGCTCGTCCACGTCGGCTTCGCCATGAGCCTGGTCGACCGCGCCGAAGCTGAACGCACCTACTCCCTCCTCGACTCCCTTGGCCTGCTCGACGGCGAATTCTCGTCCGACGTGCCTGAATGTTAGGCAATACGCGGACATGCGAAAGTCTGCTGGACTACGCACGTGAGCAGGCCAACGACAAGGCTGAGGTAACAGCAAACCAGCAAGATGCCAAGAGTTTGCTTGCCTCATTTCCCGCATGGTTGTAGCCGCAGCTCTCTCCCGGTCCTTAATACACAAGATGACGGTTTGAAAGAACGCCGGCGGCTGGCCGAAACCGAGATCAAGAGACTCTTGGCGGTGATCGCCTGAGGAATGCGGAAGAAATCATACCGAGCGGAGGGAAGCGTCGATCTGTTTCGTGGGGCTGAGATGGCGCGAATCGGTGGTGCCGGGGGCGGGAAGTGGACCGAACGTCTGCCCGTTCGTTTTGACTGGCTGGCTGCCGCCTAACGCACTGGGTGCACGGCGGTTTTCTAAAGTTTACAAATAGCGGAATTCTTAAATTCATCTTCCGATTGAATATGGCCAATGATCGAGGATGTTTAGGGACTTGAGACGCTTCGCAGCTAAAAAAAGCTCGCCATGACTGTCGTCCGTGCAGACGCGCCTATTCCCTGGGGTCCACTGCCCAAAAACTTCGTAAAAAAGATCGAGCCCCAACTCACTGAATACGCTGCCGTCACCTCGACCCCTGCTCACGCCCAGAAACAGATATCTCCAGACCGCTTATTGTCTCAAGCTCGAGCCTGTGCGTTTCGGCGAATGTCCTCGCCGCGAGGCGCGAACTGGTGTTGCATCGACCCATTGAATGCACCCGCCAAACCGGACAAGTCCTTTTTCGGCCAAATCCATATGGACGGTAACCGCGTTTGAACGTAGCCGCCCAGCG
>PMOV01000055.1 GCA_003161195.1 Acidobacteriota bacterium | reverse complement strand
CGTCCCATCGGGTCGTATTCCGTATAAGACGCAATGCCGGTACCACCGGAAGATTTGACCAGTCTTCCGATGGCGTTGGTGAGCGTACGTCCACTGTAGGAGTCGTAGGTGAAGTTTGCGGTGGGAGTTTTTCCGTCGTTGTAGGTTTTGGAGAGCATACGGTTGAGCCCATCGTATGCGTACGTTGCGGTGACAGAGGTGGTGCCGGTCTGGTTGGGCAACGGAGAGGTTTTGGTCAGGAGATTGCCGTTGGCGTCGTATGCGTACCGGGTGGTGCCTGGTATATAGCTACTGCTGGCGGTTGTGGGACACGCTGCAGAGGAATTTTCTGGATTGCTGGCGCAGACGAGGCGCGATAGAGAATCGTAGCTGAAGGTGCGTGCGGCCATAGAGCCTTGGTTGGCTTGCAGGAGGTTCCCAAGGGCATCGTATGTGTAGGTGGTCAGGAAACCCTGACCGGAGATGTCCTGGCCGCAAGCGGCGGGAGTGCCGTTCTGGCCAATCAGGGACGAGGAAGAAGTCCCTCCGGAGCCGACAAAGGGTCCGGGCGCAACCTCGCACAGGGAATTGAGATGTCCCAAGGCGTCGGACTGGGAAATGCGCGTGACGGGCTGGGTGCCGCCATTGCCTTCGTCTTGCACTTGGGTGGCGCGGTTGGTGTAAGTGGTAACAACGGTGGTGTTATCAGGATTCGTGACCTGCGTGGTTCTGCCGAGGGCGTCGTATAGGTAAGTGGTAAATCCCCATGTTGGTTCGCCGCAATTGGTGGTGGGCGGGCTGCAGCGCGTTGGATTCCAGGCTTTGTATACCTTCCCGACACCATCGTAGGAAGTCGCGGTGTAGGTCGGTCCCGAGGGATCGGTGGAGAGTTCGGTCTGGACTTCGTGACCAATCGCGTCGTAAACGCTGATGTTGGTCACGGTATCGCCGGCGCTGTCCCTGGTCGCAGAGGCGGTCACGCTCGGAGACGGTCCGGCATCGTTATAGGTGACAGTGGTGGCTCCGCCATCGGGAGCCTTTGTGCCGGTGAGGCGCACGAAGGGGTCGAAAGTGGAGCCGGAGCAGCCGTTTGTCCAGTAACAGTACGTAGAGAGCTGACTGTTTTCGTCGGTGGCGTTGCGGAGTTTGCCGTCTTCGAAACCGTACTGGAAGCTCGAGATGTGAGCGACGCCGTTGGTGGCGGGGCGGGTGATTTTGGTCACGTAGGCATTGGTGCTGGATGGGGGCGTGCCGTCGTCGGTGGTGTAGTTGTCCGTGTAATAGTAGCTCGTCGTGTTGAGGTCGGCGTCCTTGACGGTGAGGACTTGGCCGGAAGTGTCGTACGTGTAGGTGGTGACGGAATTGGTGCAACTGGTCGCGCCGGTGAAGCATTTTTTGGTGATAGTAGTGGGATTGCCGCGAGGGGTGGTCAGGCCGGATCCGTAGTTGGTTTCGTCGTGCATTGACGACGTAAGGGAAACGTAGGTCGGCGTTGCGCCGTCGTAGGCGTAGTCGGTTTCTTGGAGGAGCGTTTTGGTGCCGTTGACGTTGCCATAGACCTGGACGGTGGCGGGACGGTCGAGGATCGAAGGGTAGCCCGGCAGCAGCGGCGTGTTGCCGAACGACGCATAGGTCGTGACCGTTTCGCGGATCGGGATGCCTGAACTGGGCTTTACGCATGCCGTGGACACGGACCCATAATCATACTCCGAGACATCCGTGGGTAGATTCGTGGTGGTGGCCGAAGGGCTTAACGTGTTCGTGGACGAGAATTGAGAGTACGGCTGGAAAATATAAAACGTTCCGGCGATGAGGCCATTAGGCAGTGTTTCGCACTGGGCGATCATTTGGTTATCCCAGGCCCAGGCTTTGGTGGTGGTTTTGAGAACGTTTCCGCTGGTGTCTTTATAAGTGATGGTGTTTTCTTGGGGAACGACTCCCACGTCTTCCCAAGGCGTCTCCGATTCAGGAATTGGCGCGTATGGCAGGTAGGCGTAAACGGTGCTGAAACTTGTTCCTCGGATGAGGTCTTTGGTGGTGACAGTCGTGGTTTTGGTAGTCCACTCATAGCTGCTGGTCGTCGGAAAATTAGTGCCGTAAACGAAATCTTGCTCCTCCGCGGGGGTGGCCCCATCGTATTTCACCACGCGCTTCGTGATAGCGAACCAGTCGTGCTGGAGCGAGCATAGGCCGCCGAGGGACCCTGATACCGGGGCCTCGTATTGAACTCCCTCCGCGTCGGAGATGATGTTCCACGTGTAGGTTACGGTGGCCCCGGTGGGGTAGGTAATCTGATTCAGCAGCCCCAGAGTTCCATCGTAGGTGAATTGGTATTTTTCACCGTTGGGCAAGGTTACCGACTGTGCTGATGAGAAAGAGCCGCTGCCGGTTATGGTGGTCATACGGCACGCAGCACCGATATTGGGATTGGGAATTGCGTTCAGCGTCACATTAAATGGGACCGTTTTGTTCTGCACGGTGTAAGGTGCCGGTCGAGGCGCGGTTCGGCCAGTGGAATTGAGGTAGTTGCCGTTGGTGTCTTCCACGAGGGGATCGTTGCCGTGGCTATCGACGATATCGAGCGCGAGCGTTGTTGGGTTAATGATGGCTTTATACTGCTCGTCTCCGCCGACCATGTAGTTGCTTACGTTGAACTGATACAGGCAATCGTTAGAGGTATTTTGCGTGTCGGACACGCCATATTGCAGGCCCAGCCCGTGAACGCCGCCGTCAGGGTCGGTGAAGGTGTAGCCACTGGTTACGACGCAAATGTAATTGTTGCAGCTGAGTTGATTATATTGGACGCATCTGCTTAACGTGGTGGTGGTCCCACCGCCAACTCCTGGTGGCGGAGTCTGCACGGATGGAAGCCCAAAGGTGAGATTAAGAGAGGTTAGGGTTCCGTTGCCGTCCTGTGTCGTGACCCAATAGGGCGTCAGCACAAATTGACGGTTTGAGTCGTAAATGAAGGCGTATTTCGGCCAGTTTTTCCCGCGTTCCGGCGGAGCCGGCTGCGCAATGCGAACACTGAGCGCGCCATTGGCGGGATTCACCACCTCGTTCACGCCGACGATGTAGTCGTGCGGCACGCCCGGAATCGGCGTTGTGGCGGTGTTGCCAGTGCTGCCCTGAGCGGAAGCGAGCGGGGCGGACGTTATCAGAGCAAGAAACAGAGAGCAAAGTAAGAATAGAAAATTGCGACCGCGGGAACAGTGGTCCATATGGGCTCCGGGACGCGTCCGCGAACCAGGCGTCAGAGGCCGGTGAGAGCACGGGGACGGATTTGTCGTTCCGAAACGGGAAGCGGAACGATGCGGGGGAATATGCGATGAATTGGAGGGACGTGTCAAGTGGATTGTTGGCGGGGAGAGCATCAGCGAGGGAGCAAAGAATTCAGGATGGAATGGTCCCGCGGAGGCAGATTCCCAACCCGGGAGTGGGGAGACGGAAGAGAGCGAGGGAGGGCGTCAGGGAACGTGAGTAGGATCGGGAGGCTCGGACGACATGGAGAGGGTCGAGTGGGGGATGCGAAGGCGAGTGTTCAGGACTAGGGCGTCTCCGAGGATGGCGACGTCCGACAATCAAATTCGACGCAATACGAAACCTCGAAACCGAATGGTCGCGTGGGCGGCAGGAGGCAAGCAATTCAACCGTTGGCGGTCGGTACGCATTTCAGCGTCCAATTGAAAATCGCAGCGTCCAAGTGGCGTCCAAAACCAGCCATTTTCGGATATTTTTTCAGTAGCTTAGCGGTGTAAGAGCAATCGAATCACTGAGGTTTNNGGGCGATGGGAATCGAACCCACGTCCGAAGCTTGGGAAGCTTCTATACTGCCATTGTACGACGCCCGCCCAGGGCAACGAGGCGATTATACACAAGGCCGGAGGAGCGATGGCAGAGAAATCTCGATGGAGCTCGCTCGGAGCTTCACGCACTGCCTTCAATCGCTGCTGCCGCACGGTTTACGCAAAACCACCAGCCCTCGGATTCTATGATAGTGTCTGGACGTGGGCCAGTCGTACTCTCACCTGGTGTTGTTCGGCGTAGAACAGCAGAATGTTGCTGCCGCCGTTAGAAAACGCCAAACGGTTATCTCTCCGACCGTAGACAACTTCACCGTGGTCGCGGCAAAAGTCTCCAGGAAACAGCAACTCGCACAAACCTTGTCGCTTGGCCTGGAGCTATCAAAGGCGCTCTCCTGCGCTGTTCTCCTGGTCAACGAGTTCGACGATGATGTTCTGTCTTACGACCTGATACGTTCGGGCGTGGTGATCGACAAGTACGAGTCCAACCCCGACTATTTTGATTTTTACGCCAGACGGGTGCCTCCGCGGGGGCCGCTGGGCGGCCACGCTGCCCGATTGTGCGCCACGCTGAATCGGCCGGACGCGACGCAACGCGTTTCCAGCATTCTACGCAACGCGGACCCCTCCTTGTCTGCCCCTGAGCGCCATTCGCAACTTCTGGCCGCGCTCGGAATGCCCGCCTTCTGCGCGGGCTTCGATTATGATGCGTTGGAAAGAAATGAATTGCCAGACGGTTTGGCTCTGGCAGACCTGGTTTTCTCCAACGCGCCACCCGGTCAACGCTTGTAAAACGGCGCAAGCGCGGGAACAGCTGCGCTGCGTTTGTACATTTCATCCAAGGTGGCTGCGGGAGCGTTCAACGCGCTAAGGTCCCGGATCACCACCCAATCCTTCGCTTTCGGTTCCTGCCTGATTTCGCTGATGTCTTCCGGTGCGATGCTGACAATGGCCGTGCCAGGCTGATTCGGTATATCAATCAGCGAACAACCTTCACCAAGACCTGATTTCACGCGCAAGCATAACTCCGTGCCTCCCACGAGGATGGGATAGATATTCTCGAATCGCTCTCCAAGTTGGTCCGACCAGGTGCTGACGCCGCCCATGCTCGCCGCCATGTTCATCCTGCGGCAGCGTTCGTGCACGCAACCGTACCCGAATGCGTCCAGCGCGTCGAAACTCCTCGGAACCGCAAAACGGATCCAATCGATGGCCCGCTTCTGAAGATCGCCCTCACCCAAATCCTTCGTGTCGCACTGCAATTCGAAGGAACATTCCAACAGCGAAGGAGCAGGCAACTTGGCTTTCGCGGCGGATGGGAAGGCAAGTATCTGTCCCGGGGCGGAGTCCGCGGCGCTGAAGGTTCTTCGAATGCGTTCATCTTGTCTAGACTTAAGTTGCCGTGTTGGCACTGATGCCCAAAGAGAGCTGGTGAAGGACGGGCTGAATTGTATTTCCAACCCCAAAAGTTGCGCTGCCATAGGCATGGAAGGCGTTCCGCTCGCAGCGCGCCAGCTAAGAGTCAGCTCATTGCAACCGGACTCCTTGATTTCTGCCAAGATCACTTCGCGGTCGGGTGCACTCTTCCTTCTGGTGCGTCCATCGCTCCACCATCGCGCGCTCCACGCTCCTTCGCTGAGCGCGGGCTCGCCCGGGAATCGCAACAGGTCGACGAGAACGTCATCCTGCCGTCGCGACGCCAACTCCAGATACAGCTTGAACGTCATCAGGTCCGATATTACCTCTAAGCCGCAAGGTCAAGGAACTCATCCGCCTCCAACTCGATCTCGGACCCTTCAATGGCAATTTGCTCGAGCTGGAATATTTGCTCTACTTCCGAAACTGGAGCACCCGCGGGCAGGAATCTCGGTAAAGATTGGGACAACGCGCCCGCCGCGGCCCCAATACCGAAACCGAAAGCTCCTGCCACGATGTCCTGGAAGTAGTCGTAGTCTGACTGGTTCGTGGTGTAGAAGAGGATTCCGCCCACATTGAAAACCAGCGTCGCGTAAACCATTCCACCGCTGGGCACCGCGAAGATGCGTCCCCCAGCTAACCAAGTCGGATCCGGATTGACGTACGGGCCGAGTTCCGCCGTGTACAGGGCATACGACGCTACCGCTCGAGCCACGCCGGATAGCGAAAGTGGCTTGATTTCCAGCCACACCAGGCCCGCCGAGCCGTCGCCGCGTATGGGCCTCAAGTCCAGAATATCCGGTTTGAGCCGATAAGATCTTGCCCCTGGACCGCCCAATCTCGTCCACCGTCCGAAGAACACCAGCGGACTTGCCCCAAAATCCGCAGCGTACGCCGGTTCGACCACATCCTCGACGTCGTAACCGAACTGTTGGGTATACGCCAATCCGGTGGGATCGACGTAGTTCACCGGGTCGGCTTTGACGTACAAATACCGGTGCAGCGAACCAGGATCGGTGACTACCGGATCGAGCGCGTCCATGGTCAAGAAGCGGCCTGTGGAAACGTTTAGGTAGCGCGAGCGGCTGTAATACAGGTTCAAGTCAGGGTCGAACTGTTCGCCCGAGTACAGGTAGTTGTTCGGCGTCGTCCCCGTTGAATGTATGAGATTGCCGAACGCGTCGAAGTCATACGTGTCTGTGAGCGCCCCCGCCGGATTCGCCAGCGCGCGCACTGAGCCGTGCCCGTCGAAGACATAGAAGCTGACCAGGGCCGGGTTCGGCGAGGTCTGCGGCCGCGTCTCGTCAATCAACTGGAGGCCCCAAGTATACGTCTTGGTTACGATGCCGCTCTGCAACTCATCCACTACCTGGGCGTACGTCGTCGGATTCAGGTGGTCCACAAGATAGCGCGTGGTCACGCCTCCAAGCGTCTTGGAAACGCGATTCCCGTCGCCATCGTAGATTATCGTCACGCCACCCTTTTGCAGCAGGTGGTTTTCGAAGTCATACGCGTACGAAGCGCCCCCCGAAGCCGTTGTGTTGCCGTTGGCGTCGTAGGTATCGCTTGTTAGCTGATCGTTTGCCGTATAGCTCGAACTGGTCGCCGCGATCGGCGCCAGCGTCGAGGCTAGTTGCGTGCGATTCCCCACGGCGTCGTAAGTGTACGTCGCGCTGCCGTTCACTCCATTCGGATCGGTCGCGATCGTTTCATTCGTCAGCCGGTAGATGTTGTCGTAGCTGTAGTTGACTTTGCGGCCGCTAGCCTCGGTGACGCTCGTCCGGTGCCCCTCTGCGTCCAAGGTGTAGGCATAACCGGCGAGCGGCGCGCCCTTGGCAACCGCCAGATTCGTAAGTCGGTTCCGCTCGTCGTATGTGTACGTGTGCGTCACGCCGTTGGGATACGCCACCGTCTGTAGGTTCCCTACCTCGTCGTATGTATAGTTCGATTGACCGCTGCCGTCCGTCGCCGTGCCGAGCCGGTTTAACGTGTCGTATCCATAAGACACGTTTGCTCCGTTCGCGTTCGAGGACTGCAGGCTCGTCAGGTTGCCCGCGGTATCGTAGGTGTAGGTCAGTGTTCCTTCCGGCGTCGCCTCGGAGGCCAGGCGGTCCAGCGCGTCATAGCTATACGTGGTCGTTCCGCTGGCGTCCGTCATCGACGCGCGCTTCCCAGTCGCCGTGTAGGTAAAGGTTACTGCTGCGGCGCCGATGTGGTTCGTCACAAAGAACGGATCGGCCGTCTTGCTCAGCAAACGATTCAGACTGTCGTAGCTGTAACTCGTTGTCCGAGAATTGAAGTCCACCTTTGACGTGAGATTTCCATCGGCATCGTAAATGAAGCTTTCCGTTTGACCCCTCGGAAGCACCTTCTGGATTTGACGTCCACGCTGATCGTACGCAAAGCTGGTCGTGTGACCGTTCGCGTCCGTCTGCGTCAGGCGGTTGCCCACCTCGTCGTAAGTGTATGTCGTCACGTTACCAAGCGCGTCGGTCACGCTGGTCAGACGCCCCCGGTTGTCGTAACCGTATTGCGTGGTGTTTCCATTGGCGTCCGTCTTGGAACTGAGCCTGCTCAAAGCGTCGTACGCCGTGGACGCCGAATTTCCGTCCGGATAGATCACCTTGGTGATTCGCTCGTCCGCGTCGTAAACGTTCTGCGTGGCGTGACCGTTTGCGTCGGTAATCACGGTCTGATTCCCCGCCGCGTCGTACGTGAACGAAGTCACTTGGCCAAGGGCGTCCGTCAGCGTCGTCCGACGCCCGCCCGAGTCGTACCCGTACTGTGTGGTGTTGCGCTTTGCGTCCGTGTTGGAAATGATTTCTCCGGCCGCATCGTAGGTCGTCGAATACGTCGAGCCATCTGGGAACGTCGTCAGCGTCAAGCGGCCCAGCGCATCATACGTGTACGAGGTGCTGTGCCCGGCCCGATCGGTGCTCTGTACTACGTCGCCTTTGGCATCGTAAGTCTTCGATTGGAAAGTCCCGTCCGGGAAGTTCGTCTGCGTCAGACGCCCCGCCCCGTCATATTGATATGTCGTTTGGTGACCCAGCGCGTCAATGGTCGCGCCTTGCTGCCCGGTCGAGTTGTACGTCGTTTGCGTTGTCCCGCCGTCAGGATAGGTGATAGTCGTCGGCCGGTTCTTCGAGTCATACTGAATCTTCGTCACTAGCGTCTGCGCCCCGGAGGACGTCGTGCGCGTCACCGACGTCGTGAGCCGGTTTCCGTTCGCATCGTAGCTAAACGATGTGACCGTTCCAGCCGGATTCGTCAGCGACGACAAAGTGCCGTTGCTGCTATACGCGAAGTTCGTCACATTTCCCGCACCGTCCGTCAACGTCTGGGTTTGTCCTGTGAGCGTGTATGTGTTGGTGGTCGTGTTGCCTAGGGGATCCTTCGTCGTCAGTAGATTATTCAACCCGTCGTATGTATTCGTGGTCGCGTTGCCCAACGGGTCGGTTGCTGTAAGCTGGCTGTTGAATGCGTTATACGTGAATTTGGTGACGTTCCCCAGCGGATCCGCCGCCGTCAGCTGATTGTTGTTCGCATCGTACGTGAACGTGCTGGTCTGCCCGAGCGCGTTCGTACTCGTCAGCATGTTTCCCTGGCTGTCGAACGTCGCCTTCGTCACGTTCCCCAGCGCGTCCGTCGTCTGGATGATGTTCCCGTTGCTGTCGTACACGTACGTGGTCACGTTCCCCAGTGGATCCGTAATCGTTTCCGTGCTGGCGCCAATATTGTGACTGAGGTCTGTTACGTGTCCGAACGCGTCGATGATCTGGATCAGTCGGCCGCTGTCGTCGTACACGCTGCGAATCGGCTGATTTCCACTGGGGTCCTTGTACGAAATCAGATCATGGCTGCCGTCGTACGAGAACGTGGAAACGTTGCCTACAGCGTCCGTGTAGGTCGCCAGATCGCCGCTGGAGCTATACGCGTAGCGCAGCAAATTTCCGTTGGGATCGGTGATCGTGGTGATCCGGTTTTGCCCGTCGCGTGCAAACGTTACGCTCTTCCCGCTCGGCGAGGAAGTAATTCCGGCCGACGTAAACGTTAAAGTATTGCCGTTGGTGTCCGTCAGGCCCTGCAGACCGGCGCTCATGCTGAGTTGCAGCACCTGACCGTTCCCCAGCGTCAGTGTCCACCCGTCGTCGTCGCCGTCAAGGCCGTAGACGTCAAACGTGTTCTGATCGAGAAGCTGTGTCGGTCCCCCGCCGGAGGACGACAGCAGCAGGTCCGTCGCATTGGGTTGCGTTAAAGTCGCATTCGCCGGCGTCGTGCCAACTGGCGTGAACTGAAGATCGACGGACTCGGGCGGTTCGACCAACGCGCACTCGGTAGCGGGAGTCGCGGAAGGTGCGAACTGATACACGGTGCCGTTTTGCAGTCGGACGGTCACAACGTAGTTCTGGGCAGGCTGCACGCAGTAATTCGGCAAGCCCAATTCTCCGCTGGTTACGTTGGTCGTCCAGTTGTTACCCAACGTATCGCTCGTCTGCACATTTACCGTGTTGTAGCTCAGCGACCATCCGAACCCGAAGTCGCCACTGTTCTTCACGCGACTGTCGTAGGTGCGAACCACGTTGATCGGCACACCAGCGACTGGGATGTTCAGGTCGTTGAAGGACAGCGTAAAGTTCCCAACCTTTACAGTGCCCACCACCGATACGTGCAGTACGGTGAAGGATGTTTGCCCTGATTGATCCACGCCCGTTAGCTGTATCGTTGCGATTCCATTCAGTAGCATGGTGGGGTCGAACATGCCGGTGACCGTGGAACCCGTCCCGGTGGCGAACTGCGTAAATGTGCTTCCGCCGCTACTTTCATAAGACAGCGTCCAGTAGGCCGGGTTCGGGCTAGTGAAGGTTCCAGTGACTGTGGTTAGGGAGGTGACCGTCGCACCTTCCGTGGGGCTAGTGATGGTCACCGTAGGCGCTGGTCCCGTCACCGGGCCGAGTACGAAGAATCCTGGGCTGGACCATGGCGCGGACTCCGCACCGGTAGTCACGGTGATCGGCGCGCGCAATCCCAATGTTGCTCCGGAGCCGATCGTCAAGCTCGCCGTAGCTGTTGTCGGGCTGGTGACCGCGATAGGTCCGGCTGCGCCTGCCGTGCCGCCGCCAACGGAAATTCCGGCGCCAAAGTTGGCCACCGAGGTGCCCTGCGCCCAATGCGTGAACATGCCTACGATTGACACCGTCACGCTGGTTCCTGGATTCGCCGAATTTGGCGTCACGTACAGCACCATCGGCGAGCCATTCACTGTGAAGGCGTTCGCCAGCGACTCTTGCTCCGCGCCCGTGCTCACTGCCACGGTGCGCGTGGCAAATGGCGCGCTCGCGGAAATCGTGAGCGATGCGGTGGCCGTCGTGGCGCTGAGTACCGTCACTGGACCGTACGCGCCCGATACGCCTGTGCCGACCGCTACGCCCGGACCAAAGCTGGCTAGCGTGGTGCCCTGCGCAAAGTGCGTGTTCAATCCCGTGATGGTTACAACCACCGATTGTCCCGCGAGCGCGTTGTTCGGCGCTACCGAAACCAGCGAAGCGGCCGCTGGTGCGCCGGAGGACACCACGATGCTTACCGCCGAGCCGGCGTTCACCGACGTGCCGGAGCTGGGGCTTTGGCTGAGCACGCTGCCCGCTGGCACCGTCGTGCTGGATTGCGTCGTTACCGTGCCCAGCACCAGGCCTGCGCCGGTGATCGCCGTGGTCGCCGCCGCCTGCGTCAGCCCCACCACATTGGGCACCGACACCGGCGCTGGTCCGCTCGACACCACCAGGTTTACCGCCGAACCGAGATTCACCAACGTGCCCGCTGCCGGGTTTTCACTAATCACGTTGCCCGCCGCCACGGTATTGCTCGCCGCCGTGGTGACGGTACCCAACACCAAGCCGGCATTAGTAATGATCGACGTTGCTGGCGCTTGCGTGTCGCCCACCACATTGGGCACCGCCACTTGTGGCGGACCACTCGAAACCACGATGCTTACCGCCGAGCCCACATTCACGGACGTCCCGGCCACGGGGCTTTCGCTGATTACCTTGCCGGCGGCCACCGTGGTGCTGGACTGCGTAGTCACCGTGCCCAGCACCAAGCCTGCGCCGGTGATCGTCGTGGTCGCTGCTGC
>PMOV01000104.1:2462-32306 GCA_003161195.1 Acidobacteriota bacterium | reverse complement strand
GCGGCGGCGGAAGCCGGGATCAAGGCAGTGCATGCGGACGTGATTCGCGCCGACGCGGAACGGACGCGGCAGGAGGCGCTGCTGGCGACGCAGTCCGCCACGCAACAGAAAGTCGAAGTGGCGGTGGCGGATCAGCAGCGGTTTGCGGCGGCGGCGGCCAGCCGGCAGGCAGATTTGGAGCAGGCGAAAGTGGGTTTGCATGCCAGCGAGATCAGCGTGGAGGCGGAGCGGCGGGGCAAGGCGGTGCTGGAATCGCAGGACCAGCAACTGGTCGCGGATTTGCATGCGAAAGAGGCGGCTCTGACGGTGGCGCAAGTGAATCTGGGCTACACGAAGATTCATGCGCCGGCGGATGGGACGGTGGGCGAGCGGCAGGTGCGCGCGGGGCAGTTGGTTTCGCCGGGGACGCAAGTGCTGACCTTCGTGGCGCAGACGAAATGGGTGCAGGCGAATTATCGCGAGACGCAGTTGACGCACATGAAGATCGGCGACCCGGCGGAAATTCGCATCGACGAGTACCCGGGCAAAGTGCTGCGCGGAAAGGTGCTGGAGATCGCGCCGGCGAGCGGGTCGCAGTTCAGCCTGCTGCCGCCGGACAATGCGACGGGAAACTACACCAAAGTGGTGCAACGCATTCCGGTGAAAATCGCGCTGGATGATGCGAGCTTTGCCGCGCAGTTGCGGCCGGGGCTAAGCGTGGTGGCCACGGTGCGCACGAACCCATAGGGAAAAAATCAGGAAATCAAGCGACCCCATGGCCACACATCCCAGCACGTTACCGGCGCCGAGCAAAGCGCAGATTGCGCGCGCCATTGCCGGCGCTTTGCCCGCGGAGCTTTCGCAATCGCCGGTGGTGGGCATTTTGGGGGTGGTGATGGGCGCGGGCATCGTGACGCTCACGGGGCGGATGCTGACGCTCGGTACGCCGGACCTGAAGGGCGGGCTAGGGATTGGCGTCGACGACGGGGCGTGGATCGGCAGCGCGTTCAACGTCGCGCTGATGTTCATTGGGCCGTTCACGGTGTATTTCGGCGGGCTGCTGGGGGCGCGGCGGGTTTTGCTATTCGCGGGGGCGGCGTTTACGTTGATCTGCTTGTATCTGCCGTTGGTGCACAACTACAGCTTGTTGCTGACCACACTGGCGCTGGCGGGGCTTACGTCTGGCACGTTCTATCCGCTGACGCTGACGTTTGCGCTGAAAAATATTCCGCCGCGCTTTCTGCCGTTTACGCTGGCGCTGTATGCGTCGTCGGTGGATGGCGCGGTGAACGTGGCGCCGTGGTTGTACGGATGGTTTCGCGAGCATCTGGGGTATCCGTGGATGTTCTGGGTTTCCGCGGCGCTTACGCCAATCATGCTGTTCTGCATCTATCGGGGGATTCCCGCGCCGCCGCCGCGAAAATCTTCGGGGCCGCCGCCGAGCTTTGCCGGGTTTCTCTACGCCAGCGCGGGATTCGCGTTGCTCTTTGCGGCGCTCGATCAGGGGCAGCGGGTAGATTGGTGGCGCTCCGGATTGTTCAACGCGCTGTTTTGGGGCGCCATGGTGTTCCTGCTGGGGTCGCTGATTCGGCGGCTGCGCATGCCGAACCCGCTGGTGGACCTTCCCTACCTGCGCAAATGGAACACCATACTTTTGGGGATTGGGCTGATGTTTTTTCGGTTCTGTCTGCTGTCAACGATCATTCTGATCCCGCAATCGCTGGCAGTGCACGGCTTTGAGGCGGAGCAGTACGCCCCGGCGCTGATCTGGACGGCTTTGCCGCAAATCATTATCGCCACGATCGCGGCGCTGCTGCTGGTGTATGGGCTGGATTCGCGCCTGCTGATGGCCGCGGGGTTTGCGTGCATGGCGGCAGCGGCGCTGCTGAACGCCAGCTACACCAGCGCATGGTCGGCGCAAGATTATTACCGCTCGGAATTGCTGATGGGCGTGGGGCAATCCTTCGCGTTCATCGGGCTGGTGGCGACCATCGTGCTGCAAGCCATCTTCACCGGCGGGCTGACGAAGGCGCAGGACGCGCTGACGTTCTCGGCGTTTTTTCACGTGATCCGTTTGCTGGGGGGCCAGATTGGCGTGGCCTTCTTGACGCACTACATTGCCGTGCGCGAGCAACTGCACTCGAATCTGCTCGGCCTGCACGTACAGGCCGGGACATGGCTCGACGACAACGCGATTGGCCAGATTGCCGGGGGGCTATACGGCAAATCCTCCGGCTTGCCGACCGCGACTGGGCGGGCCGTGGGCATCATCGCCGGGCGCGTACGCCTGCAGGCTTACACGCTCACATTCATCGACGGCTTCCACTTGATCGCCTGGGCGTGCGTCGTGGCGCTGCTGCTTGCCGCGCTGCTGAAAAAATCGCCGCTGCACTACGGGGAGCTGAGTTTCCCGGGAGACGATTCCTCCGTCACGCAAAGGACCGCTCTATGAAGATACGCAATGCCATCTTTGCTTTGCTGCCGACGCTGGCGCTAGGCGCGGCCGCAAGCTTGGCGCAAGAGAAAGCGGCTCCCGCGGCGCGGCGCATTACGCTGGAGGAAGCGGTGCAACTGGCGCTGCAGCACAATCACCTGGTGCGAATCAGCCAGGAAAAAGTCGATGAGAAAGAGCACGCGAAAGCGGGGACGCGCAGCGCGTACTTCCCTATCTTGCGCAACGACAGCCTGCTGTCTCAGGTGACGGACACGGAATTTATCGGTATTCCAGCGGGATCGCTGGGCACGATTGGCGGCGTGGCGCTTCCGGCGCGGGAGGATATTCTGAATCAGGGCGGGAAAACGCTGATTGTCAGCGGCACTTCCTTGACGCAGCCGCTTTCGGACCTTTGGAAAGTGAAATCCGCCAACGACGCGGCGGCCGCCGAACTGCGCGCCACGCGCGACCATGCGCAACAGACGCAAAACACCGTGGCCCTGCAGGTGCACCAGATTTATTACCGCATCCTGATCGCGCAAGCGCATCGCGAAGCGGCGCTGGCGAAGATTCGCTCGAGTGAAGATTTGCAAAACGAGCGCGTGGAGCAGGTGAAATACGGCAGCACACTGGAGGAAGAAGCGATCGAGAGCCGCGCGGCCGCGCTGGAAGCGAAGCAGGAGGTGCTGACCACGGAACTGCAACTCTCCGATTTGACGATGCAGCTGGACGACGCCATCGGGCTGCCGCTGACCACGCCACTGCTGCTGGATGCCAGCGTGCACGAGGGCGGCCCGAATTGCGACCAGGAAGAATGCCTGCGGCTGGCCATGGAGGCGCATCCGGAAATTGCCGAAGCGCGCGCGGAAGTGGAGCAAGCGGAAGCGGCGGTGCGCTACGCGAAACGGCAGTACATTCCGAACGTGGAAGCCTTTGCACGTTACAGCTATCAGGACAATGTTCCCTTTCTGGCGCGCAATTTCGGGAGCTTCGGCGTGCATTTCGGTTATGACTTGTTCGACGGCGGGCGGCGCAACGCGGCCATCGGCGAGCATCAGGCGCAAGTGAAGCAAGCGGAAGAAAATCTTGCACGCATCAAGGAAGAAGTGGAACTGCGGGTGCAGACGGCGTGGAACAAACTGGAACGCACGCGGCAGATGGTGCACGTCTCGGAAGAGCTGCTAAAGCTGCGCGCGGAATCGCAACGGGTGACGGCGGAACAACTGGCGAAAGGGGCGGCGCTGCGCTCGCAAGCGGACGCCGCGGCGACGCACGCGCTGGAAGCCAAGTCGATGCTGTTGCAATCGCAGCTCGAGTACCTGCAGGCGCGCGATGAAATGACCACCGCCCTGGGGCAGACACCGCAGTGATTGGGTAAGGCGGGTGGCCGCCCGGCCCGCAAGCAGCGCCAAGGGGGAAGAACATGAGAGTCATCATCATCGGCGGGGGGTTCGCCGCGGTGCAATTCGCCAAGGCGCTGCGCCAGAAAACGAAGCCCCCGGAATGCGAAATCCTGGTGTTCAGCCGCGAGAATCACATGGTGTTCCACCCGTTGCTGGCGGACGTGGCCGGCGCTTCGATCAACCTGGATGCGGCGGCGGCACCGCTGCGGCAGATGCTGCCGAAGGTGGAGTGCCGTACGGAGCAGGTGCTACGCATCGATCTGGCGGCTTCGGAAATTGAGATCGAGAGCGGCGAAGGCACGCTGTCGCGTTTGCACTACGACCACGTAGTGGTGGCGTGCGGCGCGGAGAGCAATCTGGGGATCATTCCGGGCATGAGCGACCACGCATTCCCGTTCAAGGTGATGCGCGACGCGGTGTTTTTGCGGCAACACGTGGTGAAGCAAATGGAGCTGGCGGAGGCCGCGTCCACGCCGGAGCTGCGCCGGTGGCACTTGAGCTTCGTGATCGTGGGCGCAGGCTTCAGCGGAGTGGAAGTGGCGGGCGAGTTGAATGAACTGGTGCGCAGCAGCACGCGTTTCTACCATAATTTTCGCGAGGAAGACGTGGTGGTGACGGTGGTGCATTCGCAGGACCAGGTGCTGCCGGAAGTGGCGACGAGTCTACGCGCGTTTGCGGGAAAGAAGATGCAGAAGAACGGCATCACGCTGCTGCTGAAGACGCGCGCGGTGGCCGCCACACGCGAAGGCATCGCGCTGGCGGATGGGAGCCTGCTGCGCGGCGCGACGATCGTATGCACCATCGGAACGGCGCCCTCGCCGCTGGTGCAACAGCTCGAGGTGCCGAAAGAAAAGGGGCGCATCCGCACCACGCCGGAGATGCGCATCATGGGGTGCGAGAATGCGTGGGCCGTGGGCGATTGCGCGTACATCATCAACGCGTTCGATAACACACCGGCTGCGCCCACGGGACAATTCGCCGAGCGCGAAGGCCGCCAGGCGGCGCTGAACCTGGTGCGGATCCTGCGCGGGGAGCCGACGCAACCCTTCCGCTTCAAGGTGCTCGGGCAGCTGTGCTCCATCGGCGGTTACCAAGCGGTGGCGGAAATGATGGGGGTGCGCGTCTCGGGATTACTGGCATGGTTTTTGTGGCGGGGCGTTTACCTGTTTAAGCTGCCGACGTGGTCGCGGCGCATCAAGGTGGCGCTCGATTGGACGTGGGATTTGCTGTTTCCGCGGGACTTGAGTTTTCTGAACAACGATCCGGCGGAAACGGTGATGCACTCCTACTACCGTCCGGGCGATTACATTCACCGGCAGGGCGAGCCAGCGCGGGTGTTCAGCATTATCGAGGAAGGCGAAGTGGAAGCGATTCGGGTGAGCGACGAAAACCCGCAAGGCGCGGTGGTGGCGGTGCTGGGCAAAGGCGATTTTTTCGGGGAAGACATGATGGTGGGGGCGCAGAAGCACGAAACCAGCGTCCGTGCGCGCACCGTGGTGCGCCTCACGCAGGTGGGCAGCACGCTCTTTTCGCAACTCGCGGGAGCGTCTGCTCCGCTACGCGATCTGCTGGCGCAGGCGGCGAAGCGGCGCACCGGCGATTTCTGGCGCCGCTTGCCGCCCGCGAGAGAACTCTTGCGGGACGAGTCACTGGCGTCGCTGCTGGACCCTCTGCCCGCGGAATCGCTCACGCCGGATAGTACGTTTGCCGATGCCGTGCGCATACTCAACGCGAGCGCTACCGGCGCACTGCTGATTCTGGATGCGCAAGGGCATTTGTGGGGCACGCTGGACCGCCAGAACCTGTTCGATGTGATCGCGCGGATCGCCCTGATGCCCGCGGACGCGCGCGGGAACGAAGTGACGGAACGCCAACTGCGTGAGCTGGTGCCCGGGAATCCTCTGTACATCACCATGGACGATTCCGTGCTGGTGGCGAGTTCCACCCTGCTGGACCATGGCGTCTCCTGGGTGCCGGTGGTGCAGAGCAAAGACGACCTGAAGCCCGTGGGGCGGATCCGTGGCGACAGAATCGGTAACCGTTTGATTGAGAAAATCGGCCAAGCCAAAGCCGGGCACGCTGCGGCGAGCTAAATCATCCGGAAGAAACGCGCGCGTAAACCTCACTACTACGTTGCTTGCCGACAACTGGCCCTGTGCGCCGCAGGGCTTTGCAGTGGAGTAGACGCGTTACGCCTTGGCGGCGGCGCCGATGGAATCGAGCGTGGCGAGGACTGCGCTCGAGAGTTGCAGAGTGGCGGCCGCGAGGTTTTCGCGGAGGTGGATGAGCGACGAGGTGCCGGGAATGAGCAGGATGTTTGGCGAACGGTGCAGGAGCCAGGCGAGGGCGAGCTGCATGGGAGTGACGTGCAGCGAGGCAGCCGTGTCGTTGAGCGTATCCGACTGGAGCGGAGTGAAGCCGCCGAGCGGGAAGAAGGGGACGTAGGCGATGCCCTGCCTGGCGAGATCGTCGATGAAGGCATCGTCGCGGCGATTGGCCACGTTGTAGAGATTCTGGATGCAGACGACGGGGGCGATCTCCTGGGCTTCGGCCAGCTGCTCCGGGAAGACATTGCTGAGTCCGAGATGGCGGATTAGGCCTTGGCGCTGGAGTTCGGCGAGCACGGTGAACTGCTCTGCGATGGAACCTTCGGCCGGCGCCTCAATTCCGCCGACGCGGAGGTTGACGACGTCGAGGCGTTCGAGGCCGAGATTGCGGAGATTGTCGTGCACGCCGTCGATGAGGTCCTGGCGGGAACGAGCGTGCAGCCAGGATTTGTCTGGTCCGCGGCGCGCGCCGAGTTTGGTGACGATGACGAGATTTTTGGGATAGGGATGCAGGGCCTGCTTGATGAGCTGGTTGGTGACGTGCGGGCCGTAGAAGTCGCTGGTGTCGATGTGGTCGACGCCGGCGGCGATGGCGGCGCGCAGTACGGCGATGGCGGCGTCGGGGTCGCGCGGCGGTCCCCAGATTCCGGGACCGGATAGCTGCATGGCGCCGTAGCCCATGCGTTGGACGCGGAAAGGCGTGTTGGGAAGCGGGAAACTGCCGCCTAATGGCGATTGATCGGTCACGAAGTTTCTCCCTTTTTTCTCTTTGCTATGTGGCTCTGGCGCGCGAATGCGGCGATGCTATTTCGCGAGCGATGGTTCGCACGCTGCTTGGATGAAGCGAAGGGAGGTTTCGTGAGTTTGCGTTGGAGAAAATGGCGCGCCGGGGAAGGAGCTGGGGGAGTTTTGCGCCGGTAGGGGTGAGCTTGAGTGGAGGCTGCACCGCGCAGGGGCCCTTCCTGCGTCAGGGTAAACAGGAGTGCCTGTACTACCGAGAGCTAAGTGCTTTGTTTGCGTAAAAAAAGATTTTGGAACCTCCGGGACAGTAGGTGGAAAGGGCGGGGCGGGTGCGGACTGGGATCGATTAAGTGCTTGCGGTTGTTGCGATTACAGTGTGACGTGATACGGGGATTAGGCGCACTTCTCTACGGTCAGAGAATACCGCGGATTGATCGAAGTTGTCAAGTACCGTTTTCTGATAGTACTTCGGTTATGGGTGGGGTTGCAGAAGGCGCCCGGCGCAGACGGCAGCACAAAGGCGGCCCCTTGCGGGACGCCACCACAAGAGACCGGAAAACCTAAGCAACCAATCGAGTTGCGGGTTTACGATGCCCACAGGAGAGTTTTATGAGCAAAGAACGGGTGCTGACGGTTGTCACGGTGGTCAATCTCGGAATATTGGCGTTGCTGTTGTGTCTGCAGCTCGAGAGGGTGCAGGCGAGTGGCCCGGCCGCGGTTCTGCGAGGCGGGGCGCTCGAGATCGTGGATGCGCAGGGAATGGTGCGGGCCTCGCTGCATATCGAGCCAGCCGGGCCGGCGCGCCTGACCGACGGTTCTCTGGCGAAGGATGGGAAAATATATCCGGAGACGGTTCTCTTCCGACTGATTCGTCCCGATGGGCGGCCCTCGGTGAAGATCGCGAGCTCGGAGGAAGGCTCAGCGCTAACGCTGGGGGGAGGAATCGACCCCACCTACATTGTGATCAACGCGCAAGGTGGAGACCCCTCGGTGGCGCTGACCAACAAAGATGGCCGACGGCAGATCCTCAAGCCATAGATTTCAAAGTATCTGGAGCGGCTGACGGGTTGGCGCCCTTGATGAGGAGCCAGAACATGAAAGCTATTTCGCCGAAGAAGGCGGGCTGCGCGTAGCGGTTCAGCTGGGTTTGATATTGCGGCGCCAAAATGCCGGTGAGGCTTAGAGCCACCCAAGCGATGCCGGCGAGGACTAGCCAAACGCCCAGGAAGCGCGGGAGGAAACGCGAGGGGTAGACCAGTGCGCCGAGGGGAAAGAGCCAGAGACCCCAGAACAGTTCGGCGGTTACCAGCCCTCGGCCATGGAGATTGACGAAGAGCATGGCAAGGGCTTCGCGCTGGGGTTGATCGAAGGCGGTGAGAAAGTCCGCGCCGCGAATTAGCAGCAGGGCCGCGAAGGAATTCACTTCATTGAGGAAGGCGATGGGGACGGCAAGTACGATCAGGACGACCATCAGCGAGGCTTGGCGGCGATTTACGCTTTTCAGCAAGTCGTAGAGCGCCAGGGAGACGAAGATGAAACCGGCGTGGCCGATCAGTTGGGCGGCGATGCCCAAGCGGAAGAGGGTCTCGTGGGCGGCGATGTTGTGGATCGTGGCCGCGGCATTGCCGTGCACGATGAGCTTAGCCGGAACGTAGCCGATGGCGAAGAAGCCGATGACGGACATGAGGACGTAGAGGGCGCCGGCGAAGCGCCCGGGGGTTTTAGCGGACGTCATGTTGCCTCACTGTTCAAGCGACTTCGGAAGGGGTGCGCTCAAGATACGCCGAATGATGTGGAAATGTTCGTTGAGTTTTAGAACAATGCGGTGAGGTAAGGAGTCTAACCATGGAGCGAAAGTTACCTTGGTCGGTCAAAATCCGGTGGGACAGGGGCTAGTTGCGTGATCTCAACGTGGCGCAGAGGAAGACGGGCTTGTCGGATTAGGCTGCCCGTTCTCACTTTTTCGTGACGCTCGTACCACATCCGCTTTGCGAAGAAGTAGCCCGCAGTCGCCCAGAGAGCCAACCCACTTAGCAGCTTCACAACCTCAATCGTCAGTGAGCAGAGGCCTCACCGTGTTGTTCATCGCTACATCACGGAGCGGAATGGTGCGCCCGAGGTGGGTCGAACACCTAACCTTCGGTTTCGTAGACCGACGCTCTATCCAGTTGAGCTACGGGCGCACAAGAGCATTTATTGTAGCATACGAGAATATTTTTTCAGATGGTGGATGGGGGCGGCGCGATGGGATGCGGCGTTCGCGAGCAGGCGGTTTAATGCAGAACGCGCAAGAAAAGCAGATTCCTCGGGCAAACATCGCCCTTCGGAATGACGGGTTGCGTCGTTTTTTTTGGCACGAGCGGAAAAATTCGCAGGAAGTTCCCTGCAACTTAGCGACTGCTGCCGGCTGAAGGCAAAGGCACGGGTCTGAAGACCCGCCGCGACAACCGCGACTTCACTACATGCGCGGCGGTCGGGTCTATGGCGTGGATTACGCCGGGCACAGGCAGGAGTGCCTGTGCTACTGAAGAAGTGGAGCTTAGGATTTGTCGGAGGAGGTGAAGGATTTGTTGTGGTCTTCGGCGCCGAACGACAGCAGCAGGAGCAAGGCGCAGATGGTGACGAGTTCGAAGCCGGCGATGGCCCATGGATAGCCGACACGTCCGCGGAGGGCGTATTCCACGGTGTTGGTGGGGGCGGCGAAGAGGATGCCGAGTTGGTAGGCCAGGCCGGGCATTAGGCCGCGGGCGGCGTCGGCGGAGAGTTCGCTGAGGTGCACGGGGATTACGCCCCAGGCGCCTTGCACGCCGGCGTAGAGGAGAACGGCGGCGAAGGTGACGCCGGTTAACGTGGAACCGAACGCGCAGAACGGAAGCGTGGCCATACAGAGGGCCAGCGACGAGATCATGCTGTAGCGGCGGCCGATGAGCTGGGAAAAATGGCCGAAGAGGATGGCGCCGACCACGGCTCCGAGATTGGCGAAGATGATGACGTTGGCGCTGGCCGCCGGGGTGGCGTGAAAAATTTCCTGGAGAAAATCGGGGAGCAGGTCCATGGTGCCGTGGGAAAGAAACATCATGAAGGTCATGAGGACGACGAGGTAGGCGAAGCGCTTCCAATGCGCCAGCACGACGCGCAGGACTTGCATGGTGCTGGAGGCGCGGTGGTGCAGCCAGGCCTCGGACTCGGGGACCTTGGCGCGGATATAGAGCGCCAGCAGCGCGGGAAGCGAGCCGAGCCAGAACATCCAGCGCCAGCCCAGTGTGGGGAGGACGAAACGCGCGGCGACAGCGGCGAGGAGAAAGCCCCAGGAGTAGCCGCTCTGCAACATGCCGCTTAAAATGCCGCGCCACCTGCGAGGGGTGGCTTCCATGGCAAGCGAAGCGCCCACACCCCACTCGCCGCCCATGCCGATACCGAAGAGCGCGCGAAGAATGAGGAAGACCGTGAAGTTGGGCGCGCAACCGCAGGCGAGTTCGATGAGCGAGAAATAGATGACGTTGGCCATGAGCGGGATGCGGCGGCCAAAGCGGTCGGCGAGCAAGCCGAAGATGAGCGCGCCGACCGGGCGCATGGCGAGCGTGGCGGTGGTGGTGAGGATGATGTCTTTGCGGGTGACGTGGAACTGCTGGGCGAGGGTGGAGATGAGAAAGGCGACGACGAAGAAATCGAAGGCGTCGAGCGTCCAGCCGAGGAAGCCGGCCAGGACGGCGTGATGGGAGGCTTTGGTTTGCGGAGTGGAGGGGCTGGGGGCTTCGGGCATGCGATGGTTGTCTTGCGCGCCAGGTTTGTTGCGCTAGGTTTCCCGCCAGTTCGCGGCGCTGGGCATCAAGCGCCAGATGATAACACCGCAGGCGGCGGCGAGAACTCCCAAGAGCGCGCCAGAACGATAACGGCCGAAGCAGAGCTGGCCGATGGCGAAGAGCGTGGAGTAGACGAGGACGCAGCCGACGATCCAACTCAGGAGATTGCGGCCGAGGTCGCGGGTGACGGGCTCGTCGCCGGCGAGCTTGGCGATGGGGCGCCAGCCGGTGATTTGCGGGCGGACTTTGCGGTAGAAGGGGACGAGAATTTCGGCGGGCTCGGCGGCGGTGAAGAACGTTACGGCGAGCCAGACGACGGTGGTGAAGGCCGTGGTGCAGAGCGTGGATTTGGCGAAGACCACGGGATCGGAGCCGGAGAAGGGTTGCGGGTGGCCAAGGATGGCGGTCCAAAGAGCGGTGGAACGCAGGGCGAGAGCAGCGAGCAGGGCGGCGGTCATGGCGGAGATTTCGCTCCAGGCGTTGACGCGCCACCAATACCAGCGGAGAAGATAGACGCCGCCAGTGCCGGCGCCGAGTTCGAGGACGATTTTCCAGCCGTCACCGACGGAGTTGAGATTCCAGGCGACCGCGGCCGCCGCGAAAACCAAGAACACTGTGGCGATGCGGGAGGCGTTGACGTAATGCGATTCACCGGCTTTTTTGTTGATGAAGCGGCGATAAAAATCTTCGACTAAGTACGAGCTGCCCCAGTTAAGCTGCGTGGCGACGGTGGACATAAAGGCGGCCATGAAGCCGGCGAGGAGGATGCCAAGGAGGGCGTGGGGAGTTTGGCGCGTGGCTACGAGCATGTAGCCCTTTTCCGGTTGCGCGAGATTGGGATAGAGGACAACGGCGGCGAGGGCAGTGAGGATCCACGGCCAGGGTCGGAGGGCGTAGTGGGCGAGATTGAACCAGAGGACGGAGAGCAGACCATTGCGCTCGTCCTTGGCGCTGAAGATGCGCTGCGCGATGTAACCGCCGCCGCCGGGTTCGGCCCCGGGATACCAGAAGGCCCACCACTGGACGGCCAGGTGGACTACGAAGGTGATGACCGGGAGCGTCCATAAAGCTTCGCCGGTGAGGCCACCGGAAAAATCCGGGAGCAAGGCGGTGATGTCGCTGGCGCCGGGCCCGATGGCGGCGCGCTTGGCGGCGAGGGTGGCGAGGAGTTGCGGCATGCCGCCGGCGGCGCGCACGCCGTACCATGCCACGGCGATGACGATAGCCATCTTTAGGACGAATTGGACGAGGTCGGTCCACAGCACGCCCCAGAGACCGCCGAGCGAAACGTAAATGCCGGTGAAGGGCATGAGGAAGAAAACGCAGATGGCCAGGGCTTTGCCGTCGCTGACGCCGAGGGCCGTGCTGATGATGTTGACCATGGCTTTGGTGACCCAGCCGAGGATGAGGCAGTTCATCAGCAAGCCGAGATACACGGCCCGGAAGCCGCGCAGGAAGGCGGCGGGTTTACCGGAGTAGCGCATCTCGGCGAATTGCACGTCGGTGATGAGGCCGGAGCGGCGCCAGAGGCGGGCGAAGAGGAACACGGTCATCATGCCGCTCGGGAGGAAGCTCCACCAGAGCCAGTTGCCTGCTACGCCTTGCGTGTAGACAAGGCCGCTGACGACGAGCGGGGTGTCCGCGGCGAAGGTGGTAGCGACCATGGAGGTGCCCGCGAGCCACCAGGAGACGTTGCGGCCGGAAACGAAATAGTCTTCAGTGCTTTTGCCGGAGCGGCGGCGAAAGTACAGGCCCATGGCGAGCATGGCGACGAGGTAGACGACGATGGCGGTCCAGTCAGCGCCGGTTAGGTGCAATGTGAATGCTCCTTGCGTGAGGTCATTGGGAGATGGGCGCGCGCGCCGCTTTTCCCGGGAAGACGCCCTCGACTAATTTTCCGTTTTGCAAAACCGCCACACCGTTTACGAAAACACAGGCGATGCCGTCGGAGTATTGCAGAGGATCGTCGAAGGTGGCTTTGTCGATGATGCGTTGCGAGTCGAAGACGGTGATGTCGGCATCGGCGCCCAGGCGGATGCGGCCTTTGTCGTGGAAAGCGGGGGCGCGCTTTTCGAGACGCTGCGCGGGCATGAGGGTCATTTTGCGGAGAGCGGTCATCAGGTCGAGGGCATTTTGTTCGCGGACGTAGTAGCCGAGGACGCGGGAGAAGGTGCCTTGGCCGCGCGGGTGGATTTTTGGCCCGGTGATGGGCATGCCGTCGCTGGCGATCATGACGAGCGGATTGGCGACGGCGGTGCGGGCAACGTCTTCCGGAATGGAATGGATGACGACGATGCCGCCCTGCTTGCGATATTTTGCGAAGGTTTCTTCCGTTAAGCGTTCGCCGGTGGCGGCCCACTGCAAGTCGTGATAGGTGATGGCCATGCGCTGCTGCCACCCGGGGTCGAAGACGGCGGAGTCGAGGAGCGTGCTGCCGGCCGTGTAGGGGTAACACTCCATGGTTACGTCGAGCCCGTGGCGCCGGGCGTCGGTAATCACTTGCATGAGGTGCGGAGTATCGGCGAGGCCCATGCTGGTGACGTGGACGACATGGAGCGGCGCGCCGCTTTCCGCGGCGGCGGCGAGGACTTCTTCGAGCGCGTTCAGGCCGCTTTCTGGCTCGAGGACGCCGGCGTAGCGGAGGTGCACATGTACGGAGGCATTGTATTTCGCGGCCTGGCGGAACATTTCGAGGATTTCCCAGCGTGAGGCGCCGGGGGTGTAGTTGATGCCCATGCCTTCGGCGAGGGCGCCGCGACGGAAGCCCTGGTCCATCATTTTTTCCATGGCCGCGAGTTCTTCGGGCGTGGCTTGGCGGTGTTCGGCGGCGGCGATGGTGGCCATTTCATTGGCGCTGGGCTTGGCGGTGAGCATTTGGTCGAGCGCAAGGTTGGTGAGCACGCGACGACGAACGGGGATGTGGCCAATGCTCACGCCGTAGTTGATGAGGGATTGGCCTTTGCGCTCGGCGTACCAGCTATCGACATCATCGGTGCCGACCTCGAGTTCAAGCGAGGTGGTGACGCCGTCGTGCGCCTGGAACTGATAGTTGCGCGGCTGCTGGCCGTGTTCGTGGAGATCGATGAAGCCAGGCGCAACGACCAAGCCTCTCGCGTCGACCGTGGATTTACCGGCGAGTGGGTTTTCGGAGATGGCGCGAATTTTGCCGCCGCTAATGCCGACGTTGCGCATGGCGTCGAGACCCGATTCCGGATCCATGACGCGGCCACCGGCGATGACCAGGTCGTAGGTTTCGACTTGTGGGTGTGCCGGGAAGGCGTACGGCGAAGCTGCGGCCCAAAAGGGCGGCGCTACAAAGATACCGACGATGGCGAGAAGTGCAGCCGCGGCGATGGCGCAATTTTTCCAACTTTGCCGCGGCGGGATGTTGACGGAGCGCATTGGCCGACGCTAAGTCTCTTCACTCCGCGTGCCGCTGTCAAAGGATTTGTGAAACGATTTAATACTCGCGGTACGGCGGATGGTCGGCACTCGAGGACGAAACGAAAAGAAACCCGGATCGCTGGGGTGAGCGACCCGGGTCGGGGGTAACTGCACTGAGGGGGGCCTGGGGTAAAGTCGAACTAAATTTTAGTGAACGTGATTGGTGGCGAGGACGCAGATCTGGCGCAAGTCCTCATAGGTGAAGAAAATTTCTTCGAGGCCGTCGGCGGTCTCATGCAAGCCCAAGCCGGATTCGCTGGAGAGTTCCACCAGTTCATGTTCCGTCAGGCCGAGAAGCAGCGCCGCCCGGCGATGCGTTACGTATTTGAATTCGTGCGCTTTCATATTTCCCCTCCCTCAAGGGTGTCGTGTCCTACAAACGACTTCCGGCGCCTTAGGCCGGGTGCAGCGCCATGACGTCCTGATCAACGGTCACGATCATGGCCTTATAAATGTCGACGTCCCAGCCTTCCCCGATGCGCATGCGGATGGTTTCGTCCCCATCCTTGAGGAGACGGCCGCGCAGTGGGACCTTGATATCTCCCAGCGCCACTTGCAGAACCACTTCCTGTCCGACCCAACTATTGAATGCCGTGGCCATATCGCTCCCCTAATCGCCCCGTACCAGACCGCTTTGCTTGGCCCGGTCCGCTTACATGTGGCCTGATTGCTGCTGCCGTAAGAGAGAATGCCGCCGCGTACTGCGGGCGCCAATGGTACAGCGAGGGTACTTCGCTGGTAAGGACGTACTAGGGGGGAGCTGCACATGCATTTTGCGCGCGCGAAAATTTCTGCCCGCAACGGCGGCTAAATAAGGATGCGGCGCGGGAGCAGTACGTCCGTACTGGCAAAGCAGGACGCGCGTCCCATTGGAAGAGAAACTTTGGGGGCACATGCTGGGGTGCATGCAGCGAACCGCCCAGCCCCAATTGCCGCCGATGGGAGCGTCCGATACCCCCTCGAACGCCCCATCGGCACGGCCAGGCATCGGGCTGGCCCTGGGCGGCGGATTTGCGCGGGGATTCGCGCACATTGGCGTGCTGCAGGTACTCGAAGAAAACGATATTCCGATATCGCACATCGCGGGCACCAGCGTGGGCAGCATTCTGGGCGCGGCCTACGCCAGCGGCGCGCCGCTGGAGCGGCTGATCGACACCTGCCGCACGCTGCGGCTGCGCGACATTGCGCGCTGGCGCGTTTCGCGGCTGGGCCTGGCGAGCAACTCTTGTTTGGGACAACTGATCGAGCGCGTTTTTGAATCGCGCCAGTTTGAGGACTTGCGCATTCCAATGAGCGTGGTGGCCACCGATTTGGCCTCTGGCGAGCCGGTGGTGTTCACGCACGGGCCGCTGGTGGAAGTGATTCGCGCCAGTTGCGCGTTCCCCGGGCTGTTCGAACCGGTGGAACTTGGCACACGTTTTCTGGCGGATGGCGGGCTGGTGGCGCCGGTGCCCACCGTGGCGGCGCGCAATATGGGCGCAAAGATTGTGGTGGGAGTTTCCGTGGGGCTGCACGACGGGTATCGCGGCAAGCCCACGAATATTTTTCAGGTAGTGAGCCGCGCGGTCAGCGCCGCGCAGAAACATCAGGCGGAACTCTGGGAACGGCAAGCGGATCTGGTGTTAAGGCCGGATGTGCAAAGCCTGGCGTGGGACGATTTCCACCGCGCGGCGGAAGCCATCGAGGCCGGAGCGGCTGCGGCACGCCGGGCATTGCCGCGTATCCGGAGGTTGCTGCAGGAAAATGCGCTGCGGCCCATCGCGCACGTGAACCTATCGGCGGAAGCGCCGGTGTCTATGTCGAACGCCGCGGTGCGCGCCGAACTGTGGCTAGAAGAGGTGGCGACATGATCCGCCTCTCGGTGCTGGTGTCGTTCGTCTGCATGCTGATCCTGATCTGGCATGAATGCGGGGAGAATCCCGCGGTTTTCTGCTACCGTATTGGTCACGGCATTTTTCGCTCCGCGCGAGGGCGCGGGCTGATGCTGGCTCCCGTAAGTTCAAGGACCAATACCGCGTGCACCACTCGTTCTTTCACCTCCTTCGCGCGCTCTACAGCGAAGATGGACTAAAACAACTCATCTCCTGGATTGGGCCGCTGCAATTTTGCGAGCTGGTTTCCGCGATCGTGTTCGTGGAAACCGGACTCTTCGCGGGATTTTTCCTGCCCGGCGATTCTTTGTTAATCACCGCGGGAATTTTTGCCGGACAGCAGTGGATTCCGCTCCCCTGGCTGCTGTTTCCCGGAATTTTGTGCGCCATCGTGGGCGATCAGCTGGGCTACTGGATCGGCCGTTCCGCGGGCCCCGCATTGTTCCGCCGCGAGGACTCGCTGTTTTTTCGGCGCAGCCACCTGGCGCGTGCGCAGGCCTTTTATGAAAAATACGGCGGACGCGCGGTGATCTTCGCGCGCTTCGTGCCCATCGTCAGGACCTTCTGCCCTCCGGTCACGGGTGCGGCGGGAATGCGTTATTCCACGTACCTGGCGTATGACTGTTTCGGCGGGACGCTGTGGGTCGGCGGCATGGTGATTACCGGATATTTTCTGGGCGCCAAATTTCCGAACATCGGAAAATACCTGCACCTGATCATCGGCGTCGTAATTCTGCTTTCGATACTCCCTCCGATTATCGGACTGCTGCGCGGCGCCGGCGCGGTGAGCAAGCCCGCCGCAGCGGGCGCCGGCCCGACCGAGTAAGCCATGCCCGCAGCGAAATATCGCGCCATTATTTTCGATATCGGACGCGTGATCGTCCGCATCGACGTGCGGCGGGCCATGGCTGGACTGGCACAGAGCGTCTCCATGACGCCGGAAGAGATCTGGTCGGCGCTCGAGAAGCATCCGACGTGGCTCGACTGGCAGGAAGGGCGCATTTCGCCGCGTGACTGGCACCTCAGCGTAGCCCAGCGCTTCGGAGCGACGCTGACGTTCGAGGAGTTTACCGAGGTCTGGAATCGCGTGCTCGATCCGCAGCCGATTCTCGATAACGACTTTTTCGCCGCGCTGGCTAAAAAATATCGCTTGTGCCTGCTCTCCAATACCGATCCCATCCACGTGGCGCACATGGAAAAAACGTGTGGCTTCATGAGTTTTTTTTCCCACCGCATTTATTCCTGCGCCGTGGGAGCGAGCAAGCCGAATCCGCTGATTTTCCAGGCCGCGCTTGAAGCCGTGAAGGTTGCGGCGAAGGACGCGATTTATATTGACGATATCGCGGCGTACGCCGAGGCCGCCGGGCGGCTCGGAATGACCGGGCTGGTGTTTAGCGGTCCGGAGAAACTAGCAAGTGACCTGGCGTCGCTGGGTGTGTGATGTGAAAATTTCATCGGAATGTCACGCGGCGCGTAAAGATTGCGCGGACTAGTACTACCCGAGTACCTAGGGCCGCCTCCCAACCAACACAAATGAAGGAAGTTAATGTCGTGTGCCCGTTCGGCCAGTTGGCGCGCGGCATGCATTTCCTTTCCCCGTGAGTGCGTGGATGGCCGGCAGCGCTTGTTAGGGGCGCGCCAGTGATGCAACGGCACGCGAATCTCGTAGTGCAATGACTTTCGGAAAGATACGAGGAGAACAGCAAACTATGTCTGAAGAACGAATCATCGAAACCAGAACCGCGCCAAGCTGGCAACTGCCGGCGATCATTGTATTTGGGCTAGTGGCGATCGGAGGTTTGGCGTTTGGCTACAACGCTTCCACCAAGCTGGACACCACGCAGCAATCGGTGGCCACACAGCTGAAGAGCGCGCAGCAAGCGGAACAGCAGGATTTGGCGTCGCTGAAAGACCGGCTGACGCAGGATGAGAAGGGCAACAGCGACCTGCAGGGCGATTTGAAGGTGGTCACCGACAAGCTGAAGATCACCCAGGGGCAGCTCAAGAAGGCGCGCATGGAATCGCAGCAACTGAATCAGGACACTACGCAGAAACTTACCGCGCTGGACTCCTCCGTGCACACCGAACTAGCCACCAAGGCCACCTCCGACGACGTCAAGTCCGTGGACACCAAAGTAGTGGGCGTACGCACGGACCTCGACTCCACGCGCGATGACCTGAAAATGGCGCGCAGCGAAATGGGCACGCTGATCGCGCGCAATCATGACGAAATCGACCAATTGCGCCGTCTGGGCGAACGCGAGTATGTCGAATTTACCATCGCCGGCAAGAACAAGCCGCAGAAGGTCGGAAACGTGACCGTGGAACTGAAGGGCGTGAACGAAAAGAAGAATCAGTTCAGCGTGGCCATGACCGTGGAAGACAAGCGCTTCGACAAGAAGAACCGCGCGCTCAACGAGCCGATCTTCTTCTACACTTCGGGAACCAAGATGCCGGAAGAGATCGTCATCAACAAGGTAGGCAAGGACACCGTCAGCGGGTACGTCAGCGTGCCCAAGGCCAACGCTACCGCACAGAACGTTTCTACGTCCGGTAGGTAGACGCAGCGCAAGCGGAACCTAAACTTGCCAAGGACAGAGGGAAGCAGGATACGTTGCAGAGGGACCCGCGAACGCGGGTCCCTTTTTTTGCTGTCCGCCTCGTGGTGGAGGCCGGCGTAAGTGTGCCAGTTTGCACCCGCGAATCGGCGCCCCTCCGGTGCAAAACATCGCCGCTGGCATCGCCGCACTTGACCGCCGTCTCATTCCAGCGATAATCGCTCCGGACTGGCTTCGCCCCCAAAGCGCCTGGGCGCAACGCTCTTTGCCCAAGGGTTGTTTCGCTTGAGGGGAGTGTATCCAGACGCGTCTGAAATCCGTCCAAGGTACGGACTCTTAAAGGCCGTCACCCCAAATCACTAGTACGACTAGGAATCACCTTGTCAGCTGATCAGAAGGCGCACCCGGTCATTGCACCGGATCATCAACTGCCTGCCCCGCAAAAAAAGCAGAGCATCGCGTTCCGCATTTTCGTCTGGATTGTGGTGTTGCTGGTCTTCGCCTTGATCTTCTGGCTGGTGTTGCGCAAGCGCGACAACAACGCTGCCACGGCCGCCAAGAATTCGCGCGGCGCCGGCGGGCAAGTCACACTCAATAGCGCCACGGCGCAGAAGGGCGATATCGGCGTCTATATCGACGCCATCGGCACGGTCACGCCGGTCTATACCGCGTCTATCACCAGCCAGGTAAACGGAATCGTTACCGCCGTGCATTACAAGGAGGGACAGTTCGTTCGCAAGGGCGACCCGCTGATCGACATCGACGACCGGACCTACAAGGCCACGCTGCTGCAAGCGCAGGGCACCCTCGAACGCGATCAGAATGTCCTCGGCCAGGCGCAGATGGACCTGCAGCGCTACAAAGACGCCTGGGCCCGCAACGCCATCCCTAAACAGACGCTCGACGATCAGGAAAAAATTGTTTTGCAGGACCAGGGCACCGTCAAGCTCGATGAGGGCATGGTGCAATACGATCAAGTGCAGGTCGAGTATTGCCACATCGCCGCGCCGTTTAACGGCAAAGTCGGTTTGCGGCTGGTAGATCCGGGCAACGTCGTGCAGTCTTCCGGCGGCACCACGCTGGCGGTCATCACGCAGATTCAGCCCATCACCGTAATCTTCACCATTCCGGAAGACAGTCTCGGCCAGGTCCAGCCGCGCCTCCGCAAAAATGCCAAGCTCACCGTGGACGCGTTTGATCGCGCCGGCCAGAAGAAAATCGCCGAGGGCACGCTGCTCACGCTCGATAATCTGGTCGACACCACCACCGGCACGGTAAAGGCCCGCGGTTTATTCGATAACAAGGATTTCTCTCTTTATCCCAACGAGTTCGTCAACATTCGCCTGCTGGTGGATACCATTCACAACGCCACGCTGATTCCCACCGCCGCCATTCAGCACAACGGCCAAGCCGCGTTTGTCTATGTGATTCAAGAGAACGTCGCCCACATGCGCAGCGTCAAAGTAGGCGTCGCTGATGGCGTCACGTCGCAAGTGACCGGCATTAATCCTGGCGACGTGGTGGCCGTCACCAGCTTCGACAAGTTGCAGGACAATTCCAAGGTCACCATATCCAACAAGCCCGTCCCGGCCAGCTCGCAGGGGAGTAACGCCCCTTGAGTCCGTCACGCCCTTTTATTCTTCGTCCTGTTGCCACCTCGCTGCTGATGGCGGCGATTATGCTCGTGGGCATCGTCAGCTACACACAGTTGCCCGTTTCGGCGCTGCCGCAGGTCGATTACCCCACCATTCAGGTGCTGACCTTTTATCCCGGCGCTAGCCCCTATGTCGTCGCCACCACGGTAACCGCACCGCTCGAGCGCCAATTCGGCCAATTGCAGGGTCTTAGCCAGATGACCTCCAGCAGTTCCGGCGGCACCTCCGTGGTCGTTCTGCAGTTCTCTCTCAGCCTCAATATCGATATCGCCGAAGAAGAAGTCCAGTCCGCCATCAACGCTTCGCAAAGCTATCTGCCCGCCAACCTGCCCGCGCCCCCGATTTACAGCAAGACGAATCCTGCCGATGCGCCGGTGATCACCCTCGCCGTTACCTCCAGCATCATTCCCCTCTCGCAAGTGGAAGATCTTGTCGACACTCGTCTGGCCCCTAAAATTTCCCAGCTCAGCAGCGTCGGCCTCGTCAGCATCAGCGGCGGGCAAAAGCCCGCCGTGCGCATCCAGGCCAATCCCGCGGCGCTTTCTTCCTACGGCATCAATCTCGAGGATCTGCGTACCGCCGTCACGCAGGCCAGCGTCAACGCCGCCAAGGGCAACTTCGACGGTCCCCGCCAGGACTATCAGATTGACGCCAACGATCAGTTGGTCACCAGCGCCGATTATCGCAACGTGGTCGTCGCTTATCGCAACGGCTCGCCCGTCATGCTCACCGACGTGGCCAAAATCGTGGATGGCATCGAAAACACCACGCAGGCCGCGTGGATGAACAAGACGCCCGCGGTCATCGTCAACGTGCAGCGTCAGCCCGGCGGCAACACCATCAGCGTCGTCAAGCGCATTAAAGCCCTGTTGCCGCAACTCGAGGCCAACCTGCCGAAAGGCATCGATGTCACCGTACTCACGGACCTGACCACGCCCATTCAAGCCTCCGTGGACGACGTGGAGTTTGAGTTGGGACTGACCGTCGTGCTCGTCGTCCTGGTGATCTTCCTGTTCTTGCGCAATCTGTACGCCACCATCATCCCCAGCGTCGCCGTACCGCTTTCCCTTGTCGGCACCTTTGGCGCCATGTACGCCCTCGGCTACAGCCTCGACAATCTCTCCCTCATGGCCCTCACCATCTCCACCGGCTTCGTCGTCGACGATGCCATCGTCATGGTGGAAAACATTTCGCGTTATATCGAAGAAGGCGAATCGCCCATGCAGGCCGCCCTCAAGGGCGCGGAGCAAATCGGCTTCACCATCTTGTCTTTGACCGTCTCCTTGATCGCCGTGCTCATTCCGCTGCTATTCATGGGCGATGTCGTCGGCCGCCTGTTCCGCGAATTCGCCGTCACCCTCGCCGTAACCATCGTACTCTCCGCGGTCGTCTCCCTCACCCTCACGCCGATGATGGCTTCGCGCATCCTCAAGCACAATCCCGCATCCCAGCAAGGCCGCTTCTACAAAGCCTCGGAACGCGTCTTCGACAACATGATCGCCTTCTACGGCCGCACCCTGAGATTCGTGCTGCGCTTCCAGACCATCACGCTGCTCGTCGCCCTCGCCACACTGATTCTTACCATCTTCTTGTACATCTATATTCCCAAGGGTTTCTTTCCTGTACAGGACACCGGCGTCATTCAGGGTATCTCGCAGGCCCCGCCTGCGATCGGCCCGAAAGCCATGGCCGCCCGCCAGCAATCCATGGCCGACGTGATTCTCGCCGACCCCGCGGTGCAAAGTCTCTCCTCCTTCATCGGTGCCGATGGCACCAACATCACCACCAACAGTGGCCGCATGTCCATCAACCTGAAGCCGCTTAACCAGCGCGACCTCAACGCCTCCGACGTCATCCGCCGTCTGCAGGGCAAACTCGCCGACATAGAAGGTATTCAGCTCTTCATGCAGCCGGTGCAGAACATCACCGTGGACGACCGCGTCAGCCGCACGCAATATCAGTACACCCTCGAGGATCCGGACTCCAACGAACTTGCCGACTGGACCAATCGCTTCGTCGCCAAATTAAAACAGCTCCCGGGTCTCGAAGACGTCGCCACCGACCAGCAACCCGGAGGACTCGCGGTAAATCTCGTCATCGATCGCCCCACGGCATCGCGCCTCGGCATCGCCCCCACCACTGTTGATAACACCCTCTACGACGCCTTCGGCCAGCGCCAGATCAACACCATGTACACCCAACTGAACCAGTATCACGTCATCCTCGAGTCCGAGCCGCAATTTCAGCTGGATCCAGACAAGCTCAACAAGCTGTACATTCAGTCCAACTCGCAAGCCAACACCACCGGCGCCGCCGCCAGCTCCTCCGGAAATGGCTCCACGTCCGCCGGCTCCAACGCGCTCACCGGTTCGGCTCTGTACACCCCCTCCGCCAACACTCTCTTGCCACCGCCGAACGCCCTCACTTCCGGCACCTCAAGCGCTACGTCCAGCAAAGGCGCCTCCTCCGCCGGAACTCCCAGCTCCACCACCAGCAGCGCCGTGCCCCTCGGCGCCTTCTCGCACTTCGAGTCCACCACCGAAGCGCTCTCCATCAATCATCAGGGCCAGTTCCCCGCCGTCACCGTCTCCTTCAACCTCGCGCCCAACGCCGCCCTCGGCACCGCCATCGACAACATCACCAAGGTGCAGCAGGACATGCACATGCCCCCCAGCCTGCAGGCTGATTTTCAGGGCACCGCCGCGTCCTTCCGCAATTCCCTCTCCAACATGCCGTTGCTCATTCTCGCCGCGCTCGTCACCGTGTATATCGTCCTCGGCGTTTTGTACGAGAGCTTCATTCACCCAATCACCATTCTCTCCACGCTGCCTTCCGCCGGCGTTGGCGCCTTTCTCGCGCTCATCCTTTTCAAGCAAGACCTCAGCGTCGTGGCCATCATCGGCCTCGTCCTGCTCATTGGCATCGTCAAGAAAAACGGCATCATGATGGTGGACTTCGCCCTCGACCTCGAGCGCAACCACGGCAAGGAATCCACCGAAGCCATCTACGAAGCCTGCCTGCTCCGCTTCCGCCCCATCATGATGACNNATGATGACCACCATGGCCGCGCTTCTCGGCGGTTTGCCTCTGGCCTTCGGCAGTGGCATCGGCTCGGAATTGCGCCGTCCCCTGGGTATCGCCATGGTTGGCGGACTGATCGTCAGCCAGGTGCTCACCCTCTACACCACGCCGGTCATCTACATTTTCTTTGACAAGATCGCCCAGCGCTTCTCGCCCAAGACTCGCACCGCCCCATCCGGCGCTGCACCAGAACCCGCAGGCGCGTCATGAACATCTCCGCACCGTTCATCCGCCGACCCGTCGCGACCACGCTCCTAACCATCGCTATCGCCATCGCTGGCGCCATCGCCTTTAACGTCCTGCCCGTTTCCCCGCTGCCTCAGGTGGACTTCCCCACCATCTCCGTCAACGCCAGCTTGCCCGGCGCCAGCGCCGAAATCATGGCCTCCAGCGTCGCCACCCCGCTCGAGCGCCAGTTCGGCCACATTGCCGGCGTCACGGAAATGACCTCCACCAGCAGCCTCGGCACCTCTTCCGTCACCATCCAGTTCGATCTCAGCCGCAATATCGACGGCGCCGCACGCGACGTCGAAGCCGCCATCAATTCCGCGCGCACCTATCTCCCCGCCAATCTCCCCGCCAACCCCACCTATCGCAAGGTCAATCCCGCCGATTCGCCCATCATGATCGTTGGCCTCACCTCCGAAAAATTTGGCCCCGACAAGCTGTACGACGAAGCCTCCACCATTATCCAGCAAAAGCTCTCGCAGATTCAGGGCGTCGGCCAGGTCAGCGTCGGCGGTGGCGCGTTGCCTTCCGTGCGCGTCGAGGCCAACCCGGCCAAGCTCGCCAGCTGCGGCCTCACGCTGGTCGACCTTCAGTCCGTTCTGCGCCTGCAAAACTCCGATCTCGCCAAGGGACAAATCACCAATGGCGATGTCAGCGCCGACATCGTCTCCAACGATCAACTCTCCCACGCCGCGGATTTCAAGCCCGTCGTGGTCGGTTACCACAACGGCGCGGCCATTCGTCTCGAGGATGTCGCCAACGTCATCGACTCCGTGCAAAACGTCCGCGCCGGCGGCTATCTCAACGGCAAGCGCGCCATCCTGCTTATCATCTTCCGCCAGCCCGGTGCCAACATTATCGAGACCGTGGATCGCATCCGCGCCGAACTCCCGTCCATCAAAGCCTCCATCCCGCAGGGCATCGATGTCACCATGGTCCTTGATCGCACCACCACCATCCGCGCTTCCGTCAGCGACGTCGAGCGCACCCTGGTCCTCTCCATCATTCTCGTGATCATCGTGGTCTTCGTCTTTCTCCGCAACGGCCGTGCCACGCTCATTCCCGCCGTTGCCGTGCCCGTCTCCCTCATCGGCACCTTCGCCGTCATGTATCTCTGCGGCTACAGCCTGGACAATCTCTCCCTCATGGCCCTCACCATCTCCACCGGCTTCGTCGTCGACGATGCCATCGTGGTCATGGAAAATATCACCCGCCATCTCGAAGCCGGCATGGAACCCTTCGCCGCCACTTTGCGCGGCGCGCGGGAGATCGGCTTCACCGTCCTCTCCATCAGCATTTCCCTTATCGCCGTATTTATCCCCTTGCTGCTTATGGGCGGCATCGTCGGCCGCCTGTTCCGCGAATTTGCCGTCACCCTTTCCACCGCCATCATCGTTTCCATGGTCATCTCCCTGACCACCACGCCCATGATGTGCGCCTACCTGCTGCGCGACGAACACTCCAAAAAGCACGGCCGCCTTTACATGTTCACCGAACACGTCTTCGATCGCATCCTGGCCGGATACCGCGTCAGCCTGCACTGGGCCCTCGAGAATCCCTGGCTCATTCTCGTTACCCTGCTTCTCACCATCGGCCTCAACATCGTCGTCATCTCCAAAATCCAGAAAGGCTTCTTCCCGCAACAGGACACCGGCTCCCTCGCTGGCGGCGTGCAGGGTCCGCAGGACTCCTCTTTCCCGGCCATGAACGACTCCATTCAGAAACTTGAAGCCGTCATCCAGAAAGATCCCGCCGTGCAGAACGTCATGGCCTTCACCGGCGGTGGCGGCGCCACCAACACCGGCAGCATTTTCATCGCGCTAAAACCGCTCAACCAGCGCAAAATTGGCGCGCCGGAAATCATCAATCGCCTCCGCCCCCAGCTCAATAAATTGCCCGTCGCCTCCGCTTTCCTTCAGGCCTTGCAGGATCTCCGCATCGGTGGCCGCGGCAGCAGCGCCCTTTATCAATACACCATTCAGACCGACAACATCCCCGACCTCGCCACCTGGGGGCCCAAAGTCTTCGCCGAGATGAAGCATCTCCCAGGTTTGCAGGACGTCAACTCCGATCAGCAGAACGGTGGCCTCGATGAACTCCTCACCTACGACCGCGTCACCGCCGCCCGCCTTGGTCAGACCGCGCAATCTCTCGATTCCGCGATCTACGGCGCCTTCGGCCAGTCCGAAGTCTCCATCATCTACACGCAGCTCAATCAGTATTACGTCGTCCTCGAAGTCGATCCCTCGTTCTCGCAAACTCCCGACGGCTTCAAGTACATTTACTTCCATCCCGCCGGCAGCAGCAGCGTCACCGCCGCGGGCAATACTTCCCTCTTCAATATGTCCAGGCACCAGGCCAACACCACCCCGTTGGCCATCAATCACACTGGTCTCTTTCCCAGCGTCACCGTCTCCTTCAATCTCGCCAACGGCGTCTCCCTCTCCGACGCCACCCTCGAAATCGAAGAAATGAAGAACCGCATCGGCGCCCCTTCCAGCCTGCGCGGATTTTTCGCCGGCACCGCCCAGGCCTACCAGCAATCCCTCAACGGCGAGCTGACCCTCGTCATCACCGCCCTCCTCGCCGTGTACATCGTCCTCGGCATCCTTTACGAAAGTCTCGTTCATCCCCTCACCATTATTTCCAGCCTGCCCTCCGCCAGCGTTGGCGCCATGCTCGCGCTCATGCTTTTCAAGCAAGACCTCAACGTCATCTCCATCATCGGCATCGTTCTCCTCATCGGCATCGTCAAAAAGAACGCCATCATGATGATTGACTTCGCCCTGCAAGCCGAACGCGAAGGCGGCCTCGAAACCGAAGACGCCATCTTCCAGGCCTGCATGCTCCGCTTCCGCCCCATCCTCATGACCACCATGGCCGCCCTCTTCGGCGCCATTCCTCTCGCTTTTGGCACCGGCACCGGCTCCGAGCTCCGCCGTCCCCTCGGCATCACCATCGTCGGCGGCCTCCTCGTCAGCCAGGTTCTCACGCTCTACAGCACTCCCGTCGTTTATCTCCTTCTCGACCGCGCGCGCCTCTGGGTTTTGGGCGAGAAGCGTGACACCTTCCTCGCGGATCATGCGGCGCCTTCCGAGGCCGACTAACTCCATGGTCAACTCTATGAACAACTCGCTCCACGATTCATTCTTCGCCGCTCGCCGCGCCCTTATCTTTTGCGGCGCGATCGCCATATTTGTCGTCGCCGCTTGCAACGTGGGGCCCAAGTACCACCAGCCCGCCGCTACCCCGCAAGCTCCGCCCATGACCTACAAGGAAACGCCCGAACAGAATCCCGAGACCAGCGGCGACTGGAAAATCGCGCAGCCGCAGGACGCCATGTTGCACGGCAAGTGGTGGGAGATTTACCACGACCCGGAGCTGAACGGACTCGAAGAGCAGCTCAACATCAACAACCAAAACGTCAAACAGTTTTTCGAAAATTTCATGGAAGCCCGCACACTCATTGCGCAGGCTCGTTCGCAACTTTATCCCACGCTCAGCGTCGGCCCTTCCTATACCTACGCCCGCTCTTCGGCGAATCTGAGAGGCTCTAGCGGCACCACGACGACCACCACCGGCACCGGCGGCACTGCCACTGGCTCAACCACCACGGTCGACCGCAACAGCACCCTCGCCAGCATCCCCTTCGAGGCCACTTGGGAACCCGACCTCTGGGGCAAAGTACGCAACACCATTCACGAATACCAATATCAGGCCCAACTCAGCGCCGCCGATCTCGAAAACGAGCGCCTCACCGAGCAAGCCAGCCTCGCCGTCTTCTTCTTCGAGTTGCGCGGCCAGGACGCCGTACAAAAAGTTCTCGACGACACCGTCGCTGCCGACGAAGATTCCGTCAAACTCGCCAAAGCCCGCTACGATACCGGCGTCGACGATCAAATCTCTGTCGTCGAGGCGCAAAACGCTCTCGACAACGCTTTCGCCGCCGCCACCAATCTCGGCATTGCTCGCGCGCAGTACGAACACGCCATCGCCCTGCTCATCGGCGTCCCCGCGTCCAGTTTTTCGCTTCCCGTTAGGCCGCTGAACGCCGCCCCGCCCACCATTCCCATCGGCGTCCCCTCGCAACTTCTCGAGCGCCGCCCGGACGTCGCCGCCGCCGAGCGCAACATGGCCAGCGCCAACGCGCAAATCGGTGTGGCCACCGCTGCCTACTACCCGAATCTCACGCTCTCCGGCACCGCTGGCTTTGAAAGCTCCGCCCTCGGCAATCTCCTCACTTGGCCCAGCCGCTTCTGGTCCGTCGGCCCCGGCGTCTCCGAAACCATCTTCGATGCCGGCCTGCGCGGCGCCACCGTGAAGCAATACGTCGCGCTCTATAACGCCAACGTCGCCGCCTATCGCCAAACCGTCCTCACCGCCTTCCAGCAAGTCGAGGACTATCTCGCCGCCACGCGCATCCTCTCCAAACAAATCCAGCAGCAACAGCAAGCCGTGGCCTCCGCCCAGCAATATTTGGAACTAGCCCAAGCCCGTTACGAAACCGGCGTCGACACCTACCTAAACGTGCTGGTCGCGCAAACTACGCTGCTCACCGATCAACAAGCCCTGGCCAATCTCCGCACTCAAGTCATGACCTCCAGCGTGCAACTAATCGAAGCCCTCGGCGGCGGCTGGGATCGTTCCCAACTCCCCACTCCCGCCCAAGTCTCCGAAAAAGTCTCCATCTCCAAGGCCAACTGAGGCGGGCACTACCTGTGGAGTGCGGGAGCCTTGCTCCCGCTTTGGCGATTGCGCACAGCTAACCGCGGAAGAGCGGAAACAACGCTCCCGCTCCCCGCACTCTCCCACCCCAGCCGTGCTGCGCCCCATCGGCACGTCGGCAAGAACCACAATTCCGTCCGGGGTTAATTCCCCGCGTTCACGCCCGATTCCGCCGGCTTCAACCGCACATGCATGGCAATCGTCAGATGATTCCCGACCACCGCGCTGTAGTTCGACACCGCCGGGTAATCCTCTCCTACCGTCGTCCCCGGCTCTTGCGGCAGGCCGGGCGCTTCCAGCACCGTGCCCGTGCAGCGCGACCCGCCATAACTTTCCCCCGCGCCGCCGACCGACTGGCAATTTTCATCCTGCACCACTGGTGGCCAGTACGTTCCCAGCACCGCCTTCACCAGTTGCGGAAAATCCTCCTCGATCACGTTCGTCGATCCGGAGGTCAGTACCTCGCCATTGTTCCCGCCGCCCGCACTTGAAGGCACGTCAAACACAAACGTCGCCTCACGAATCACGCGATGCACCATCGGCGGCCCATACACCGGCCCCGCATACGCTTCGCCCGACCCGGCCTCCACGTTGCGGTCCACGCGCGTCAGCACCAGGTTCCCTGTGGTCCGCAGCCGCCCATCGGCCGTCTTCACAAATCCCTTCGAGTGAAAACACACCAAGGTGTGATTCGCCAAATTGGCCAGCCATGAGCTCCGCACCTTGCCGTCTTCCCCAATCGGCGGCGTCGCCGAATTCGCCGGATACATCGTCAGATCAAACGAAGATTTGCTGGGATCGTCGTTGTCCAGATTCACCTTGCCGGTGATCCGCGCAATCCCCGCAGTGAATTCCATCTTCGTCTTCCCATAATTGGTCGTCCCATCGGTAATCAACTGCGCGTCCGAATGCCGAGCGTCCACTTTCCAGCGCCCCACCGGAGCCACAGCCCCGCCAGGCATGCCCAGCGCTACCGCCGCCGCGAGCCCACAAACTAACGCCGCATACTTAATCATTTTCTTCCTCCTTCTCTCTTCCTCATTTCGCACAACCCCAGGACACAAACACTCCTGAGACTGCGCGCCAAACCGCAGCCAGCCGCAAGCACCCAACGCGCGCCAAGACTCTTCAACCTGAACAGGATTTACCGGCACGCAGGGAGTCGTCCGACTCCACCGAAAGTCCCCGCACATCCAGTGCGGCGCTTCCAGCCAGCAACAACTTCACCTCACGTCTGTGATGTTCCAACCACCCAAGATGGTTATATTTTTTTGGCGGTCGCCTAACAACAGGCACGGGTCACGAATCGTACCCACCCGTCTTCATCCGAACTCAACAAAATGTCACGGGAACGCCGCGCCGCGGCATCCAACCCTTGACACCACCAACCGCCAGCACCGAACCTCGGCGTCACCACACCATGGAGCCTGCGCGATGCAAATCGGCATAGACAGTTTTGCGGCGGCCATTTCCGACCCGGCTACAGGCCTCACCCTGACCCCCGCCGAACGCCTCAACCACCTCCTCGAAGAAATCACCCTCGCCGATCAGGTCGGCCTGGACCTCTTCGGCATCGGCGAACATCATCGCGCCGA
>PMOV01000104.1:0-2410 GCA_003161195.1 Acidobacteriota bacterium | reverse complement strand
TCCCTCTTCGCCGAAAAACTCGATCTCCTGCTCAACATCCGCGATCACACCCACGTCACCTGGTCCGGCAAACATCGCCCCGCCCTCACCGGACAACCCGTCTACCCGCGCCCGTTGCAGAATCCTCTCCCCATCTGGGTCGGCGTAGGAGGCACTCCCGCATCGTTCGTCCGCGCCGGCGCGCTAGGCCTCCCGCTCATGGTCGCCATCATCGGCGGCGAACCCCACCGCTTCCGCCGCTTGATCGAACTTTATCGCGAGACCGGCGAACACGCCGGCCACGATCCCGCGCAACTCCAGGTCGGCCTGCACTCCATCGGCTTCCTGGCCGACACCACCGCCCAAGCCGCGGACATTTTCTATCCCGGCTACGCTCACACCTTCACGGAAATCGGCAAGGAACGCGGTTGGCCGCCCACCACCCGCGCGCAATTCGACGCCACCCGCGGCCCCAAAGGCGCCCTCATCATCGGCGACGCCGCCACCGTCACCGAAAAAATCCTCTACATCAACGAAGCTCTAGGCGGCATCTCCCGTATCACCTTCCAGATGGGCGTCTCCACCCTCCCGCACGCGCAAATGATGCACGCCATCGAAATCCTCGGCACCCAAGTCGCACCCGCGGTCCGCAAAGCGCTCGCCACGCAAACACCGCCGCCCACCAGACAAACATCGCACTCTAAGCCCGCGAAATCCGCCTGACGCCATGCTCAATGTCCGATCTTTTTCTCCGCTTCCCCGGCTTTTTGCTTCTTCGGTTTTTTGACTCGCCACTCATCACTCGCCTTCTTGTAGAAAAATGAACCCTCCTTCTTGTCGGGCAGCTCGCGCCTCACGTGGACCATCGCGTAGCTGCGTCCACCACAGCCTGCGCGCCCGCCAAAATATTATCTTGATAATATTTGGGTCAAATGTTCCCATGCCTCCGCCGCCGCACCGCAGACGGTTCGCCAACTCAAATCGCCGGAGGATTTATCGCCATGCAACCGAGTCTATTGCCGCAAAACGCCGTCTCCACCCGCCGCCATTGGCTCTTCGGCGCCACCATCACCGTCGGCACTCTAGCGGCAATCCCCACGAAAACTCGCGCCACCGAAGACAACGGCGTCTCCCACTCTGCCGAATCCATCCATCAGGAACCGTCCTTCAAAGCCTCTCCCGCCCGCATCTACGAAGCCCTCACCGATGCCCTGCAATTCCAAAAAATCTCCATCCTCAGCGGCGCCGGCGCCGCCCTCCCGCTCGACAAAAATCCCACCCAAATCAGCCGCGAACTCGGCGGCCCCTTCAGCATCTTCGGCGGCTACATCGTCGGCCGCCAACTCGAACTCTTGCCAAACCAGCGCATCGTCCAAGCCTGGCGCGTCACCAGTTGGCCCGCCGGCATCTTTTCCATCGCTAAATTCGAGCTCGTCATTCAACCCTCCGGCACAAAAATTGTCTTTGACCACATCGGCTTCCCCGCCGGCGCCGCCGAACACCTGGCCGACGGTTGGAACGAACATTATTGGCAACCCCTCGAAAAATTCCTGGCGCAAGGCTAACGCCCCCCCATGCAGTAAGTGCCAACTCCACGCGCCACGCTGACTACGTGCTAGGGCCATCCTGCCAACGCCGAACCTTGCACGATCTGCTGCGCCCTATCAGCATTTACTCCCACCGCTAATTTCGCATACGATGCCTAAAGCGGATTCACGCTCAGCAACGCCATTGGACGGCTAGTCAGATCGTCCGGCGGTCCCGGCATTAAGACATACACGGAGTACGACCCGATGGGACGCGTTTCCGAGCAATGGCAATATACGCCGCTGGGTGGGAATAATTCGTACTCTCTGCCCTATACCTACGATTACTTGGGCAATATGGTCACCGCCTCCGACGGCTATTTTCACACCTATACGTACGCTTACAACAACGCCTCGCGTCTCACCGGCCTCACCACCAGCACTACGCCGACCACATTGCTCTCCGGCGTCGTCTACACCCCCGCCGGCAAAATCTCCTCCGACACCTTGGGCACCAGTGAGGTCGAAACCTATACCTACACGAACAAAAATCAGTTGCAGGCGGAAAACACAAAACTCAGCGCCACTCAAACTTACGCGTACAGCCTGACCTTCGCCCCCGATGGCGACGTCACCGCCTCCACCGACAGCATCAACGGCAACTGGACCTACACCTACGACCCTTTCAATCGCCTCGTCGGCTCCAACCAAAACAGCGGCGCCGCCATCTATTCCTACGTCTACGACCGCTTCGGTAATCGCTGGCAGCAGAATGGGCCGCACACCATGATCGAGGCCTTCACCGGCAACAGTTCGGTCAACAACAATCGCATGGATGGCTATGCCTACGACGCCGCCGGAAACCTCCTCAACGACGGCACCAATTTCTACACCTTCGACGCCGA
>PMOV01000057.1:18301-20166 GCA_003161195.1 Acidobacteriota bacterium | reverse complement strand
CCATAATCGTAAGAATCCGCGTAGGGCAACAGGAATCCGGAATCAAAAAACGGGAAGTAACCCCGGTAGCGCGACCCATTATTTCCGCGCCCGCCGCGGCCATATCCCGGATGCACGGCCGCATAGTGCGCCCAATCAAAACCAAGTCCTGGTACGCCGGTAAAATCCGGCACATATCCCCGCTGGTTGTAGGTCCGCGTGGCCGGCCTCGTGCCTCGGTAAACCGGGCTTCGCTGCATACCGGACATGTTCAAAGATCGCGAAGAGGTTGGCGCGCCTCGATAGCTCGGAGCGGAGCCGCCCGCCCGGCTGAAGCTCGGCGCTGCTGCCCTGGGCGCGCTGATCATCGCGTGCCCACCGCCACCACGCGCACCGCCTCCGCCACGCACCTGTGCATGCACCGTCAAAGGAAGGAGGAAAATCGCTGCGGCAATGATGGAACGGCGCATATGGAACTCCTGAGCACCGAAACGGCTGGCCCTATACTACGACCCACACTTATAAGGATGCGCGCGGATGGCGCGGGGTTTCAAGTGCTTTCACGTTCCTTTCACGCAAAGCCGCCGGAAACCGCTCTTTTCCGCTGGCCAGCTTTTCCCCAAGCCAGAGGATGTGCTATAACCGTGCAGCCGTGGGAAGCCTTGCGAAGCAACTCCAGGGAGCGGGTGAGCCAGCGCCAGCCGTGTCTGCGCACCCGTTAGCTTCGACAGCGCTGCCATCCGGCGCCGCAGCGGCGGCATCTCGTCCGCTGCCGCCGGGCGACGACATTTCGCGGTATTGTCCCGTCTGCTCGCAACGCCTCGATTCCCGGCACTGCAAGCTGATCTGTACGGTCTGCGGGTATTACATGTCCTGTGCGGACTTTTACTGATCATATCCACGGGCGGCAAGTTTTATCTTTAAATCGCTGTGCGGCGCGCGTTCCCGGTCGCCGCATCGCATGGACTTAAAATCTGATAAGCTCGGTGGCTCCAGACCGGTTTCCGCCGGACCTGTTTCCGCGACGAGGAGGAAATAACGTGGCATTGAAGATGACGAATCGCGAAGTGGACGGCGTTGCCGTGGTGGCTCTCGACGGCCGCATCGTGCTCGGCGAGGAAAGCAACGCGTTGCGCGAGAAAATCAAGAGTCTGATCGCCGAAGGCAAAAAGAAGATTGTCCTAAATATGGACAACATCACCTTCATTGACAGCGCCGGCCTCGGCACGCTGGTCGCCGCGCATCATAGCGCCAAGAGCCAGGGCGCGGGCCTCCGCCTCTGCCACCTCGGCAGCAAGTTCCAGGAAGTCCTGCAAATCACCAAGCTGCTTACAGTCTTCGAGGTCTATAACACCGAAGCCGAAGCGGTCGCCAGCTTCGCCAAAGGCTAACTGGAAGCCAGTCGAGACCGGGGCTGGGCGCAAACCCGGCCTCGTTTTGTTTTTGGGGGGTCACCGTCGCGTCTAATCTACCCGGTACATCGTAATCCCGCTCATCAGCTTCGGAAAAAAATCCGTCGATTTCTGGGGCATCACTTCCCCGCTGGTGGCAATCTTCATCACCTGCTCGACGTCGCACGCATTCAACAAAAACGCCACCTGCGCCGCGCCTGAATCCACGGCCTCCAGCGCCGCGGTAGCCTCTCGCTCGTAGGTCAGGTTGGCCTCCGCGGTCACCGACTGCGGCGTGATCCCCAGGGCCGGCTCCAATATCCCTTCATGCAGCAACACCACATCCAACTCTCGCTGTAGCGGCGAAACATTCGGCAGCAGTCGCGCCAAGTCGGCCCCCGGTCGCAAGGTCAGAACATAAAACGCCCGTTTTCCGTCGCTGGCCACAGGGTACGCTCCCACGGCCCGTTGGCCACGCCGTTCCCGTAACCTCGC
>PMOV01000057.1:12585-18259 GCA_003161195.1 Acidobacteriota bacterium | reverse complement strand
TTCAGCGCCGTCTCGTAGCGATGGTGCCCATCGGCGATCACCAGCTTTTGCCCAGCCATCAACTCCCGGATCCGCGCCACGCGCTCCGGCTCCACGAACATCCACAAGCGGTGCACCACGTCATACTCGTCGCGCATCTCCGTCACTGGCGCCGCGCTCGCTTCCCCATCCTCCAGAATCTTGTCTACGCGCCGCTCGGCATCCGAATACAGCATAAAGAGTTGCCCGGTATGCGTGTGCGTGTGGCGCAGCATTTGCAAACGGTCCACCTTCGGCCCGGATAGCGTGTGCTCGTGCCGGAACACCACTCCCGCCGAATACTCTTCCAGCGCGCCCGCCCCGATAAATCCCCGGCGCGTCAGCCGCTGCTCCGTTCCGGGCACGGTATATTCCTGCGTATACCCGTAAAATGCCGGCCCGGCATCCTGCGCCACAATGCTTTGCGCCATCCACTCCGTAAGCGCGGCCGCCGCCCTCGTGTACACGTTGTTCTGCGGCGTATCGCTCGGATAAGCCCGCCCTTTCTCCACGGTAATCAGGTTGTGCGGGTCCGCCGCGTAGTATTGGTCCTGCATTGCGGGAGAAATTTTGTCATACGGCTGCGTCAGTAATTTGTCGAACGGTGCGTGAGCGCGCTCCGGGTTATAACGAAACGCACGAAAGGGATAAACCTGGGCCATGAAGTCTCCGGTGACTCTTCCTCGGGTTGACGAGGGAATGTGACGAGCGAATGGAACGAGCAATATATTTTACGTGAAGCGCGGGCAATAACGAAGGCGGGAAGAAATAGGTAGTGGATTAGTTTCCGGTCAGCGCGTTGATAAGGCACTTGCCGATTGGCGGGTGATAATGCCTGCTTACGTCAACCGATCCAGGGTATGGTCTCGCTCGGCTCTGGTTTTCCGCTCCTTATTAAAGAGTTCTCGAATCTTTTCGGAACACCGCCCGTACTGGCACGCCCAATTCAACCAAGCATCGAAGGTATTTCCAAAGGGGTGGCATTCCAATGACGCACCACTGTTCAAAAGGAGACTGACAAACGATGAATGGCCAGTGTGTGCCGCTAACGAAAGGGCGGTTTCACGACCCTTGTTCCGTCTATCCAGTTCAGCGCCACTTTCTATGAGTAGGTCGCCGATGCTGGTGTTTCCTTTTAGCGCGGCAACCATCAGCAACGTCCACGAATACTGATTCTCCATATTGGGGCTCAGTCCGTCCTGCAGCTCCTTTCGGAGACGGATGATGTCGCCCTTCCTGATAAGTTTGCTGGCTTCGTCGAACGTCATACTCTTTGAGCTGTAACCCTAACCGCGGCTGACTTTGATTGTAGGGCATAATTCTGACCTCGTCAGTTGGCGATAAATCGCAATATCGGTCAGAACCCGCACGGGTAATCGGAAACTGATCCACTGCCTGAAATAGGGCAACCGTTCGGCTGCGGTAGAGAGGAGGCAAAATCAATTTTTAATTGCGAGTTTGGTGGGTTTGGATTAAACGGCGGAGGCCGTCTTGCGGACCTGCTTTTCGTACGGCGCACGCTCCAGCCACGAGACACCGAACAGAATGATGACGATGGCGCCCAGTCCCACCCATAACGCGCCGCGCGTGGACAAATACCCAATCAATACCGCGACCCCGCCGCCGAATGCGCCCAGCACGTACAGCATCAACACCGCGCCGCGCTGTCCCAGTCCCAGGTTCGCCAGCCGGTGCGCCGTGTGATCCTTGCCCGGCGTCGTAAAAGGCAGAAACCCGCGTCGCGACCGCGAAATGGTCACCAGCGTGGTATCAAAAATTGTCACGCTTAAAATCAACAGTGGCGCGAGCCACCCGGACAGGTGACTGGCATTCTCTACGCGCAGCTTCAAACCCAGCGTGGCCATTAAAAAGCCCAGGAACATCGCCCCGCCGTCTCCCATGAAGATCTTCGCCGGCTTGAAGTTCCAGCGCAGAAAACCGGTCGCCGCCCCGAGCACTGCCGCCGCCAGCACCGTGACCAACGATTGCCCGTTCAAATACGCGATCATGGCGAAAAAGATCGATGCCATCGCCGCGATCCCCGCGCACAAGCCGTCCATATGGTCAAGAATGCTGAAGGAAGCGGTGATCCCGACCACCCAAACGACGGTCAACGCCGCATCCAGGACGTCGCCCGTCCGCCCGCCAAGCACAACGCTGAACACCTGCGCATGGATACCGCTGAACAGCAAAATCGCCGCGGCAATGGGCATCGCCACGAACAATTTCACCTGGTGATGCAATATTCCACGATCGTCCATGATGCCCACAGCGGCTACCAGCGTGGCCCCCGCCAGGATGCCGACGATCTGTTCCCGCGCCGGTCCGTGGAACGCAAAAAGAATCGCCAGCACCACCGCCGCGTACATCGCCACCCCACCGAGCAAAGGAATCGGCTGCAGATGCACCTTGCGCGGCCCCGGGAGATCCACCATGCCCACGCGCAGAGCCAACGCGCGCACCGGCACCGTCAGCGTCAGCGACGCCGCTAGAGCGATAAAAAAAGCCAGTAATCCCGCGTCCATCTTTCACCTATCGAAAAGCTTTGGTAATTCCACCAGCCACGGGTGGGTGGACTGGTAATGCACTTTCTCATCGTCGCCGGGTGGGGTCTCCTCGGCGGGCGCCTAAAGTCGTAAACTTCAGTTCCTAAATCGTCCCTAACACAATACTGCGGTTCCAGTTGCGGAACAATTGTGAAAACCCTGTAGGTGTGAGCCTCGTGTCCAATCGTACCGGCCTTCTAAAACGGGAGCGTATATGCCCAGAGGGCTTTGTATGCGGAACCGACTGTTCCCTCCGGCGCCACGGACGCCAGGGCCACTTTCTCCCTGAATTTGCTTCTGTGCAATTCCGCCTTCGCGCCATTCCGAACGTGACTTTAACCGATCCGAAATACCCATCAAAGCCAAGTTTTTGTTGAGCTTAGCTACCGCCACTCGGTGCCAAACCCGCGACGATGCGCTCGAATTTGGCCGCTTCGCCGGCGCGGTCGTATCCCGGCGCGGCCTCCAGCGCTGCCCTTCCCATTCGTTGCCTCTGAGACTCATCCTGCAGGAGCAATCGCACCGCCATGACCAGTTGATCGGGGACGTCCGGATCGCACCGCACCGCGAANNGCCAATACCGATGGGACTTTGCTTCCCGGAAAGAACGGCAGGAACGCGATATTCGGTGCCCCTTGCGCAAGTGCTTCCACACGCGACCGTTGCGCGCCATCCCCCACAAATACCAGCCGCACACCATCGCCCGCCAGTTTTTTCGCCCCCGCAATGAGCGTTTCCCAGGCTCCGTAAAATCCCAAATTCCCCGCATGGACCAGCACAAACCGCGCGTCTCCGCGAATCGCGCGCACCACGTCGTCATCGATTTCGGGCGACTGCGCGCCCGCCGCAGGCAGTTCGACTCCGTCACGCACGACCACCACGCGAGCAGGATCGACGCCCTTTGCGACAATGCCCTCGCGCATGTCGTCGCCCAACACAACCACACAAGCCGCACGCTGCAGCGCCGAGCGATGCAAGGCTTCCCAGACGCGCGCCAATTTACCTGGCGGAACGAGCGCGCCGCCAACCGCCATGTCCGGGTACAGGTCGCGAATGTTGTAAAGAAAGGGTTTGCGCTTCAGCATGGCGACGAAGGCACTGACGATGCCTTGAAAGGGAGGATCGGTCATTGCCAAAACTACGTCACAGGGAATGAACAGCGCGCGTGGCCCGGCCAAGGCCACGTAGCTCAGATAGTTCACCACTCGACGTCGCATTTGAAAGCGCCCGTAATCTGTTGAACCGACGCGAATTACGCGTAACCGGCCCAGTCGCTCCGTTTGCCAGAAGTGCCACTGTCGGCGCTCGGTGGGGTCATAGGAAGGTCTACCGCAGAGAATGGTGACTTCATGGCGAGTCGACAGCGTCTCAGCCACCCACAATGCCATCTTGGCCGTTGCCGAGGTATCTGGCGGAAAGTACATGTTCATCAACAAAATGCGCATCGCGGGATTGTACAAGAAGCTGGCGACTTCAGGCTTGGACATCCAGCGCTGTGATGGCTACCCCCCTCCCCTTTTTCGCGTAAGTGTTCATTTGAATGGAGATAAATTCCTTTGTTTCGATATAGATTTCTAAGTCCGCGGAGGTTGAAGGCGATTTTTAGTAAGCTACTTGCCGAGACGTGTACCGGTACTCTCAAAGAAAATAGTACCTGGAGGCTCGGACGATTTGGTATCGCCGACCATTGCGACGAGCAAGAATCAGTCACTGACGGGGTCTCAGGTTAGTTTTCGCGGCGCAGGTTTTACGTCGGTTTCCCAGAGGCGGAAGCCTCCCAGGAACGCGTTGTCGTTGGAGCCCAAGCGCGTGCCCTCGGGCAATTCTTTTAGTTTTTTCGCATTGCCGCCGCCGAGGACGATGTAGTCGGCTTCCAGAGCGGTCATCAGCTTTTTGGTGATTTTGGCGACGTGCTGGCGCCATTTCTTTTTGCCGAGTCTCTCAAGGCCGCGCAGGCCGAGGTAGTCTTCGTAGGTTTTTTCTTTCTTGTACAACAGGTGCGCCAGCTCCATGGGCTCCAAGACGCCTTCCACGATCATCGCGGAGCCGAGCCCCGTGCCAAGTCCGAGGAACAGCATGCTCCCACCCTTGTAGCTGCCAAGGGCTTGCATGGAGGCGTCGTTAATAACCTTCACAGGGCAGCCGAACGCTTTGCGGAAGTCGAAGCCCATCCAGCCTGCACCGAGATTGTGCGGTTCGCGCAACGGACGGCCATTGATGATCGGCCCCGGATAGCCGAGCGAAATGCGGTCGTAGTCCCAGTCGCGCGTGGCTTGCTTGACGATCTGCACCATTTTTGGCGCGGTCATTGTTGGGCCGGAGGGGTATTTGCGCGGCTCTTTCTGTCCCGTGGCCAGCATTTTGACGTTGGTGCCGCCAACATCGATCACCAGAACCCTGGCCGGCTTGCGGATTTGTGTAACTTTCATGGCCCTCCTTATTCGTTCCCCGAGTCTACTGCGATTCACCCTTCTCGCGGGCGAATCGCGCGACACGTTCCCGAGGCGGCAATAATCGCTTGGTGTCACGGCTTCCCATGTGGCTCCGGGAAAGCGGGACTATTAGTCGCTACAGAAAATGCGTGCTAGTGCGGAACATCTTGCAGTAGCTGATCGAGATTCTCGCGGGCCATGGCGTTCTTCGGATTTAGTAGCAGCGCGCGTTCGAGGTGCGTTTCGGCTTCCGGCAAGTCGCCGGCCGCGGCCAGCGCGCCGCCCCAGTTTGCCTCGGCGTTGGAATCGTTGGGGTTAATTTTTGCCGCAGCGCGAAATTCAGCGGCGGCCCCGCGGAAATCCTCGTGACGTGCGAGCGCCAAACCCAGGTTGTAGTGTGCGTCGAAATAATCGGGGCGCGCGTGGACAGCGACGGTTAAATGTTCGATGGCCTCAGGCACCTGGCCCGTGGCGAGCAGCGCGGCACCGTAGGCGTTCTCGACGGTGGAGTCTCCTGGCCGCAGGCGCTGCGCTTCGGCAAACTGTGCGGCGGCTTCCGGCGTTTCGCCGCGCATCTGGAGCAGGGCGGCGAGATTGTAGTGCGCGGCAAAATCGTCCGGATCGTTGGCGATGTGATGGCGCGCGAGAGCTTCCGCAAGGGCCATACGTGCGGAGTCC
>PMOV01000057.1:0-12534 GCA_003161195.1 Acidobacteriota bacterium | reverse complement strand
TGGGCGTAGCGATAGACCGCTTGCCAATTCAAATCCCATCGAGCGATATGCAGCAGGGTTTTCTCCTCCCCGCGCGGCAGCCGCGCCGTCACCAGCATGTCCTTTCCAAGATAGTGGGCGTGCGGATAAATCTGCAGCAACTCGACGCCGACGGGAAGCGTGAACTCATCGCGCACCACAAAGTTTTTCTCCCCCGGCGGAATATCCAGCTGCTTATCGCATTCGAGCTGCAGCAGCACGGGAAATTGCGTGGCCGCCTGCGACGTGAAATACAGCCCGACGCTGGGCTGGACCGATTCCGCTTTGCCGATGGGCTGCAAATGCGTGTTCAATATCAGATCATTTCCGGGATCAAGCCGCAGCGCCATAGTGGCGGGTTCCGGGGTGACCAGCGAACCGGGCTTCCAGAAAAGAAAATGGCCGTCGGGATCGAACTGTTCGGATTCGATCTGCAATTCCATGCCGGCGAATCCGTCGCCGGGAGCGGGTTCCTGGCGGCGCGCGGAATTGGAGCGGTCCACGAGTAGATTAGCGTGATGCACGACGCGATTGTTGCCGGGGCGGATTTCGACGGCTTTGATCCAGCGCGTGTCCGCGAGCGGCAAACGGAGGACGAAATTCCAGTACGCATCGGTGCCGCCCGCAGGCAGCAAAAACGGTTTCGAGGCTTGCAGAGTGACATCCGGTTTGCCGAGTTGCCAGCCGGCGGTAAATTTCGGCGCAGGCGGCAAATCTTTGGCGTCACCCTGCGGTTCGCCGGCTTCGTACCACGCGCGGAACATGGCGATCTGTTCGGGCGTCAGACGAAGTTCGTCGGCGAAGGGGAAGTCGGTCTGTTCCGGCAGCCACGGCGGCATGTAGCGGCGCCGCGTGACGGCTACGATTTGGCGCGCGTGGGCGCTGACGTCGTCGTAGGTGAGCAGCGGAAAAGGCCCAGCTTCGCCGGGGCGGTGACAGGGCGCGCAAAAGTGAAACACCACAGGCGCGATATCGCGGTTGAAGGTTACGTCGGCTGCGTGCGCAGTTTGCTGCGGAGGCCGACCAGGCGGCGCGGAAATGCGCGGACGAGTGGCGTCGGCAGAAACGCCAATCACGGACAGCGCGGAGATGGCCGCCAGCGCGAGAGGGAAAAAATCGCGGAACTTTCTTCTGACAAGTGGGCTCCTGACAAGCGGGCTCCTGAGAGGCAGGCTCATGACAGATCGGATAGAAAGCAGCCGACGGCGGGTACGCTGGGCAACGTTGCCGGGTGGCCACTGACGGCGGCCACGATCGCCTCGGCGAGTTCGTGCGTCGTGGGATCCGGACGCGCTCGGCCAAAATCCTCAAACCGATTGTCGATGCGCCCGTGATAGACCAGGTGGCCGCGCACATCGAAGACCGCAGCTTCCGGGGTGACGGAAACCTGCGCGCGTTTGGCGAGCGCGCGTTGCGGGTCGCGAAGCACGGGCAAGGCGAGGTGATATTCGAGGTCATGCTTGCGGATGGCCTCGGGGGTTTCGCGCTTATCCGGATACACCAGCCAGAACGTCGCGTCAGTGGCGTGCGCCGCTTGCAGGCGTGAAATTTCTACAGCGTATCGATTGGCAATCGGGCAATCGGTACGCACGAAAATCAGCACCACCACTTTGCCCGGTATCCTGGCCCACGGATCTTCCGCAGGGCTGGAGCCATCAACGTGATTCTGGTCCTGAACCGCAGCGCCAGCATCTTTTTGCGAAGCAGCGGATTGCCCTAACGTGGAGCGGCCCGGAGCGCAGAGAGCGGCAATCATCGCCAACAGCATGCCGCTTCGGATGCGAAGTTTCCTGTACAAAGCGCGGACTATCCCCCTGCCACAGCGAGTTTACGAAAGCGTGCGGATGCTGTCTATCGCCGCGTGCAAAACGACGAGTGGCCGAGCGTGAACTGACGAAGCACCAAAAGGGGCCAAGGGCCTTGACTCCGTCGCTGCAGAAGCGCAGTGTTGCAGTACAGCAGAAAAATAATTTCGCGGCGTCGCGAGTCGGGCAAAGAATATTTCGCCAGCCGCCCCTGCCACGCGGAATCGTCCTTGAGTTCGGATCAGTAGACATTAAGTCAGAGAGGGCACAATGCACGTATTACCGTGGATTATTGCCGGGCTGGTGGCGGCTTGGTTGGCGGGGAAACGAACTCCGGAGCCGGAGCGGGTGCGCGTTACGGCGGACACCGGCCAGCCGCGCCGATGATCGCCGAAGCGGTGGTGCAGTACATCGGTTTTCAGGCGATGGCGCTGGTGCGCGAATATACGTTTCAGGTACGCGAAGCGGGCGCGCAGCGCGAGTTCAAATTGTCCATCGAGAATGCGGCGTTTACCTCCCAGCGCGCGAAATTCCAGGATGGGCCAGGCATCTGCTCCTTGCGGCTGCGCACGGAGCTGGCTAGCGCCATGGGCGGCGCGGCGCCCGAGCATTACCTGATTACCGGCGCGGAGCTGGACAAATTTCGCGAAGCGCACTCTCCAAAATCGTCACGCGGCGGATACACTCCGAAACGCGACGACGATTTTTAGTACGCGCGCTATTTGGGTATTGCGTAATTTGTCGTAACCACGGTTGTAACGTCACGGGTCTTAACGTCACGCGCCATTTCCCGTAACCTACCCACAAAAGTGTTATCGCCTTCATGCTAGAATCCGCCTCTGGCGTGCCGCCAAACAGTTAATCCGGCGCGCGATTTATCTTGTCAGCGACGCGCATCTGGGCGATGATTTTAGAGTCGGCGCGCGGCCCTCGCATGACCCGCGATTTTCGCTGTAATCCCGCAACGGACGTTCGGCGCTGCAGTACACAAAAAAGGATCACTATGGCCATGGAACTGGAAGCATTGGAACGAAGAGTGCCCGGCGAGAAGTCCATCAATTGGGTGACCACGTCGGTGATGGCGATGTTTCACGTGGGCGCGCTCGCCGCGCTATTTTTCTTCAGCTGGAGAGGGCTGTTCGTCTTGTTGCTGCTGTGGTGGATGTCCGGCAGCTGGGGCATCGGCATGGGTTATCATCGGCTGCTGACGCACCGCGGGTACAAGACCCCGAAATGGGTGGAATATTTTCTGACCGTGTGCGCCACGCTGGCACTCGAAGGCGGCCCGATTTTCTGGGTGGCCACGCACCGCATCCATCACCAATTCTCTGACCGCGACGGAGATCCGCATTCCCCGCGTGACGGCAAGTGGTGGGCGCACATCGGTTGGCTGCTGGTGGGCAAGTCCATGCACCATGACACCTCGACGCTGGCGCGCTATGTGCCGGACCTGGCGAAAGACAAGTTTCACGTGTGGATCACCAAGTATCACTACGTGCCGATCATCGTGACGGCGGCGCTGCTGTATGCGTTTGGCGCGGCGTTTGGCGGCGGAGTGCATGGCGGCGTTTCCTGCGTGTTGTGGGGCATTTTCCTGCGCACCACCTTGTGCCTGCACGCCACGTGGCTGGTGAATTCGGCGACCCACGTGTGGGGTTCGCGGCGCTTTGTGACGCGCGACACTTCCACGAACAATTTTGTGGTGGCCATGCTGACCTTCGGCGAGGGCTGGCACAATAATCACCATGCGCATCCGACATCCGCGCGGCACGGATTGCGCTGGTATGAAGTGGATTTGAACTGGTACGGCATCTGGATCCTGAACAAGTTGCATCTCGCGAAGCAGATTCAGCGCGCGAAATGGACGGATCGGCGGATGACGGAAGATGTGCTGGTGCCGCCCGCGCCGCCTGCCGCGCATGCGTCGCAGAGCGATTTGGGCTTGGCGTAATAATTTCTCGCAATTATTCAAAACTGCATCGGCACTGCGCCCTGGGTTTGTAGGGGCGTAGCATGCTACGCCCCAGCTTGCCCGGGCCGTCACAGTTAGTTTTTTCCTTCAGTGAAAGTCGTGCGAGCCAGTCTCCGCTTGGGTCATGGTCAGCGGCGCAACGCGCTCCACTTTCACCGACACCACGTTTTCCTGATTCTGCAAACGCCCCTCGATAAATAAATACGGGTGATGGACCACTACGGTATGGTCCTGCTCGAACAGTTGCGGCGTAATGATGGCGTTGGCGATTCCCGTTTCATCCTCCAAACTTAAAAACACAAAACCTTTGGCCGTTCCCGGGCGCTGCCGCGCAATGACCGCGCCGGCGACGCGTACCCACGTGCCATCGGCAAGCCGCGGCAGTTCGGAGGCGGAGCGCACGCCGGCCTGACGCAGCGCGGCGCGATGATAAGCGAGCGGATGCGGTCCAACAGTCATCCCGGTGCCAAGAAAATCGGCGACCAGGCGCTCTTCGGCGGTCATTCGCAGCAAAGGCGAATACAACAAAGGCGAGGCGCGCTGCGACGGCATTGCCATAGATGCGTTTTCGTCTACGAACTCCAATTGATTTTCCGTAGCGATCTTTTCCGAGACTTCCATTTTCGCCGCTGCTGCGATCTTGCCAATGGTTTCCGACGCAGCGTTGTCATCCAGCCCTTCGAGCAGCGGCCCCGCCTTGCGCGCGGCCCGCTCGACCTGCCAAAGAGCATCGCGGCGGTGCAATCTGCGCTGCGGCGAAATGAAATTTAGCGCGCCAACGCTGGCCAGCGCCGTCAATTCCGATTTCTGCATGGCGGGAATCCTGCGGCGCAGATCGGTGATGGAAGTAAATTTACCGAGCTCGCGCTGGCAAACCATTTCGCGGGCGGTGGCTTCTCGCAAACCTTTCACGTAGCGCAAACCGACACGCACGGCGAAGTCATTGCCGGCTTTTTCAAGAAAACATTCCCAGTCCGAGCAGGTCACATCGATGGGCTTAAAACGCGCGCCGTGCCGCTGCGCGTCTTTCACCAGCGTGGCCGGCGAATAAAAACCCATGGGTTGATTGTTAAGCATGGCGGCCATAAACGCCGGCAGGTAATGGCATTTCAAATAAGCGCTGGCATACGCGATGAGCGCAAAACTGGCGGCGTGCGATTCAGGAAAACCATACAGAGCGAAAGAAGAGATCGCCAGCACGATGCGGTCCTGCGTCTCACCATGAATATTATTTCTGGCCATGCCCGCGCGCAGTTTGGTCTCCACCTCTTTCATGCGCTTTTCCGAGCGTTTGAAGCCGAAGGCGCGCCGCAACTCTTCCGCTTCGCTGCCGGAAAAGCCCGCGGCGATCATGGCGATGCGCAGTAACTGTTCCTGAAATAAAGGCACGCCCAAGGTGCGCGCAAGAACTTTTTCGAGCGCAGGATGCAGACATTCCGCCGGCTCTTTTCCCTGCCGTCGGCGCAAATAAGGATGCACCATTTTCCCGACGATCGGTCCCGGGCGGATGATGGCTACCTGCACGACAATGTCGTAAAAGCAGCGCGGCTGCAGACGCGGCAGGCAAGACATCTGCGCGCGGCTTTCGATCTGAAACATGCCCACGGTGTCGGCGTGGCATAACGCTTCGTACACCGTGGGGTCATTGCACGGCAATTTCCCCAAATCTAATTCTTCGCCGTAGTCTTTGCGGATGATGGCGATGGAATCTTCCAGCACCGCCATCATGCCCAGGCCCAGCAGATCAACCTTGACGATTTTCATATCCGCGCAATCTTCCTTGTCCCACTGCACGACGGAGCGGCCGGGCATGGTGGCGGGCTCGACGGGCACGATGGAATCGAGCTGCCCCTGGCAAATCACCATACCGCCGGAATGCTGGCCCAGATGGCGCGGTAAATCCTGCACCGCCATAATCAGCTCGAAGAATTTTTTGATGGCCGGCTGTTTTAAATCAAAACCAGCGTCGCGGAAATGGCGTTCCAGCGTGTCGTGGCTATCCTGATATTCCCAGGCGCTGACCAGGCTGGAGAGGCGGGCCACGGTTTCCGCGTCGAAGCTGAGCACTTTGCCGATTTCGCGCGCCGCCGAACGGCCGCGATAGGTGATGACGTTGGCGGTCATGGCCGCGCCCAATTTTCCGTAACGTTCGTAAACATACTGAATGGCGCGCTCGCGCTGGTCACCGCTGGGCAAATCGAGGTCGATGTCTGGCCAGTCCCCGCGCTTTTCAGAAAGAAAACGCTCGAAGAGCAGCTCCATTTTTACGGGATCGACGGCGGTGATACCCAGCGCGTAACACACCGCGCTGTTGGCGGCCGAGCCGCGGCCCTGCACCAGGATATTTTTTTCGCGGCAGAAGCGCACGATGTCCCACACAATCAGAAAATAGCCGGGCAGGTCGAGTTTTTCGATCAGCGCGAGTTCGCGGACGATCTGCTGGCGGGCTTTTTCGTCGTCGGGGCCATAGCGCCAGAGCAAGCCTTCGTGCGTGCGTGCGCGCAGAAAACTCATCTGTGATTCGCCGGGGCCTACCGGATAGGAAGGGAATTCATAGCCCAAGTCGTTGAGCGTGAATTGCAGGCGCGCGGAAAGTTCCTGCGTATTGGCAATAGCGTGCGGCAAATCGGCAAAGAGCCGCAGCATTTCAGCGGGAGATTTGATGTGGCTATCGGCATTGCGGCTGAGCAGGCGTCCAGCATTTGCCAGCACGCGATGATGGCGCAGGCAGGTGAAGACGTCGAGGAGTTGGCGCTGCTCGGGACGCGCCTGGCGCACGCCGTTGGTGGCCAGCAGCGGGAGCTGTAATTTTTGCGCAATGGCCACGGCGGCGGCGTTGCGCGCTTCTTCCGCGCGGCTGAAATGGCGCTGCACTTCCACATACACATTGCGGCGGCCAAACATTTCGCAGAGCTCGCCTACGCGTTGCGTGGCGGCGCGGAGACCGCCGTTCTCCAGGGCGTGCGCCAAGCTTCCCTCATTGCCCCCAGTAAGGCAGATGAGGCCGTGGCTCAACTCCGCGACTTCCTCCGCGTTCACCGAGCCTTCGCCTTTTGCAGCGCGCAACTTCATCTTGGTGATCAGACGGCAGAGATTCTGGTAACCTTCGCGCGATTTGACGAGCAGGACGTAGCGCCCGCCGCCGCTGGCCGTGACTTCGGCGCCGATGTGCGCTTGGATGCCCGCTTTTACGCCCGCAAGATGAAAACGCGCCGAACCATAAACGCCGTCGCGATCCAGTAGCGCCATGGCGGCGATGCCGCGCTCCTGGCACACGGTGATCAGTTCCTCGGGAGTCGCGGCTCCTTCGAGGAAGCTGAAAGCCGAGCGGGCGTGGAGTTCGCAGTACATCAATCGTACATCCCGCGCGCGAACCAGCTTTGCCGCACCGCGTCGAAATAGAGACGGTAGCGATGTAGTTCTGAGACAAGCGTTTCTGGTTTTAGATACTCTGCTCGCGCCTGCAACGTGTTTTTTTGTAGCGCGCCTCTTCGCGATGCGTGCATAGTTCGCGCGTTGACAGCGGCGAATTGCACTTCCACATCCCACTCGTCTTCATTCCACTGCTCTTCGCGCCACCATTCCCCGGACGTGCGCCAAGGCCCGGATGCGTTGCACACTTCGCCGCGCCGCCCCTGCAAGACAACTTCCGCAGGTTTTCCGCCGCGCTGCTTCACGGCGACAGGCAGCGGCGGACGAAATACGCGAAGGCTCAGCGCCGCAGACGCAGCCGGAGCATGTTTTGGCGTTTGCGTGGCAGGGTTTTTCTTTGCGCCGAGTTTTTCTTTGCGCCGTCCGGTCTCTTCGCGCACCGGAGCGAATTTATACATGCGAAATTTGCCCGGGCGATGGGTATCCAACACTTCCGCGGAGCCTACATGGTCCTCGCCAACGAGGTTCGCAAGCCGCGCCAAAGTCAGCTCCAGCTTTTCCGCATCGGGAAACGTGGGCAGAAAAAGACCACGCTGCGCCTTGCGCGGCGCCGCAGCTTCCGCAGTGATCCGTACCTTCACGATGGGCGCGCCGGGAGAGCTGCCTTGCAAACGTAAGCGCAACAGCTTCAGCAGCAGTTTGGGATCGCGCATCGGAACGGGAAGCTGCATGATCCGCTCGTAAACCCCAGGCACGCTTTTGGCGCGCACCACTTCCGTGCGCACATCCAGCGCGTTTTCAAAGGCCGGCTGCAGAGCGAAATGTACGCGCAGCAAGCTCGCCGCCAGTGCGCGTGCCGTTAATCGCGCGCAAAGCTGGTCGAGCAGGCGGCCCAAAACGAACGACAGCGGCTCGAGTTCTTCCACCGCATCGTCCAATTCCATCTCTTCGGCAAACGTCAGTTCCGGCTCGGCAACAATCAAGGCACGCTTAGCCGTGCCACGCGCCAGCGCCTGCAAATGCAGCCCCGGCTGGCCCAGCCGCTCGGAAAGCTGCAACGCCGGCAACCGCGCCAGCTCCGCGCAGGTGCGAATGCCCCACAGCGCCAGCGTCTCCGCCATTTCTTCCGGTGGAGAAAGCACATGAATTGGTAATTTCCCGATGTGCGCCGCTTCCGTGCCAGGGGCCAGCAAGGTGCTTCCCGCAAAACCGCGCGCCGCGATTTCCGCCGCCGGCAAATGTTCGGCGATGGCCACGTTGACGCCCAGTCCGCAATCCGCGGCACGCGCCGTCAGCAAGGCCGCGATTTTTTCTTCCGAGCCAAGCAGCGCGGACAAGCCCGTGATATCCACGACGATCAAATCAGCTGCGGTGTCTTCCAGGCGCGGCGAGACCGACCATCCAGCATCGCGCAGCGCCGCGTGCGCTGCCTTTTCCGCCGCCAACGAGCGCACGCGCAGTTCCACGCCGGCAAATTGCGCGGCGGTAGCTTTCGTCATGCCCAAAACGATGCCTGCAGCCAGCGCATGGGAGTTGGCGGCCACCACGTTCCACAAAGGTGGATTCCCATCGATCAGCGCAATAGCACGCATCGTCGATGCGCCCTTGGCACCGATTGTTGCGCCAGTTTCCGCGGGTTTTTTCGGCCGTGCTTCCGCATGTACTTCCGCGCCGCACTCCATGCGGCCCTCCGCACGCACCACGGCCTGCACCATAAATTCCGGAACGTAGATAGCTGCAAATGCCATAGCTGCGTGACCCAAGGGGTGAATTGCTGTCGGCAATTTTCACCGTGGTGCGTTACCCCCGTGACGATACAATTTGTGGCGCTGTAATTTGTTCCCCCTCAATTTGTTCCCCCTCCGCACGAGTGTTTTCTCTCGTATCCGAATAATTTGTATCCAAATAGTTTGGGTCCAGATAATTCCACGCCGTTTTCATCATCAATTGCGCCGTATCCACACGCGGACCATGCAGCCCGCGCGCATCAATCGATAAAACTTGCGACAAAACCTGCTGCCCCGCCGCGCGCTGCGCTTTCGGCCGCCCATCCTCCGTCTGCATCCGGGAGCGCACCGCCTCCGCCCATCCCTTCACGCCTTCCAACAAAAATCCCGCCGCATGCACCGGGTCTTCCTGCGCCACATTTTTGCGGGAAGCTTTTTGCCGCCCGGCGTTCTCCCGCCAGCCCGTCACATTTTCTTTCGCCGTCTCCCGCCACGCCGCCGGCCCGCCCTCCATACGCAACACCAGCGACGCGCAAGTTTTTGCGTTGGACTCTTGCGCCAGCAAAAACAGAATCGCCGGCGTCCCCTCCACCGCGCGCCGAAAGCGAAACCACACATTAAGCGGCACCTGGCGCACCAGCCGCGGCGCCACATCGCTCAAATCCAGCGCAATCAGCCCGAAGCCGCCGCCCTGAATCAGCAGATCCGTGGCGCGCAATGCCTGGTCGAGGGTTTTGCAGCGTACCCACAGCAATTGCCGCAAGCTCACGCCCGCAGCCAGCGCCGCCGCGGGATCAAACGCGTCGCGCCCATCCACCAGCGCGCAAACCTCCGCCTCCCCGGTGCGCGCCGCCAGCGCGGCATGCAGCAAACTCGTCCGCCCGCTGCACGCCGCGCCATAAATTTCCGTCAAGCACCCGCGCGGCAATCCTCCCGTAAGCTCGTCAATCTCGCGCCGCCCCGCCGAAACCGTCTCCACCACCTGCCGGTTGCGATACTCCAGCGGCGCAACCACGCGGCCCGCCAGCGCGGTTTCCACATGCAAACGCAAAGCGGCAGCGCGGCTATTCATGAGCGTTCACGGTATGGCCCAAGACAGGCCTGGGGTCTCTGGCGGAAAAGGCGAAGTAGAGGAGGACCAACGATATTCGCTTTTTGTTCGCCTACAGGAGATAATCCGCCTCTGCGCACCCTTTGTCAAGGCGTGCAAAAACTAAAACTCTGAGGCTTCTGTGTATTTCTTTTTAGGGCCGAACTGTGCCCACACCAGCCGCCTCTTCCGCCGCCGCAGGCGCCAGCGCCGCATCCACCGTCCCCAGCGCCTCTTCCACAATATCCAGCCCCGCATTCAACTCCCCCTCATTAATAATCAGCGGCGGGCACACCCACAGCATATTAAATCTGCTAAACGCGTACAGATGCCGGCTCTTCAAATGCGCCGCCAGCTTAACCATCTCCGGGCTGCTCCCATTAAACGGCGCCAGCGGTTCGCGCGTTCCCTTATCCTTCACCAATTCCAGCACGCTAAAAAGCCCAATGTGCCGCACATCCCCAACGCAGCGATATTTGCGCTTCATCGCTTGCAGGCGCTGCCCAAGCTGCTGCCCACGCGCCGCAACATTAGCGAAAATCCCGTCTTCCTCATAAATCCGCAAATTCGCCACCGCCGCCGCGCACGAAACCGGATGCCCGCTGTACGTCAGCCCGCCCCACAGCATGTTCGTCTCAAAATATTTGGCCACCGCATCCGAAACAATCACCGCGCCCAGCGGCATATACCCGCTCGTCAATCCCTTCGCGCAAGTAACCATGTCCGGCCGAATGCCATAGTGCTGCGTGGCCAGCCAAGCGCCGGTACGCCCAAAGCCGCTCATCACCTCGTCGGTAATCAGCAGCAAGCCGTACTTGTCGCATAGCGCGCGCAGCTTCGGATAGTAATCGTCCGGCGGAATCAGCAACCCATTCGACCCCGTAATGCCCTCCACCATAATCGCCGCGATGGACTTCGGCCCCTCCATCTGAATCACTTCTTCAATGTGCGAAACGCATTCGCGGTGGCAAGTTTCCACCTTCTGCCCAAACGGACACCGATAACAATAAGGATCAAAAACCCGCACAATCCCCGGAATCCCCGGCTCCACCGGCCACCGCCGCGGATCGCCAGACGCCGTCATCGCCCCCATCGTCGCGCCGTGATACGACCGATACCGGGTAATAATTTTCGGCCGCCCGGTCACCAGCTTGGCCATCTTCATGGCATTTTCGTTGGCTTCCGCTCCGCCCAAAGTAAAAAANNTTCGGATGCTGGTGCCCGACATTCAAATTGATCAGCTGCGAGCTGAAATCCAGCCAACGATTGTCGTCGCCATCCCAGAAATACACCCCCTGCGCGCGCTTCAAATGCAGCGGAGCCGCTGCGCCCTGCACGGACCACGAAAACATCGTGTAGTCGCGATTCTCTTGCACCACTTTGCGTGAATGAGCGTCCATGCGGGTTGCCTTTCCTGGGAACGCCTACGGTTCTCCATCGCGCGATTTGTGCGCGATGAATCTCCGTATTGGCGGTTTTTGCGACACTATCTTGACACAAATGGCGCAGCCAAGCGGCCTGACTCATCTGTAGCGTCAGCACCCACAGCGAATCTAAAGCGAATATGAGAAGATAGAGGCGGATGCTTCGCTTGGTTTCAAAGCGCATCTAACATCTCGTATTTCGCTGCGTCCAGAAGGCTTGTCCTCCAGATCCCGAGAGAGGAATCGTCGCTCGCTCCAAATGCCGAAGCGTCCGCAACCCGCCTCAATTCCGAAACCGGTGGATACTTCGCAGGCCCTGCAACTATTCCACCCCGCCGTCCAGGAATGGTTCTCCGCCGTATTTGCCTCGCCCACCCGCCCGCAAATCGCCGGCTGGCCGCCGATCGCCCGCGGCGAATCCACCCTGATTCTAGCCCCCACCGGCACCGGCAAAACCCTGGCCGCCTTCCTCTGGTGCATCAATCGGTTGATGTTCACGCCAGTTCCCCCGCCGCAGCAGCTTTGCCGCGTCCTCTACATCTCCCCAATTAAAGCTCTGGCGGTGGACGTAGAACGCAATCTCCAAGCCCCGCTCGTAGGCATCGCCCAGGCCGCACAACGTCAGCAAGCTGAATTTCACATGCCCGCAGTTTCCATCCGTACCGGCGACACTCCTCCCGCCGAACGCGCCCGCTTCTCGCGCCATCCCGCCGATATTCTAATCACCACACCGGAATCGCTTTACCTGTTGCTCACTTCAAACGCGCGCGAAGCCCTGCGCGCCATCGAAGTCGTCGTCATTGACGAAATCCACGCCTTGGTCCCCGCAAAACGCGGTTCGCACCTAGCCCTTTCCATCGAGCGCCTTGAACACCTGACCGGCAGACCGCTCCAGCGCATCGGCCTCTCCGCCACCCAGCGCCCACTGGAAGAAGTCGCGCGCTTCCTCGGCGGAGCCAAAGCCGCGCCACAAAACACCACGCCACCGGAAATTTCGCCAAATCCCGAAAGCTCTAACATCACGCCCGAAGAATCACTGACCGCCGCCGTCCCCGCCGAAGCTCTAGCCGAATTTGAATCCCCAACTTTCGCGCCCACCTATCGCCCCGTCACCATCATCAACGCC